>JAJYHY010000406.1 GCA_021784555.1 bacterium
ATCGGCCCATGGAAGGAGACGAGGCCCGCCTTTCTGAGCAGCGCGCAGTGCAGAGCGGTGATATCACTGTAGCCGACCAGAATCTTCGGATTGGCGCGGATAAGCTTGTAATCGAGCAGGGGCAGGAGTCGTCCGGCGCCATAGCCACCCCGGACGCAGAAGATAGCGTCAACCTCCTTGTCAGCAAAGAGGGTCATGAGGTCGGAGGCGCGCTCCTGATCCGTTCCGGCAAGGAACCCCCAACGTTTTCGGACGTTGGGCGCCAGCCGCGTCCTAAAGCCGAGCGATTCGAGCGCCGCGACGGAGCGGTCGATGGCCTTTGGGTCTGGAGGCGGGCTGGCGGGAGCGGCGATGCCAATAACGTCTCGGTAGTGGAGGCGTGGGGGCTTTAAAACGCGCATGAGCCGGAAATGTCTTGCAGGGTGGTTTGGATTGGGCTAGCGAGGCGCCTGCTAATTGAGAATTGAGAATTAAGAATCTTAAATTGAGTTCTGGTTCGAGGGGTGCTCAGGCGGACGGCGCCGGTTTGATTTCGCTGTGGAGATGGATTTGCCCAGAATGCGGCAGAGTTCATAGCCCTCGTCCGGTTTCATACGGCCGCCGTCTTTGCCATCAATTTGCAATTCTCAATTCTCAATTAATCTCCCATGTCTGCCGGCCCCCACCGTTCCAGAACGGCCCGGAGGTCGCCGATCCTGATCGGTTTGGTAATGTAATCATCCATCCCCGCCGCCAGGCACTGCTCCCGGTCTCCAAGCAGGGCATGGCCGGTCATGGCGACGATTCGCGGGCGCTTGCCCGCCGGCCACTGTTGGCGGATCTGGCGCGCGGCTTCCAGCCCGTCCATCTCCGGCATCTGAACATCGAGAAACAGGATGTCGTAAGCCCTTGACTGAAGCGCCTGGAGCACTTCGCGCCCGTCCTGGGCCGTATCGGCTTGGTAGCCGAGCTTGCGCAAAATGCTCAAGCCCACCTTGCGGTTGATAGCATTGTCATCGGCCAGGAGCAGCCGCAGAGGCAGCCGCTCGGCCAGCCGCGTATCGAGCGAGGACTCGGCCGGGGCGCGTTTCTCTGCTTTGGGCCGGACGTTCAGCGCGTGGCAGAGGGCGTCCAGGACTTGCGCCGGCCGGATCGGCTTGAGGATGGCGCCGACAATTTCCTCCCGTTCGGCTTGCAGCTCCTCCAGGCGGACAGGGGGATAGGAGAGCAAGAGCACGGAGGGGAGGTATCTATTCCGGGCGTGAAGGCGAATGCTACCGCTCAGGGCCAGGGCGTCGGTTCCCGGCAACTGCAAGTCCAGGATGACCGCGTCGAACAGAGCGTCGGATTTGAGGGCGGCCAAGGCAGCCTGTTCGGTCACCGCAGACACGACCTCCAGGCCCCATTGGCGTGCCCTATGCTCCAGGATGCGGCGATTGGTGAGGTTGTCTTCCACGAGCAGCAGCCGCTTGCCGACAAGCTGGGGCTGAGAGGTCTGCCATGCGGCGGGCTTGGTGGACGCGCCCGCCATGGTGGAGATGGTGAAGTGGAACGTGGCGCCCTTGCCGAGCTGGCTTTCGACCCAGATCTTCCCCCCCATCAACTCCACCAACCGCTTGCAGATGGCCAGACCCAGGCCCGTCCCCCCATAATGCCGCGCCGTGGAAGCATCGACTTGCTGGAATGATCGGAAAAGACGGTCTTGGCGCTCGACCGGAATACCGACCCCGGTGTCGCGCACCGAAAAGTGCAGCAACCACTCCTCGGGGTGAAGCAGCAGGTCGGCGTCCTGTTCGTGCCCGGGCTCGGCAGCGCGCGCCCGATGGGCCTCGGGAGCGACCTCAACAACGATCTCGCCGCGGGCGGTAAACTTCACCGCGTTGCCGAGGAGGTTGATCAGAATCTGCCGCAGCCGCGTGATGTCGCTGACCAGGATCTTTGGGATGCGCTCATCGACGATGCACGCAAGGTCGAGTCCCTTCTCCGCCGCCTTGGGCGCCAGCAGTTCCAGACTCTCCTCAATGCAGGTGTGCAGCTCGAAGGGGTGCCGCTCCAGTTCCAGTTTTCCGGATTCGATCTTGGAGAAGTCTAAAATATCGTTGACAATTGTGAGCAGGGCCTCGGCGCTGCCTCGGGTCGCCTCAATATAATCGCGCTGTTCATCCGTCAACTCTGTTTCCAACAACAAGGCAACCATCCCCAGCACACCGTTCATCGGCGTGCGGATTTCATGGCTCATGTTGGCCAGGAATTCAGATTTGGCGAGGGTGGCCTCCTCAAGTTTCTGATTGAGCGTCACCAGGGCGCTGTTGGTTTTGAGCAGTTGCTCCTGGCTGCGACGCAACGCCCGGTAAGCCGCGTCGCGCTGGAGCAGGTTGAGATAGGCCTTTGAATGATACCGAATCCGCGCCACCAACTCGATCTTGTCCGGCAGCTTGACCAGGTAATCATTGGCGCCGATGGCAAAGGCGTGCCCTTTGACCTGCGGGTCTTCGTTGGTCGAGAGTACGATAATGGGGATCTCGCGCGTGGCGGTGTGCGCGCGGAATTGACTGACCAGCGTCAGGCCGTCCAGCTCGGGCATGACCAGGTCCTGCAAAATGACGGTAGGCTGGATTTCGCTGGCGATGGCGATCGCTTTCCGGGGATTGGCACAATAATGGAAATCGATGTCGGTCTGGTGCGCCAGCGCCAGCCGCACCGCCTCGGCGACCATCGCCTGGTCATCCACCAGCAGGACGCTGATGCGCTCCTCGGGAATCCGCTCCGCAGACTCCCGGCTCCGGCGATTCGTTGTGTCAGGCATAATGCGTTTCTTGAATAAAGCTTCCTTGGCCGCAAGGCTAGCCTTTGGCAGCCTGCCAGGACAAGCCGGTTGTTGGGGGGCGCGATTTATGTCTGATTGCGCCTGCGATAAACCTGGCTATTATGCAGCCATGACTATGGCCAAAAAGCTGCTCCATACCCGCTATCGGGTCGATGACCTGGAACGGAGCGTTCGTTTTTACAAACAGATTCTGGGCTTGGAGGAAGTCCGCCGCCATAAGTCGCCCCGCGGTTCCGAGCTGGTGTTTATGAAGGCGCCTGAAAGCGAAGAGCTGATTGAGCTCTGCCGCTTCCCGGCGAGCGGGCCGGTGCAGGTGCAGCCCGACCTGACTCACCTCGCCTTTGAGGTGGAGAGCCTGGAGGGGTTCGGCAGGCACCTCGCCAGCCTCGGTTTGAAGTACTCCGACGGGCCTCATATCACCGAATCGGGCCAGGGAATTGCCTTCATCGACGCGCCGGAGGGGTACGAAATCGAGTTGATCCAGGAGCCGAAAACGTGATTCTGAGGGCGCGCCAGTTCGAGTTCCGTTTCCCCCGTCCCACGATGGTGATGGGGATTGTCAACGTAACGCCAGACTCCTTCTCAGACGGGGGGCAGTTTCCGAACGCGGAAGCGGCGGTGGCGCACGCCTTGCGGTTGGAGGCGGAGGGTGCCGGGATCCTTGACATTGGAGGCGAATCCACGCGGCCTGGGGCGGTGCCTGTCTCGGAAGAGGAGGAGTTGCGCCGGGTAATGCCGGTGCTGGAGCGGTTGGCGGGCCTGAGTCAGGTTCCCATCTCCATTGACACCATGAAGCCGGGAGTGGCGCGCGCGGCGCTCCAGGCCGGAGCGGCAATTGTCAATGACGTGGGGGCAAACCGCGAGGACGACGAGATGTGGCGCGTGGTGGCCGAGGCGGGCGCGGGTTACGTCTGTCTGCACATGCGCGGCACGCCGCAAACGATGCAGGCCAACCCGGTGTATTCGGACGTCGTCAAAGAGGTGGCGGAGTTTTTTTTCGACCGAATTCAGCGGTTGTTGGTTTGCGGAGTTGCTATAGAACAAATTATATTGGACCCGGGAATTGGTTTTGGGAAAGGACTGGAGCACAATCTGGAACTTTTGAGCGGGCTTGAATCGTTCGCCAGATTGGAACGTCCTATGCTCATCGGGGTATCCCGGAAGTCGTTTATTGGCAAGTTGTCCGGGTGTGAACCGCGAGGGCGGCTTCCCGGAGGACTGGCTTGCGCGTGTCTGGCGGTGGAGCGCGGAGCCGTAATGGTCCGGGCGCACGAGGTGGCGGAGAGCTTGCAAGCGGTTCGCGTGACCGAGGCAATCCTGGCGAAGAAGAGAGCGGAGTAGATGCTCGAGATACTGCAGTATATTTTGGAGGCCCTCCTGTGGCTGGAAGGGAAGGCGGAGGTGCTTTGGCGTCCGGCCATCGAGATTCTCATCCTCACGGTGGCCATTTATTACGTGTTGCGCTTTGTGCGGGGAACGCGGGGGGGCCCGGTGGTGACCGGATTCGTGGTGGTGCTGGTCGCCTTTGTGCTCGTGACGCACCTGTTGAACCTGAAGGTGCTACAGTACTTGTTGGGAGTGTTTTCGGCCTTTTCGATGTTCGCGGTGCTGGTCATCTTCCAACCGGAGTTGCGGCGGATGCTGGGCGAACTGGGAAACCTCCCTTTTTTTGCCACCCCCCACGAGCAGCGGGCCAACATCGAGGTGATTGTGCAGACGGCGGTGCGTCTGGCCGGGGTGCGGATTGGAGCGCTCATCGCCATCGAACAATCCATCCATCTCCAGGAGGTGGTCGAGTCCGGCATCCCGGTGGACTGCCAGGCCACTTCGGAGATGCTCGAGACCATTTTCTTCCCCAACAACGCCATCCACGATGGAGGGGTGATTATTAAAGGCGACCGCATCGCCACGGCCGCCTGCATTTTTCCCCTCACCCAGCGCCGGGATTTGAACACGTCACTGGGAACCCGGCACCGCGCCGCCATCGGCCTCAGCGAGGAGACCGACGCCGTCGTGGTGGTGGTTTCCGAAGAGAGCGGCGCCATCTCCTATGCCCTGCGCGGCCAGTTGGCCCGCAATGTCACCTCGGAGGAGCTTCGCGCCTTCCTCTCCTCCGTCCTGGTGACGACCGTGCCGTCGCGCAACTGGCTGGGTTGGATTCGCTCCTGGGTCACGGAAGGAACCAAGCCCGGGCCGGTCGTGGTCGCGAAGACGGACGCCCCGGCTGCGACCACCACCGCCACAACCAGCACGGGCACAACCACGGAGGTGGCGAAATGATAGCGGTTCTCAAGAGATTGGTTATCAAGGACCTGTGGATGAAGCTCTTCTCCCTCGGCGTGGCCATATTGGTTTGGTCCACCATCTCCATCGCTATCCAAAAGGATGTCGCCCCCTCCTCCCTTATCTTCGGGATGGGCCGGGACACGTTTTATGATGTGCCGGTGGAGGTGCAGACCTCCGCCTCCGATACCCGCAATTTTCGGGTTGAGCCAAAAACAGTGAAGGTGACGGTCGAGGGAGACCCGGAGCTGTTGCAGACCATGCAAAGCAAAGACATTCGAGCCACTGTCGATTTGCGAGGCATGGAGGTCTCGGGCCAGTTGACCAAACGCATCGAGGTCTCCACCCCGGCCGGTCTCAAGGGAGTGACCGTGGTTCCGCAACAAGTCACTATCATCTTTACCAAAGGCCAATAAGTGTCGGGGTCAGTCCTGCACCTTTTTTCGCCGCTTCGCCCCTCATTCCCGCGGAAAAAGTGAGGACTGACCCCGGCGCCTGCGTCACTATCATCTTTACCAAGGGCCAATAATGCGATTACATTCGCACCATGGACTCCCGGAAAAAGATCTTCGGAACCGATGGCGTGCGCGGAACGGCCAATACCGAGCCGGTCACCGCCGAGACGGCCCTTAAGCTGGGGCGGGCGGCGGGGCACGTCTTCAGGAACCTGCAGCCGCAGGCGACCCGGCGGGGGCCGCACAAGATTGTGCTGGGCAAGGACACGCGGATCTCCGGTTACATGATCGAGAACGCCATTTCCTCGGGGATTCTCTCCATGGGGGTGGATGTCCTGTTCATTGGTCCGTTGCCGACGCCCGGAGTGGCTTATGTGACCCGCAGCCTCCGCGCGGACGCCGGCATTGTCATTACCGCTTCGCATAATCCCTATTACGATAACGGCATTAAGTTCTTCCGAGCCGACGGCTACAAGCTCGATGACAAGATCGAATACGAAATCGAGGGCCTGGTCTTCAGCGGCGACATTGAGAACATCCGTCCCACCGCCGAGGCGATCGGGAAGGCGGTGAGGATCGATGATGCCCTGGGGCGCTATATTGAGCACGCCAAGGCCTCTTTCCCACGGGGAATGAACCTGGAGGGGTTGCGGGTGGTGGTGGACTGCGCCCACGGGGCCGCTTACAAATCCACTCCTTGCGTGCTCCGCGAGTTGGGGGCCGACGTGATAGTCTATGGCAACCAGCCGGATGGCAAGAACATCAACCAGGAATGCGGGTCGATGCATCCCACGCTCCTGACCCAAAAGGTGTGGGAGCACCGCGCTGACGCAGGCATCGCACACGATGGAGATGGAGACCGGGTGCTGCTTTGCGATGAAACCGGCACATTGATCGACGGCGATGATATCATGGCCATCGCGGGTCTGGACCTCCTGTCCCGGAATCAGCTCGCCGAACGAACCCTGGTAGCCACGGTCATGAGCAACACCGGCCTGGACGTGGCGCTGAAGGGGGCGGGCGGCCAAATCACGCGGACGGCGGTCGGCGACAAGAACGTCATCGACGAGATGCTTCGCAACGGCTTTAACTTCGGCGGAGAGCAGAGCGGGCACGTCATTTTCCGTGAGCACAGCACGACCGGCGACGGGCTGGTGGCCGCCTTGCAAATCCTTCGCATCATGAAATCGAGCGGCACCCCCCTCTCCCGCCTGGCAAAATGTTGGACCCGGTTCCCTCAGCGGGTGACCAACATCCCTGTTCGCGAAAAGCGCCCCTTCGCCGATATGGATGCCCTCA
>JAJYHY010000407.1 GCA_021784555.1 bacterium
TGAACAACACACCGCTCCATCCGACCATCTAATGAATCCGGTCGCAATACTACAACCCAGACCTCCTTCGCTTAACAGCTATTGGCCCGGTGCCTGCCTGGGCCAACGACCAGAACAGTTGTCCGTCAATCCAGATTTCCTTCGTGTCGGGGCCGTTCTTATCAAAGACGAAGTGATGCCAGCTATTCCACCAGGAGTCATTGCCCACCGCCGCGTAGGGCGGGAAGGTCGTGATGCTGGCGCTGATCCGCTCCGTTCCCGCCGCGCAGCAGCCGGCCGTATCGAAGTAGATGTTGTCATTGCTCCAGGGCGTATGGCCTTGGAAGCCGCGGGCGTGGCCCGAAGAGGATGGGGAATCGAACCAAAAGGCCGAGCTTGCCGCGATGTCGTATTTCTTGACCCAGAACGAGACCGCGAGGCTGTCGTTGGTGGTGGCCTCGTCATCCACCCATAAGGTATGGTTGACATAGACATCACCCCCGGTGGTTTTGCCAAAGTCGATGGCGTAATCGCCCGGCATCCCGGTGTGGCCGCCCCCGTTGGGCGTGAACGCCGCCGCGCCCTGCAACTCGCCAAAGTAACCATGGAGCTTGTCCTTGGTCAACTCCGCGACGGTAAAGGACCAGGAGTAGGAGGTCTTTTGCGCGCCGGCGCCGAAGTTCAAAGCCACGGTATGGGTAGAGAGCGAGGCGAAGAGCGGACTGGGCGTGTAGGACACGATGGTGTTGCTGTTGGACTTGACTATGCTCGGGGTGACGTTCGCACCGTCGAGCTGCATGCTGACGGTGTTCGTGTCCAAGGCAGATGTGCCGTCGGCTATCCTGGCCTGGATGACCACGTCCGGATCGACGCCCGTTGCCTTTGCCGCGGGTGTGACCGAGGCCAGATAGGGGGCTGTAATTGTCGGGACCCATTGGTAGGCGGTGAAGGCGTTGGTGACATCGTTGATGAGGACTTCGGTTCCGTCGGGTTGGACCGAGAACCATTCCAGGTTTGCGCCGCCACCCCCCTGTTCGTAGGCCGTCAGGAATCCATAAAAGCCCGGCTGCGTCACGTAGAACTGGAAGAAGGTGTCGGCGGAGCCGCGTCCACCACTGAACTGACCCAGCTCAACGGCCGAAGTGAGGTCGTAGGGATTGGGGCCGGTGAAGGTGGCAAAGCTATCGTCGCTGTTGACGCCCATCTCATAGAGGCCAGCCTTGGAGAATTGGAGGGCGGTATAGACGGCCAGGGAAAAATTCTCATTGGGTGAGTTGGTTGTGGCCATGCTTGGAATGCCTGGGAAAAGGTATGGGGAGTAGTAGTTGTTTTCGAAGTCGCCGGGCGGGTTGTCTGACGCATAAGGCGCATTGATGTCGAAGTTCAGCACGTCAGTCCAAACGAAATAACCCTGCCCGTTCGTGAGGGAGAGGTCCGCTACGTTGGGGCCATAGGCGCCCGCCAGCATGTTGAGGGCGACCTGAACTCCGTTGCCGGGGACGGCATCGACCGCATAAGTCTTGATGTCGAAACCGGTGTTGGCCGTGTTGACGCTGCCAGGCGCCAGCGCCAGGCTCGGCGGCACCGTCGCAAACGTCGGAACCACAAAAGTTTGCGTGGAGGAATAGTTGTTGGCGCCTTCCATCACGCTGAGGCTGACGGTGTTAGTCGAGCCGGAGACCAGCGGGGGTGTAGGCACGGTGTAACCGATGGCGGTGATGCTGCCGGATTTGCTGATGGAAGTGGGGGTAACGGCGCTGCCGTTCAGGGAGAGCTGGATCGAGTTGGTGGCCAGCACATTCGTGCCAATGTCATAGACCGGGAGGCTGAATCCCAGCGGCGTGCCGGCAGCGGTGCCGATGGCAGGCGGGTCGTTGAAATCCCAATACGCCAGCAACTGATCGGAGGTGGGAAGCTTGTCCGGCTTCGTGCCCTGAGAGAGACTCGTGATATCCGCTGGAGGGAGGGCGGTGGCGTAGGCGGCGAAGTCATCTATCTTGCCCTGCATGTAGTCGTGCCCAGGTCCATCGACGCCCAGCCATATATCGTAAATGTCCGTGGGCAGGGGATTGGTGCTGGTGCCCTCCAGGAACAACGTGCCGTCAATCCAGATTTGCTTGTCCTGGCCGTTTTTCATGACCACCCAATGGTGCCAAGTTGTCCACCAGGAGTCGTCCCCCACGGCCGCATAGCCCGGGAAGGTCGTGATGCTCGCGCTGATCCGCTGGGCGGTGCCATCGCAGCAGCCCGACGTGTCGAAATAGACATTGTCATCGCTCCAAGGACAGTGGATTTGGAAGGCCCGGCCGGTGTTGGTCGAATCGATCCATACGGGCGAACCTGCCGCGGGGGACGAGCCGGGGTCGGGATATTTTTTGAGCCAGAACGAGACGGTGAACACGTCGTTGGAAAAGGCCGGCACCATCCAGGCGACATTGGTCATCAAGACATAAGTGCTGGAGCGGCTGATGCCGAAATCGATCGAATAATCGCCCGGAGCGCCCGTCGGGGTATCCTGGGAGAACTTGGCGTTCGCCGAAACGACGCCGGCGTAACCGTGAAGTTTGTCGAGCGTGACGCTCTGGCCCAGGGCTGTGACGTTCCCCTGGCAAATGATACCCAGGGCCAGCCCGCCTAAGGCGAGTGTCTTCCCGATCTGCATGCCCGGGCCGTTACGGAGTTTGAGGACTTGTTGTGTCATAGGCTTCATAGCGTTTAGTAGTCCAAAGACATGGATTCATTAGTGCTGTGTTATTTTGTTAGCACGCCTCCCGCGAAATAGCAAGAACAAAATGTAATGAGCACTATCACGGGGCGGATCTTGGCAGGACCAGCAGGTTGGCGCGTTCAGGCTGTGGCACAGGCTTCCAAACCCAATACCACTAACTTTTGAACCGGCCATCTGCCGAGCAGACTGCGCGCATGTCCCTGTGCCGGAGGCACTTCCGAGAATAGCCCCACGTTTCAACGTTGGGCCATTTCTGCGGTGTCCGGCTGAGTGGGCTTTCACGGGCTGGTGGCCCAATAGAACCGGCGTGGGGTTCCGGCCGGCGGACGATCGGTGAAGTGCCCGGTTCCGCCGATGAGAGTGATGCTGCCGGCGACCACCGAGTTGGTAAGGTCAGAGGAAGCGTGGATCGTAACCTGCGCGCCGGCCGGCCCGCGCAGGTCCACGTCGAATTGGCCCTGCGGGGAGAACTTGGCCGAGCCCTGGACAAACTGTAGTGGTGTGGCAGTATCCTTAATCATCTCGAAATCCAACTCTACGTTGTTTGTGCCGGTCAACGTCACCGACTTCGTGAATGGCGCGGTCAAAGGCCCTCCCGAAAAGGTGACTTGGAGCGTGCCGCTCAGGCCGGTGATCGGGATGGCGTATCCGCCGGAGGTGGAACTGATGGCGTAGTAGGTTCCGCGGTCGGGCATGATGGTCACTCCCGACTTTCCCTCGCCCACGGTGTAGAATCCGTCCTTGTTGCTATCGCGATACACCACGCCAACCAGGAACGGGCCGGGATTGCCGCCGGAAGAGGCGAAGTCCTGGGTCGTCATGACGCAATTATAGTTTTGTCCACCCGTTGCAAAGACACCGGACTCGGCGCCGATGCCCACCTCGCGGAATGCGGGGTCCATGAGGTTGAGCCGATGGCCGCGTCCCGGTTCCTCCGAATCGACAAAGAGGTCCTGATGCTCCAGGGCCAGGGTCGGCGCCACGGCCGGCGCGGGCCCCGTGGTCCCTCGCCAGACGATGTTTTCGCCCCAAGTCCAGGAACCGCTGAAGACGTAGCCGGCGGCGGTCATTCGGTCTCCCGGATCGGCGTAGGTCCCATCGTTAGTCTCATAATGGCTGAACTGGTCCTGGGCGAGCATCCAGAGCGAGTGCTCACGCGCCGATTGGATCAGGTCCGCGTTGCAGGCCAGCGGAGGTTTCGGATCGGTGGTAATTGTGCCGGGATCAAGGCCCTCGTTCAGGTCGATGCCAAATCGAGCCGCTTCGGCCGCCGGGTTGGCCCGGGCGCGGTTAACCAACTGCAGCATGTATTGCTCGTCGGGGGTTGGGTCCCCATCGCTATAGAGCTGGGTGGGGCCGGACCACGCGGCTGGCGCCAGCCCGATGATGACCAGCGCGGCTGCCGCCCAAAGAGCTGTCCGCGGTCCGGCTCGACGCCGCCGGAGACCCGCGCACAGGCCATTTTGCGCGCACGAAGATTTCCACTGAGAGAGAAACACCAATTGGATTTCGCCAAGCATGCCGCCAGACTGTCGCAGCGGCATCGGGCTGTCAAGCGGTGCCCGGCATGCCCGGCAGATCGAATCACGGCTATGGACAAGGTCGTAATGCCGACTGGTACTCGGCTGTATCGCCGGTCGGCAACCCAATGCCACTAACATTTCCCGCCTCCAGCCGGCGTCCTCTTTGTCCCGGAGGGACGCTTGACAATAGCCCAACGTTGAAACGTTGGGCTATTCTCGGAAGTGCCTCCGGCACAGGGACATGCGCGCAGTTTGCTCGGCCGATGGCCGGGTCAAATGTTAATGGCATTGGGTTGGCAACCGGCGGACTGTCCATTCCTCGAGGCCTTCTGAAATGAATTGGATCGTTAAGCGGGCTTGCCGGGGCGGGTGGGCCACAGTAGGTTGGCAAGCATGATCGCCAGCATCCGTCAGTTCCTGGAAGAAGGCCCGTTCACCCCGTTCTTCATCATCACCAGCAATGGGAATCGCTATCGGGTCGCCACCGCCGACCACGCAAGCATCAACCCTCGGGGCAGCCAGGTCGTGGTCTGGTTCGACGACGAGAGCAGTGTGATAATCTCCGGCTTGCACGTGGCCGCCCTTGAAAGGGAAGCGCCACAGCAAGCCCAGGCCGCCTAAGGAACCGCCTGGAGCGGATGCGGGATGGGGGGCGCTCTGTCTGCATTCGGACGTCCTCGGCCCCGCGCCGCTCAGGCCACGTCTTAGCCCCTGACGATTTTCAAAGCTCAGCGCCAATAAGCCACGCGCCTCATGATCCTGCTCAACCAAGGCCGCCGCAAAGCCATCTTGTTCACCCTCGCTGCTTTGGGTATCTGCGCGGGCGTGCTGGTAGCGCCGTGGCCCAAGGAGCCGCATTACGAAGGGAAGCCGATGAGCTACTGGATGGATCGGCTTCCGGTCTTCACCGACGGACCAGTCAATGATGCCGCGGCGGACTACCTTGGGGGCTGTCCGAGGTTTTCGAGGACTGGAACGCCAGTCTCTCATGCGGACATGGTAGCAGCCGTGAAGGCCCTTGGTGCGTTCGGCACTCAATCCCTGCAGCTGCTGGTGAGGCGGTTGGAAACAAAGGTCACACGACTGGGCATGTGGCTTTTTCAGGCCCGGCTGTTTGCCCGCAACAAGCTCGGTCTTCGCGGAATCGTGAGGCTGCCGCCTCCGCCTGGTTACGCCGCGACGATTTCCAGGAGGCAGGCGGTCTTCGCAATCATCGACCTCGGCGACCGCAGCAAGCCGATCCTGCCCGCAGTGGTGAGCCTCGCCAAAAAGGATTCCGATCCCCGCGTCCGGGCTTCCGCCCTCGAAGTGTTGCGCCGCCTAGATCCTGCCGAGTACTATCGCCTCGCTAGCGCGCCGGCTTATCGGCAAGCACGATAATCGCCGCTCTGACGATTCTTCCATTTTCATAATGGCCTGCGTTTTGCCATCAATTTATAATTTACAATTCTTAATTAGTGTCTGGGAGAAAACGCGTGGTTTTTGGCGCGGGAGCGGGGCCATAGTCATCACAAAATGATGGGGGATCGGCGTCCTTTGCCTTCAACGGCCCCTTTCCCGGCCCCCGGCGGGGCTTTTAGCCTCGCCCGCACGCGCCGAACGGCCCTTCCGGGCACACCCCGCCTGTCGGGGTCATCGTCAGTGGAATCGTTGGCGGCGTTCAGGCCGCCTCGGCCAGCGCCGCCTCGGCCGCGCACCGCCGCGCCAGCAATTGCCTCCCGATGAGGTGCAGGTTGTAGGCCAGCACCCCGTAGCCGATATAGCGCTTGTAAGCTTCCAGCCCCACGTCCAGACAGCGGTTTAGCCCGTGGTGCTCCAGGGCGTTGATAGCACTCTCCACCGCGCTGTGCGCCTTGCGCAAGGCCACAAACTTCTTGGTGCTTTCGGCCTCGGCTTCCGCCTCCGTCTTGCGCCCGCGCTTGGGCATGATCACTTGGGGAACGTACAACTCCAAGAGTTGGCGGTAGTCCCGCCGCGTGAAGCCTTTGTCAAAGCTCATGCTCTCAATCTGGCCTTCGCCGTAACGGCCCAGCAGCCGGTCGGCCACCGGCAGGCTTTGCTCGACGTCAACCCCGGTCGGCGCGTCGTAGTCCTGGATGAGTTGGTGCTGGTCGGTGCTCACCAACAACCGATGACCCAGCTCCACGGGCGGGTGCAGCTTGCCCTTGGTCAGCCACTCGGTGTGCGGCTCGAACAGGGAGTAGATTTTCTCGTCGGCCGGGATGCTCTGGCCCTGCAAGAGCCGCCGATCCACCAGGTCCATGTGCTTGTCGAGCATCCCGTGGAAATAGGCCAGCGCCTCCCAATCGGCCGCCTCGATGGGCTGCTCGCACAGGCCCAGCAGGCTGCCCTGGACTTTGGCCGAGAGTTCCCGGCCCACTTCCAGGTATTGGCCCACGGCCGCCCGCACCCGCTCTTCCTTGTTCTGGCCCCCGCCGAAGGCCGCCTTGCTGGCCGCCCGCTCGGCCGACTTGAAGCGCCGGCGCCAATCGGAGAGCTTGCGCCAGCCCGGCAGGTCGTAGCCAAACACCTCGTCGTATTTCTCCACCAGATCCAGGCACTTGCGCCCGGCATCGAACAGCAGGTTCAAGTCGGTGGGG
>JAJYHY010000408.1 GCA_021784555.1 bacterium
ACAAACCCGACCCTCCAGCTTACAACTCCGTGGCACCCGAACCAATGTGCCCGGAACAATCCGCCGCTACATCCCACCCGTTACACCGCCAGAGTGTGGCGCGTTACAAGAATCTGGCGTGAATGGTTGCTGCGGATACTGGCTGATGTAGGTTGCGAAGTTTTTGCTCGTAAAACTCGGTCACGGCTAGGGGATCCTCAGAATCGAGCACTGAAAGTGTATGCAGTATCTCACGAGAGATTGCGGTAGAAGCAATATGCCTGGCCTCAGGCGAAAGAGCCGTTGGGCCTCCGTCCACGCCAACAAGTGGGCTTAGATAGGATTCTGAAAACCCCAGCCCTGTTGGAGCGACCAGCACTAATTGGAGAAGAGCGAAGCCAGCCATATCGTACGAGTGGGTCAGCACATCAAAAGTCTTAGCGATTAAACCAGCTTGGGCTTGGAGCAGCCCGAACCGAGCCATCTGCTCCTCGGAAACGGTCACGATGATCTCGAGCACATACCCACTGCCGTCTGGGCTTGTCGAGAGAGGCACAGCCGTCATTTGCGAGTACTCCAGGGCTGTCGTCATTGTGGCGGCATCATATCTTGGGGAGATGGCGAGCGATGTGTGGCAGTGTTTATCGCGGGAGCTGGCGGCACACGGGCACCAACTGCATATTTTGGAAAACTGGTTATATCTCTCGTAACAGAGGCAACCGGTGATATCGGTCCACCTTTCTTTGTGTGGCCCATTGAGCCACGCGACCTCCGCGCGTCCTTTTCCATCCAGGTGAACCACTGAGAGCTGGAGTCTGGGAGCACAATCCGTCAAAGCCCTAATCAGCGGGTGATCTGACCAGCTTGTAGAGTTCTCTGTCACAGGCGTCACAGGATGGTGGGGACTTTACCCATGTTTTGTTTTGCTTCCGTTCAGCAGGCCCAAGGTGTTCCTGGAAGACTCAGGCAGCTCAGGCCGGCATTGGAGTTGGCACCCACAGTTCCAGCTTCTTCTCCCGTTGCGCGGTCCAATAGGAGCCTTAAGTACCTGGATGGTGTAGGCGAGGCGGGTGGAGCAGGTGCAGCGGCGGTGTGCGTGGCGAAACTGTGTGTGTGGTCCTTGCCGAAGGCGCTGACGCGGCCGAACATCTCGTAACGACTTGTCGCATTGATTCACAGGTTTTCTGGTTTGATCCGGGGGCTGCATTGTTCCAGTTACGAGCCACTTCTACCCTTGAAGGGTCCTGAAGGCAAGAGGAAAACCAAGGAATTTTCAAGGTTCGGTAACGCCTCGGTGTTGGGCGAGCAGCGCCCCTTTACGCTTCTTAGAGAAAAGGGCCTCCCTCGAAGGAGAGAGGCCATACGGTCAATAGTCTTCGGGAAGCAGAACCGTGGTCGTTGTGTGGCCTGCTTCCGTGATGATGTAGAACTTGACACCCTTGGCGGAGTGATAGATCGATACGAGGCGCCTACCGCTCTGGATGGCGCGCTCGTTGAGCTTGCAGTCGTATTCCGTGAGTTCGCCCCAATCGCAGTTCTGATGCCGCCCAATGGCCAGGAGAACATCGCTGTCCGTGAGCAGTGCCGTAGCATTGCGCGTGATGTAGCACCTGCCGAGAACGAACTTCGGGGGCGGGAAGCAGTCTTTTCTCATGGGCCGAGGTCCTCCATGTGAGTGGTTCATTAGTTATCACCTCCTTTCCTGAAAGGAACTTCCAATCGGAAGGGAACCTTCTGATTGGAAGACCTCCCAGGATCTGCGCGAAATGGAGGGATGGAACGTAGGCTCAAGGGGTGGGGTGGTTCGTCCCAAATTACCTTGATCTTCTGGTTATCAAGGAACATGCTGATCTAATATGAGTAGATGCGATATGTCAAGGCAACGGGCACCCGAAGGACAGGGAACTTCTTCTGCCTCTGCCGCTCTGGTCAACTCGCTCTGCCTTTGCACTTGCTGCGGTTTTGGTAGGGTGCAACTAGCATGCGGTCCATCAAGAAGATCATCGCGGAGGAAGGCCCGGTGCGGCGGGCGGTTCCGATATTCGCGTCAACCTCGAAGGCAGGCGGCCTCCTGGAAATGGTCTATGGATCCCACTGTGGCAGGGAGCAGGCTGTTCGCAAGAGCGGGTGCAACCCTCCTGCCAGAAGGCTGTTGACACCTGTCCCGCCAGCCTTACGCTCTGCCCAGATTCGCCTGACCGCGCTTGCCCAAGGGCCTTTGGGCGGCCAAGTGAGCGGTGAAACGCGAAACAGAAATGTCACTGACAAAAGCGAGCGGTTACTTTGCGCTGGCATTCAGACCCATCGGGATTATCGGACTGGCGTATCTCGCACGGGCGTTTGTGCGGATTCCCTCCCCGCTGAACCTCGTCCTAATCTACCGGCCGGTGAACATCCTCATCGCTGCCTATTTCCTCCGCGGCGCCTCGCTGCTCGTGAGGCTGGCATATCCCGAATTCCGGCCGAGCCACCCCCTGAAACAGAGGAGTAACACACCGAGAAAACGGCGAACGCGACGGTTTACCGCCGGTTGTCAATTGAGGAAGCAGCCAGGACAAATCGGCCGACAAGAAAGGCCGCCGCATTGCTGCGACGGTTGTATTTGAGAACAAAGTGCTGCGCTTTCAGCTTGCCGACCGGCGCGCAATGAAAAGACGCCATTCGTCCTTCGCGACCCAGACCTCATCCTGGCGAAAGGTTTCCACCAGCCACGGTTCCAGTTCGGCGACCAACGAGTCTGCGCGAAGTTCCTGGTCGCCCACGACAATCGCGATCATGAGGGCCGTTTGCTCCGCCGCCCACTGCAGAGTTTGCCCTTCGGCCTCCAAGGAGCGGATTCTCGTGGCTCCCCCCAAGGCGCGTTTCAGTCTCCATCCCAACTCCCGCAAGCCGTCTTCCACAACGTCCGCGTCGAGTTCGTTGCCGTAGCGATCACACCTGCCAATGAGGAAGCTGTACAGGAACCGGTGTTCCCATCTTTCGGATGCTGTCACATTTCCTCCTTTAGCCCCAGGATTTCGCAGGGGATGTTCTGCTCCCGGAGGAGCACCTCTTGGCGCTCGGAAGTGACTCCGTATTCGCCGTTTTCGAGGAATTCGAGGGGATCTCCGGATCGGGACAGTACCCGGAATCCGGCCCGCTCAGCGGCCGGGTCGGGGAATCGGACCTTCTTGAGGCAGGGGCCGAAGACGGCGGCTAACGGCACCAGTGAAGGGAAGTGTATTCCAGGCGTGGCCGCCGGCTGCTGCTTCCCGGCTTTCGGTTTTGTCAACGTGCTCATTTCGTTCCTTTCTTATGTTCCGGCAAGGCGAACCTCGCCGGTGTTGTATTGTGCCGGTTGAAGGCTACCACGCACGGCGAAAGAGCGTCAAACCGGGGGAATGCGTGGAGATGCTGCCTTCCGCGCCAAGTTCCCCCTCCTGCCAGCGGATTTTCCGATTGGATACGCTGGAGTCGCCATGCGGCCTCTCAAGGAAGTCATTGCCGAGAAGGGTCCGGTGCGGAGGGCGGTTCCCATAGTCTCGTCCGCATCGAAGGACGGCGGCCTCCTGGAGATGGTCTATGACGCGGAGGCGAAGAAGACCCGGTTTGTCCTCTGGCAGAACGGGACCTGGCAGTTCCGCGATGAGGTTGAGGGCGGCCTTGCGCGCCGGTTGGTGCCCTATTCGCCATACAATAACCTCATCAAGAACGACGTCATTCTGTTCCCCTCGGCCCCGGAAGAGTACGGCACCGAAACCGAGTTGGTGGCCTCCCTGCAAGGGTTCATCCACCGGTATGTGGACGTGAGCCCGCTCTTCGAGCAGATTGCCGCCTATTACGTCCTCCTCTCCTGGGTTTATGACGGGTTCAACGAACTGCCGTATCTCCGGGTCCGGGGCGATCCGGGCAGCGGCAAGACCCGGTTCCTCCTCACGGTCGGTTCCCTCTGCTACAAACCCATCTTCGCCTCCGGCGCCTCCAGCGTCTCGCCCATCTTCCGCATCTTGGAGATCTTCCGGGGCACGCTCATCATCGACGAGAGCGATTTCCGTCTCTCGGACGAGAAGGCCGAAGTGGTGAAGATCCTGAACAATGGGAACGTCAAGGGCTTTCCCGTCCTCCGGAGCGAGGCCACGGGCAGGGGAGAGTTCAATCCCCGCGCCTACCAGGTCTTCGGCCCCAAGATCGTGGCGAGCCGGGGAGCCTTCGACGACCGCGCCCTGGAGAGCCGGTTCCTGACCGAAGAGATGGGCACAGGCGGCCTCCGGGAGGACATCCCCATCAACCTGCCGCCGAGCCATAAGGTTGAAGCCCTGGCCTTGAGGAACAAGCTCCTCCTGTTCCGGTTCAGGAACTTCCACAAGCGCACGGTCGCCAATGACCTCGTGGACCGGAGCATCGAACCGCGCCTGAACCAGATCTTCCTGCCGCTCCTGTCGGTGATTGAGGACCCCAAGGCGCGCGAGGCGCTCAGAGAATTGGCCCGCCAGTATCATCGGGAGATGGTGAGCGACCGGGGCCTGGACACGGAGGCGCAGGTCCTGGAAGTCATCCGGAGCCTGTTGCTTTCCTCCGAGAACGGCGCGCTTTCCCTCTCGGACATCACGGGCCGGTTCGCCGACCTGTACGGCGGGGAATACGAGCGGAAGATCACGAACAAATGGATTGGCTGGATTCTGCGGCGGCGGCTCCATCTCTCCACGCACAAATCGCACGGGGTATTCGTTATCCCCGAAGCCGAGCACCGGAAACTGCCTTCCCTCTACGCCAAATACGCCATCGAAAGCGATACGCCTCCGGTGGCTGATGCGCCCTCCGGCCCACCTCCCGAAACCGATTCAGCCGCGCCCGGGTAGACTTGGGATTTTGGGGTGGACTTCGCATCTCCAAAGTCCACCCGCGTTTCCCCAGGTTTTCCAAGGGTTCGCGCCGATTGGGTGGACTTCGGGACTTTGGAAAGGGGAGAGGGTGGAAAACGAAGACGGCTTGGCGGCGGGGCCCTCTCCTGTCTGAAGTCCCCAAGTCCACCCAACTGCCAGGAAGGCAAGAACGGCGCGGAAAAACCGGGTGGACTTCGCAGGGGGACTTTGATCGGCGATGTCCCCAAGTCCACCCCGCCCGATGGTTCTCGCCCAGCCGGTTTCTTCGCCCTGGCTCCGCCCACCCTGATGTTCAAATCCCCTCAACCCCTCACCATTCTCACCGGCGACTGCCGGAACCTCTTGAAGGCCCTCCCCTCGGAGTCGGTCAATTGCTGCGTGACCAGCCCGCCCTATTGGGGCCTGCGCGACTACGGTCATCCCGACCAGATCGGCCAGGAACCGACACCGGAGCAGTACGTCGAAGTGATGCGCTCGGTCTTCGCCGAAGTTCGTCGCGCGCTTCGAGATGACGGCACACTTTGGCTAAACTTGAGCGACAGCTACTACGGCAGTTGGGGCAACTACGCGGCAGCCGATGGCAGAGCGAAAGCGCGGGACAAACAACGCGCGGAGAGGTGCGGCATGTTTCGCCCGCCGATGGCGCGTGGCAGCGGGCCGAACGGCCTCAAGCCGAAAGACCTCTGCGGCATCCCGTGGCGCGTGGCCTTCGCGCTACAGGCCGACGGCTGGTACTTGAGAAGCGACATCATCTGGCACAAGCCCAACCCCATGCCCGAAAGCGTGAGGGACCGCCCCACCCGCGCCCACGAATATCTGTTCCTCTTCAGCAAGTCTCGGCGCTACTACTACGATGCCGCCGCCATCAAGGAACCGCCCTCGGCTTCCTTCCTCAAGGAGCTTGAACGCGGCTACAACGGCCACGGCACTAAACCATTTGGCAAGACACGCGCCCAGGACGCCTCCCTGGCCAAGCATCGCATCATCGAGCGGTTCCGATTGCGCCTGGACAAGCAACGGGGTTATGGCCGGCGCCATGCCGGATTCAACGCGCGTTGGGAGCGGTTGACCTCAGAGGAAAGGAAACTCTGTGGCGTGAGCAAGCGCTCGGTCTGGACGGTGCCGACCGCCGGCTACCGCGGTATGCACACCGCCACCTATCCCCCAGCCCTCATCCGGCCCTGTATTCTGGCGGGCTGCCCGCCGAGAGGCCTGGTGCTCGACCCCTTCGCCGGCACGGGCACGACCGGCATGGTGGCGCTGGAACTCGGCCGTCGCGCCCTCCTCATGGAACTGAACCCGGAGTACGCGAAACTCATCCGCGAGCGATGCGGTGCTTTGACATGCAGTGCTTGACGCTGGCGACTAATCGGAGGTCGTTGACACCAGAGTGAGACAAGGTACGTGCAAAGGTCGTCAACTCTTGGGCTACCTCCGATATGGCGTCACCGCGGTCATTTATGCGCTCTGACTACGCCCGCTGCAAGCTGCGGTGGGGGAAGTTCCGGCGCGTGGGCGACGAGCTGTTGGAAGGTCTCATGCCAAGCATCCACCTGTGCCTGGATTCCAAACCTCCCGGCGAACTGGCGGCCATTGAAACCAAGCTCCTTCGCCAGCTTTCGCTCGAAATAGAGCCGTCGAACGGCCTCGATAGCCTGCGGCACGTCCGCCACCATCCGCCAGATGCAGGTCTTGGGTTCCGGCTGCAAAATGCCCCCGACCGGCAGCCCGGCTTTCCCGCGCCTCAGAAACTCACCGTGAGCGGAGTAATTCGTATAAACCACCGGCAGGGCGGCGCACATCGCCTCCCAGGCGGGCAGGCCGAATCCCTCGCCCCCGCTCAGGTAGAGCAGGCAATCCCAAATCCGGTAGAGCATTGGCACTTCCTCCGGCGCCAGGGCCGATTTGAGCCCGTGTCCGGGCGTGTAGAACAAGTCGCGGTCGCGGCGCAACCCGAACTGCTGCTCCAGCCGCC
>JAJYHY010000409.1 GCA_021784555.1 bacterium
CCGATCTTGCGGCCATGGGTCAAAGCCCTGCACCGATTTGGCTATCCCCAGGACAACAAATGGGCTTTCTGGTGGGGGCTGGCCCTGCGTTGAAACGTTGAGAGTATTGTCAAGAGTCCCTCCGGGACAAAGAGGACGCCGGCTGGAGCCGGGAAATGTTAGTTGGCATTGGGATGCAATTCTGCGCTACGAAGAATTCTGTCGTGCGCCCAGGAATGGCGGTCTCGGCAGTTTCTCATTGCCTTTTTGCTCCGCCGGTCGCAAACATAATGCGAATCTTATGCGTTCTGACATCATCAAAAAGGGCCCTGAACGGGCGCCCCATCGTTCCCTGTTGCGTGCCACTGGTTCCATCGAGTCAGAGGCGGACTGGGAAAAGCCGTTTGTTGCCATTGTCAATTCATACACCGATTGCATCCCCGGACACGCCCATTTGAACGAGGTCGGGCTGCTGGTGAAGCGATTGGTGCGCAAGGCGGGCGGTGTGCCGTTGATTTTCAACACGATCGGCATCGACGACGGCATCGCCATGGGCCACAGCGGCATGAAGTACTCCTTGCCCTCGCGCGAGCTCATCGCCGATTGCGTCGAATCCATGGTGCGGGCGCATTGCTTTGACGGGATGATCTGCATCCCGAACTGCGACAAGATCATTCCGGGCATGCTCATGGCCTCCATGCGCGTCAACATCCCGACCGTTTTTGTCAGCGGCGGCCCGATGGCGGCGGGCATTGCCCAACAAACCGACGACGGCGATCTGCCCGCCCACCTCCGGCCGGCGACGCAGGAATCCGACCTCATCTCCGTTTTCAAGGGCGTGGGCGAACTGCAGGCGGGAAAGATTTCCGCCGACGATTTGCTGAAGTTGGAGCAGGGCGCTTGCCCCACCTGCGGCTCTTGCTCCGGTATGTTCACCGCTAACTCGATGAATTGCCTTTGCGAAGCCCTCGGCATGGCGCTTCCGGGCAACGGAACGATTCTGGCCGTTTCAAAGGAACGCGAGGCCCTTTATGACCGCGCCGCCCGCGCCATTCTCAAGCTTATCGAGAAGGATATTAAGCCGCGCGATATCTCCACCGTGGAGGCCTTCGACAACGCCCTCGCTCTGGACGTGGCCATGGGCGGCTCGACTAACACCGTCCTCCACACCCTTGCCATTGCGCGCGAGGCGGGCATTGCCTACGACATCAAGCGGATCGATGCCATCTCCCGCCGTGTGCCCTGCCTCTGCAAGGTGGCTCCCTCCTCCAATTACCACGTCCAGGATGTCCAGCGCGCCGGGGGTATCCACACCATCCTGGGCGAGCTCAAGCGGATGGGCGCTTTGACGACGAGTTGCCTGACCGTCACCGGAAAGACGCTCGGCGAAAACATTGATGAATGGGATGCGCGCTCCGAATCATGCGGCGGCTGGGCCAAGGCCGCCCGCGTATCCGGTTCCTCAGCCCTCGTTCTTGATCCGAACGACAAGCTCGGCCCTGCCGCCCGAACTCCCAGCGGCAATCTCGCGCCCAAGCCCTTGCTGTTCCTGCCCGCCGACAGCCGCGCCATCACGCTCTGGCGGCTCGCCGCCGCCCTCAATGCCCAAGACGCCGCCACCGCTCGAGCCCTCTTCACGGAGGACGCCCGGTTTCACGTGGATGAGAACACTGTTTGGGAGGGCGGGGCCGCGATTGAAGAGGGGCTGCGGCACAAATTCAGCGAGTGGAAAGGCCTGGTGCGCGCCGAGTTGGCAAATCTCAAGCAAACCCCGGTGCTGGTCATTTGGAAATACGAAAAGGGCCAGGACAAGAAGATCTCCTGCCTGGTGCGTATCGGCAAAATGAAGGGCTGGCAGATCCCCAAGGCTTATCACGAATACCGCCAGGCTCAGCTTGATGAAGTCCAGCCCAGCGGCTTGATGCCCTACGATTCCGCCTTCCGGTTCGATCCCCGCGACTGCATCCGCACCAAAGAGACCGCCTATCTGCCCGATGGCGGCCTGGCCATCCTCTATGGACAGCTCGCCCCCGAAGGCAGCGTGGTCAAGACCGCCGGCATCAGCGATGCCTTCAAGGCCCATTGCGGCGACGGCTTCACCTTCGAAGGCCCCTGCGTCATCTTTGAAAGCCAGGAGGAGGCCTGCGAAGGGATTCTCGGTAGCAGGGTCAAGGCTGGCGATATTGTCGTTATCCGAAATGAGGGGCCGCGCGGTGGCCCCGGTATGCAGGAAATGCTCTCGCCCACCAGCTATATTGTTGGCATGGGGCTGAGTGACAAGGTTGCCCTTATCACCGATGGCCGCTTCAGCGGCGGCACCGCCGGCGCCTGCATCGGACACGTCTCGCCTGAAGCCGCGGAGGGGGGCCCGATTGGCCTGTTGCGCAACGGCGACCGGCTGCGTATCGATTTTCCCAACCGCCGCATCGACATGCTCGTGCCGGAAGCCGAGTTGACCCAGCGCAAGCAAACCTGGCAACCGGTCAGGCGCGACCTCAACGGCTGGCTGGCGCGTTATCAAAAAATGGTCGGCAACGCCAGCCAGGGCGGCGTCCTGACAGCCTGAGAATCTGCTCAATGGAATACGCCCGGAAGGTTCGGGCGGAAAACAAAAGGCGTGACTTTGGTTCGGATTCCAGCTTTGCTCGGTGCCTTGTTTAGTGTAACGAACAGTTGTACAAAGCTAATCCTGAAAGACGAGCTCTTGCCCGCATGAACACACCTGAACTCCGTGAACGAACCGCCGCCCAACTGCTCGAGTCTGCAACCCAAGCCGCCCAGATGACCGCCTTTGTGGGGCTGGATGGATTCGTCGATAACATCCTCCACGTGGTGGATAAGCGTGAAAGCGCCGACAAGTATCTCCGGCTGCCCACCATCGCCCTGCTGGCGGAACGCTTGGCCGCCGCCGCTGGACGGAGCACCAATATCGAGCTGGTCAGCCAGCTTACCAAACTTGGCGGCAACGGGCCTATCATGGCAAACGCCCTTGCCAGCTTTGGTCTCAAGGTGACCTACCTCGGCATTCTTGGCTACCCCAACCTGCACCCGGTTTTCGCCGATTTCGCCCGCCGCGCCGAGGTGCATTCGATTGCGGAGCCCGGCTATACGGATGCGCTGGAGTTCGAGGACGGCAAGATTATGCTAGGCAAGCATCAGTCCCTGGCGGAAATGAATTGGGAAAACATCAAGAGCCGGTTTGGCCAGGATAGGTTCGCCCGGCTTTTCGGCTCCGCCGACCTTGTGGGGTTCGTCAATTGGACCATGTTGACCCACATGAGCGACATTTGGTCCGCCGTGCTCAGCGAGATCTGTCCTGGCCTCAACGGGGAACGCCGAAAGCTTTTCATCGACTTGGCCGACCCGGAAAAGCGGACCCATGAAGACATTCTGAGCGCGCTGGAACTGATCGTCATGTTCCAGAAGTACTTCGATGTCACGGTCGGCCTCAACGAGAAGGAGGGCTATGAAATCGCCAAGCACCTTGGGCTGCCGGCCGAGCACTCACCCGAGGGCTTGATGAATCTGTGCCGCGAAATCCACTTGCGCCTCCCGGTGGAGACGGTGATCATTCACCCGACGGCTTATGCGCTGGCCTGCGGCCCCGACGGCGTCTTCCGGGTCGCCGGCCCGTTCACGCCCAAGCCGAAAATCACCACCGGCGCGGGGGACCACTTCAACTCCGGCTTCTGTCTGGGCAAACTGCTTGGATTGCCTACGGCGCAATGCCTGGTCAGCGGCGTCACCACCAGCGGGTTTTACGTCCGCACCGCGCAGAGTCCCGCGATGAAGGACCTTGCGGCCATGCTTCGGAACTGGCCCGCCTAATTCCGCCTGAATGCCCAATGATAAATGCCCAGTGCATACTGCTCAATGAGATTGGGGAAGGCGGTCTGAGCGCTGGCTCGCTCGCCCAGCTTCGCGGATTCGGGGACGGACGCTCTCCCATAATGGCTGGGCTCGCAGACGGGGAAGGCTGCGCCGCTGGAGTCCCGAATCCGCGAAGGTCGGCTACCGTTCGCTCCCCTGGTGCGAAAGGTCCGGCACTGGTTCCATCTCCCTCAAGCCGATTGCGGGGGGCGTGCAGTGAACCAGTCCTCTGGAGATCGCGTAGCGGGTGAGGCCGGCGGTTTCGTGGGTATCGAGCTTTGTCATGAGGGACTGGCGGTGTTTCTCGACAGTCTTTGTGCTGATATTGAGTTCGGCGGCGATTTGCTTATTGGCGTAGCCTTCGGCTACCAACTGGAGAACCTCCACCTCACGGGATGAAAGTTTGGCCCCGGTTTTGGGCGCTTCCCAGTCGGAGAGGGAACCGGCATGGCGTCGGCGCCATCGCTTGAGGAGGGCGGGGCTGAGATAGCTTTTTCCGTTATGCACGGTCCGAATGGCCCCGGCCAAATCGCCGGTGGCGGTTTGTTTGTTGAGATAGCCGGCCGCGCCCGCTTCGAGCATTTGGTCCACCAGTTCGTCGTCCGAGTAGGAGCTCAATACCAGCACGCGGGTGGAGGGAACGGTCTTGCGAATTTGGCGTGTGGCTTCGATGCCGTTGAGCAAGGGCATGGAGATATCCATGATAACCACGTCGGGCCGCAGCTCCCGAGCGAGGGCAACGGCCTCTCGACCGTTTTGGGCGTCCCGGATCACCTCAATGTCATCCTCAAACCTGAGCAAAGCGGCCAGGCCTTGTCGCACGATCGGGTGGTCATCCACCAGCAGAACGGAAATCGTTTTCATAGTCGTCTGATCCCATGGCCATGTTTGGGCAATTGAACGGCTGATGTCAAGGCTCCAGCACGGTTGAGCCTTGAGGGGTGCCGGGGTCAGCCCTCACTTTTTCCGCGGGTATGGAGCAAGGAGTGGCAGAAGAAGGTGTAGGACTAATCCCGACGCTTCACTGGCATTGAATTAAGCAAAGGAGCTACCCCCATCTTGCTCTTGCTCATGATCCTGCTCCCCCAGAGCAGCTTAGAGAGCAAGAGTAAGAAACGAGCAAGAGACAGGGAATCACCCCCTAATTCAATGGCAGCGCCCCGACGCTGAGTTGACTCCGCGGGGCGCCCTGATACCGTCGGGCGTTGTGAAAAAACCCAAAACTCTGGGGGTGGTGCGATTCAGCATCTCGGTGCCGAAGGATCTGGCCCGCCAACTCGACCAGATGACACGACAGAAGGGCTACGATAACCGGTCGTTGGCGGTAGCGGACATGATACGGGCGCAACTGGTGGAGCATTGGCAAAAATATGGGGATCAGCAAATTGCGGGGACCATCACGCTTGTGTATGATCATCACAAGCAGCATGTGCAGGCCGCCCTCACCGACATCCAGCACGACCATCACGAGGTCATTATCTCCACCCTGCACGTCCACCTTGACCACGACAACTGCCTGGAAGTCCTGGCCGTGCGCGGGCGAGCGGCCATCATCCGCCAAATCGCTGACGAACTCATCGCCTCCAAGGGCGTCAAGCACGGAAAACTCACCGTAACCTCGAGCGGCAAGGACCTCGCCGCCTGATTCTGCGTTTGACAGATCGCCGTCGTAGAGGCAAAAGAGGCGCATGCCAGCCTATTGGATGATCTCGAATCGGACGGTGAGCAAGACCGGATTTGGCGATGAGCGCGGTTCCCTCAGCTTTTGGGTGAGCGACGCCGCGCCGCTGAACGTCTTTGCCAACTGGCAACGCGTTTCACGCAGCCAGTTCAAGACCCTCCTGGTCGCCGCGGCGAACAGCTTTGTTCCCGTGGACCACGCCAACCACGAGCAGCAGAGCCACGCCAGCTTTTTTGTTCATGGCTACAATAACGGCTGGCAGGACGCCGCGACCCGCTACGAAAAGTTCTGCGCGGACCTCTTCAGCGGCGATAAGGGCCTCGGTCTGTGCCTGAGCTTTGACTGGCCTTCGGAGGGGAGTGTGCTGGGCTATCTGCCCGACCGCGCCCATGCGCGGGAATGCGCCAACGACCTGGCGGAGGTGCTGAGCCAGCTTTATGATTGGCTCATTGATAAGCAGCAGGCCGCCTTTAACGACCCCTCCAGCGCCTGCAAGGCCAAAGTTTCCATGGTCTCCCATAGCATGGGGAACTATCTCATGCAGAAGGCCATGGCGGCCGCCTGGACGCGCAAGAACCAGCCGCTGCTCGTCAGCCTCATTAACCAGCTCGTCATGGTCGCCGCGGACGTTGATAATGACCTGTTTCAGTCCGAATCCAACGATGGCACCGACGGGGACGCCATTTCCAACCTGACGTACCGCATCACGGCGCTTTTCAGCGGCAGAGACGCGGTGTTGGGAGCCTCAGCGGGGCTAAAGCATTTCGGCGTGAGGCGGCTTGGGCGTAGCGGACTGGCGATCTCTCCGCCCACGGACAAGGACAACGTTTGGGGGGTGGATTGTTCGAGTTTCTTTCCACCGTCGGTCAGCGGCATGGCGATTCACAGCGCCTACTTCGATAACGCCGACGCGCTGGCCCTCATCCACGACGTGCTCCGCGGCACGGACCGCTCCGTCCTCGAGACGCTTGGACGCACCAAGGCCACGGCTTGGCCCGGCTGAATGAGCACAAGGGATGCCCGAAAAAAATGAGATGCGCACCGGTTGGGTGTGCGCGTCTCACAATTTTTGGAGGCCGGAATTGAGGCTTAATGGCTGCCTCAACCAGCGCCACCCCCTCCAAAGATTGTGAGAGGCGCACCTGAGGGGGAACGGAAATGTTGAGACTGGACGTTTGCAATCGCAATCTGCCATTATGTGCGCGCAGTTACGAACCTATGAGCAAAGCCACCGAATACGACAGCCCGTTGAAGGAAGCCTGGCGGATTT
>JAJYHY010000049.1 GCA_021784555.1 bacterium
CCCACAAACCCGACCCTCCAGCGTACAACTCCGTGGCACCCGAACCAATGTGCCCGGAACAATCCGCCGCTACATCCCACCCGTTACACCGCCAGAGTGTGGCGCGTTACATAACTGCATCCTTGAAGCCGATGAGCTCGATGGTGCCGTAGAGGGTTTCACCGGTCTGCCCTTCGCCGGGGAGAACATTGACCTCACTGATGCCTTCACCGAGGGCTTCGGAAAAAAGGATGTTCTGGCGAGAGATGCCGACGATACGGCCCAGGCAATCAGTGCTGGCGGCACCTTTGGATTCACGGTGTGGCACGCGCACGAACTCACCGCGACGGGCGGCGAAGGGATGGCGTAGGGCGACTTTGAGGTCTGTGGGCTTGCCGGTGTTTCCGATGAGTTTGCCAATGTGATTATCCGTGTTCATGGGAAGGTGCTTATGGCTGGGCCGTTTCGAGAGGTTCGGCGACTGCCGATGACGCGTTAGGAGGGAGAAGAGGAAGCTCGGAGCCGGCCAGTTCTAGAGTGGCGATGCGAGGAATTTCACCGCCAATAATGCCCTGCATGTCGCCGTAGAGCCCGGTGGTGTTTTTAATCACGCGTTCAATCTGCTTTTCGCGCTCTTTCCACTGGACCTCCATCGCCCGGCGCTCGCGCTTAAGCTGGTCCTGAAGAGCGTTAAAGGCATCCACGATCCCCTCGATCTTCTGCTTGAATTCAACGCCAGCGAGATAGTGGTAGAGCATCTCCATCTTCTCGTTCTTACCGACAGCGGTCTGGCGCTCACGATGGACAGCGAGCAACTGCTCACGCAACGCGGCCGCGAGTGGCAGGGCACAAGCGGGGTCACAGACCCACACGCCGTCAACGAAGGCGAAGCGATTGACGCCTTCAGGCAGGGCGACCGAAACGAGAATGGCCAAGGCGGCACGGATTTCAGCCATGTCATCCTTGAGCTTGGGAATCCACTGCGCACTCCAGGCCTTCGTATTCTTGGTCTCCCAGAGCATCATGCCGCAGGGAATGCCGAGTGGAGTTTGAACCTTGTGGACCAGGTCGGCGCCGCGCATGCCCTTGGGAACGGGCTCGATGGTGTCGTGATTAAAGAAACGCTTTAGTTGTCCCTCGAAGTCCAATTCCAGGACTTCACCCTGGGTCTCCATGGAGCCCTGCTCGGCTTTGCGCTTCATGTCCTCCAGGGCGTTCCTGAGGTCGCCGATCAATTTGTCCTTCTCCAGGTCCTTGAGCCGGTGCTTCTCATCGGCCTTCTTCTCGGCTTCAGACCGAATCTTCCCACGCTCCTCATCCAGCTTCCGAGCAAGCTCCAGTTCGGCGTCGTCTTTGGCCTTTTCGAGCTCTCGTTGCTTTTTCCGCAGTTCCAGCTCCTTATCCCGGAATGCCTTGATGGATGTTTCGCGTTCCTTGAGCGTTTCCTGAAGTTCCCGCACCTGCTCTGCGAACTTGCCTTCGGCCTTTTTGGCCGCTTTAGCTTCGGCCTCCGAGAGTCTGAGTTTCAGCTTCTTTTCGACTTGTTCGTCGAGAGACTCGCGGTCCTTTTCGAGTGCCTCTTTTTGTTGCTTAAAAGCATCGAGCTTCTTTTTGAGGTCTTTTTCCCGCGCGAGAATATCCTGTTGCAGCTCGCCACGGAGGTGCTCCCGGATCTGGCCGGTCAGGGCGTCCGAAAGCTCAAATTGATGACCGCAGCTCGGGCAAGTGATGGTTCCTTCATTCATAAAGTCAGGTTAGGGATGCGCGTTCTCTGAGTGAGGGCGCGGATACCACGGGTCATTCTCGGTCAATGCCCCCACATAGATATATTCCACCGAATCGCCATCACTTTGGGGTTTGAATATTTGCCTAAACTCGTTGACGTAGAACCGTCCGCCACCGAACCCGGCGACGCGCACTATCTTTTGACCGAGTTCAGCGACCTTAGCTGGATCGGCGTAGGCGCTGAGCTTTTCGTCCTTTGTAACTTTGGCCCCGACGGTGCGCGTATAGTAGATGTCCCTTCCTTGCGGCTTGAGGACATACGGGATACCCACATGCGGTCCGGTCCAGGTGCAACCTGGCGCCAAGGGCCCGCCGTCAAAATCATAAGGTTTGCCGCTGATCACCTTCCCTTCAAACTCAAATTCCAAGTCGGCTGGGTAATCTCCGGCTAAATAATACGTAACCGGCCGGCCGGCTGGTACGATGACCTGGCGCCATTCGTTAATGTAAAAGGGACCGCCCTGTGTGCCGTTGATTTCCGTTTTCACCGCGTTGACCATTTCAACCAACCGAGGGTGTTTATCGGTGGTGGGGTGCCACTTTTCTCCTTCATCGGTTTCGTAAAGCATACCGACTACATACGCGCCGGCTTCCTGCCTGACGGAGTATTTCGCGTCTCTGCTTACGTTGTTGGGCCAGTTTCCTTGGTATATGGTGGACATGTCAGTTTTCCTTTCTGAACCACTTGTCGGGGTTGATTCTACCGACAAACACGGCCTGCCACTGGTCACGACCGATGGGTTTTTTCGTTAGAACCAGGCCGTAATGGTTCACAATAAATCGCACCGCACCATTGGGACGAACCTGGCGCAGGAGTTCGATAAGATCGCGGTCTTGGCGTGGTGGATTTTCCCGACCGCCGCCTTCTTCGTCCTCTTTCCAAAAGTAAATCTCGCTGCCGGCGGATAGCTGGTATTGGAGTCCAAGATACGGCAACTTCCATTCATCACCGCAATCCAGGCCATCGGTGGCATTCAAAGACAAGCGCTGGTTATCTTTCCAAGGGTCTTCGAACCACAAGGTTCCATGGGCTTCGCCGACCAGGAAGCGGTCGCGCGTGTTTTGTATCGGAGAGAGGACCTGGCCGAACTCATTGATTACAAAAGAACCTCCAGGATGCCCGCTGTGGCGGCGTTTGATATCGTTCACGGCGCGGGCCATTGCCTGTGCGGCTGGAGTGACAATAATAGGGCATTGGAAATCGTATCCACCATCGCTCCAGCGCACCTCGATGACACCACTGGCATCCACGTGATACGCAGACTCACCGCCCTTCGGGCGACGGTAACGCCCAGTCCACTCTCTCGGTGCGCACGGATTGAAATGGAATTCAGTCATGCAGGGGGTATTGGCAGGAACGGGGCCAACCCACGCCTCCTTGGCGAGCAAAGGTTGTAAGTTGTCCATTCTGAAGGAGTTGCGGAGATAACACCAACCTACGCTCGGCTTGAGTCTCGCGACCGAACGTAACCGCGGTTCCTTTAATTGCTCCCGAAATCATGCTGTGGTCCAGTGGTTTCACGCTTCAGGAAACTCGAGTCCCTTTTCAAGTGCGCAGAGGAAGCGCGGTTGGCCGCCGGATGAATAGACGGCGTGGTTTTGGCTGTTGATGCGGAAACGGGGAACCCACTGGCCTTCGCGGAGGGAGGCTTTCTGGGCGGCCTGGACGATGCGCTCCGCGTCTTCGCCGGATTTGCGATCGCGGGCGTGTTCGGTGGTGCGGGCGAAAACTTCTCCGCCACGAACTTTCATGGCGATGACGGCGGCCTGGGCTCGTTGCTTAAGGCGGAATTCCTCCCCTCGCCCAGGATCACCCGGATAAGGGTCACCGGGGGCGAGATTGGAAACGTCGGCCGACTGGGTTTCCGTCGGTTTCGCGATGCTGCCGAAATCGAACATCTCTGGCACGAAGCCGGCGAACTTGGTGGTCCAGTTTTCGTTGTCTTCGGTTGTGCGGACCAGGACCGCAAGCTTACGAGGCGTGACTTTGAACCGGCCGAAGCGGCCGGTGACGGCTTTGACCATCTCTCCGACGCCTTGCGGGTTCGAAGCGGCACGACGGGTATGGTTGAGAATGTTGCCCATCGAGTCGCACGAGTATTCGAATCCCTCATAGGCACCTGGATAAACATCGCCTAGCTTGAGCTGCGACCAATCAACCTTGGTTTCTGCGACAGGAGGCACTCGCGGCGGACCTTCCCGGGGGATTATCTCGTCGCTGACTTCCGGGTCCCAGAGAAAGAATAGGTTGCGGTCGGCGCCGATGACGGAGTTCCAATCGTTCTTTTCATAGATCAACTCGTCCACCGTTTGGGCCATATAGAGCACGTGGAGGACAGCGTGCTTCTCGGCGCCGGAGGCATCGCGGTGTTTGCGGAGAATGCGGCCGAGAGTCTGAATGCGCTGACGGACGGACGAGGAGGAAGCGACAACGATGCCGACATCAGCGGCGGGCACGTCGAAGCCTTCAATCAGCGAGCGGGCGGAAACGAGAATTTTGGCGGCACCCTGGCGGAAAAGTTCGATGCTTTCGGCCCGGAGGGAATCAGCCAACTCGGAATGCTCGGGGACAGCCGGAAGCCCTTCAAGGCGGAGCATTTCAAACAAGCGCATAACCTCGGCGATCGATTCATGAAAGAGGATGACGCGGGTATCCGGGTTTTCAGCAAACTCCCGCCGGATCAATTTGAGGACGGCAATTTCACGAGCCTTGGCACGATACACGAGGAGCTTGCGGCGGCCGGTGAGTTGGACGTATTCGGCAGCGGAGCCCGCAATGGCGGATTTGCCTTTTGAGGCTTTACGCGCCCAGCCAACCAGGGCACCGCCGCCCAAGGCCTTGGTGGTGGCGTTGTAGCCCTGGAGGGTTTTGCGCAGGTCGGTGATGTCACGCGAAAGGCGGTCATAGGGGCCGCGCTCGATGGCGTTTAGAGGCAGTCCATAGTGGCGGAGTTCGAAACGAGGCATGATCCCCCGTTCGATGGCCTGGGCGAATGAGAGTTCGTAGATGATGGGGCCCAGCTCCTGGCCGAGAACGCTATCTTCAAAGCGCTGCTCCTCGGCCGGTTGGGTCGGGGTTTCTTCTTCATCAGTCTCGGGGGCTTCGTCTCGTTCGGGGGTCGCCGAGAGGCCAAGGGTGTAGGCACGGGGGGTGCGGAAGACGTTGGACATCTGCTCGGCACCGGCGCGGTGGCATTCGTCCACGATCAGAAGCAGGTGGTTGGCGGGGCCAATGGCTCTCGCCTTTTCGGAAAGGAGCTTGTAGGCGGAGGCGAGCACGCATATCAGAATGCGGCCGTCGCCGGAGAAATCCTCGGTATGGCCGCCGCCCATGCGGCGGATGGCGGATTCCGGGAGATTGCTGAAATGGCGAATGGCATCGTACCACTGGTCCATGAGGACGATGGTGGGAACGACGATGGCGACGCGCAGTTCGGGCTGCTCGGTGTTTTGGATGCGCTGGGCGACCGCGAGGGCGAAAATGGTTTTGCCGGCACCGGTGACGACCTTGGCGACTCCTTGTTTGCCGGCGGTGAACCATTTTTCGAGGCAGTCCTGTTGCCAAGCGTGAAGGTCAAGACCACTGACGAGTTGCCATTTGGCGGGAAGAGCCAAGGTCTGTTCCTTCGCCTTCGCGGCTGCGTCAGCAAGGTCGGGGCGCGGTTGGCCGGTCTTTTCCTCCCAGTACCGGGCGACGTTCAACTGATGACTAAGGAGGAGCTCCTGTGCGTTCATTTATGTGAGTAAGGACTTGGATTTGATGCCAACCACTTCTCGATATCTGCCGACTTTGAAATGAGGGAGCTTTCGTCGCAGCGCCCGGCGATGAGGTCTGCAATTTGTTGTATCGCTGCTCGTGCCAACTCGATTGCTTCATCCCTTGCGGCAACTGCAAAGCCTAATCCACTGTTTAGTTCTTCAGACTCCTCGGCTCGCCAGGGCAGAAGCAAAAGCGGTAAATCGCGTTCATCTAGGCGTCGGCGGCTTAGTGAACTCGAGCGTGTCAGAAACGAGGTTTGAACCCTGACCCACTCCGACCGGAGGATCGCGGCAAGGAGAAACGGGGTTCTTACGCCGTCGTTGAGCCGTAGAACCGCAAATTCTGGTGACGCTACCGCCAGCCCCATGAAAGCCTCCGGAATCACGCAAACGCGCGTTTCCTTGGGGTTTAAACAAGAAAACAAAACATCACCAGGCTGGACTTCCAAACCTGGGCTGTCGTAACGATTCGCACCGGCCGCCGCCCAGTCAATGTGCCCGTCGTGGTCGACATCGAGTATGCTTATGTGGAACTCGTTTGGGGAAACGCCCTTCAGGTGCTTGCGCCGCCTGCGCGGTGTCTCGATACGGAAGAATTCGGAAAAGCATTTTGGATGTATCCGATGGACCAGATGGTTTCGCACAGTGCGTGGCGCTACGTGGTGGGGCCAAGGGTCGAGCCGTTCAATTAGCTCAGCGGGTTGTATCCAGACCGAATCCCAGATGGTGTTGTCTGGGGTTTGCGCGAGAAAGGTCTGATACTCGGGTTCGAAGGAACTTGTCAGGGCGGCACAAGCCATCCAATTGTTGAATCGGTCAACTGCATTATCGGCTAATGCTCGAAGTCTTTCTGACTTACGCAGTAGGTTGCCAATGGCAGTTTGCGTTTCGCATTTCGGAACTACTACAGGAAGTTCTTTAAGCTCCTCGCTGTTTACAAACTCCACGGTCACGTTCGTGCGAAGCCGTGTGCGCCAAGACGTACCAAACGAACTGCAAAGGAACGCGACCAGATAATATGGGTCGATATTCTTCGTTCCTGAGAAAAATATGGTTCCACTGACTAGAGCCATCCGGCGCACTTCTTCGACGTAAGAAGCTAACTGATTTGGCCCTTTGACTTTGATCAGCAAAGCCCCGGGGAAGATGAGACCTTTGGGGTATTTCTCGCCCATCCACGCCTCGACAAAGGTCGGGTTGCGCCAGTTCAGGGAAAGTGACGCGCTATCCATGTCCACACCAGAGATGAACGGCAGCGAGCCTGGTGGTGCTTTGTGCGCCTCGTAGGTTTCCGTGTTTCTGTAAAGGACTCGCCGAGGGGATTTCAGGAAATGTCGGAGCGAAGTGACCTGCGCGCCGTGATTGTGGTTGAGAGCTTCGTCCAGTTCCAAGTACTGGGGAGCAAAGAAGGATGCGTCGAGGCGATGGCGAACGTGCTGGGGAGCGACCCATGCAGCTTCTATCGGATTCCGCAATGCCGATAAAGCATCACCTTGCCCCCCTGATCCTTGCTCGCCTGGAATATTCATGTTTTTGGTTCCATGGATTTTCAACTGTTTTCCTCCCACCCTCTAAGCCAAGCAGCCTCAACTTGTTCACCGCGCATGGCCTTTTTGACCATGCCTTTGTAAACGTCCAGCCAGCTCTTGCCTTGGTATTTCTTGCGGATGGGCGCAAGGGCCTCGCGCGCGTACCAAAGGGGCAGCGGCTCGGCAGAACGATGATCGAAGACCGTGAGGGCCATAAGGCTGCTGGCCAAGTCATCGACGGCCTCGGATGTCCATCGGTCAGGGCCGCCAAGCGTTTCGACCTGGGTGATGCCGCCACGCAGACCAGCTTGGTAGCAGAAGCTGAGCATGCCCTCGGTGATGAGGCTGCGCGGGAAGGCACGGGAGTCCATGGAATCAGCGCTCGACCAAGCGGCGGTTCGGCAGCCGGGAGCGAGCAGGCCAATCATCACCCGGTTGATGTTGGCGGAGAGCAGGGCCTTTTTGTGGTTCTCGAGCAGGGACCCCAGTTCAGCGCCAAGGCGGTCAGGAGAAACAGCGTGACCAGGCGTGGCCTGGAGGAGTGCGCGCAGGATTTCACTGGGACGGCCGGTGTGGATAGTGGCGACACGCGGTCCTTTGGGGTCGAACGGGAAGCAGCGGCGTCGATTGGCCTCCCAGAACTGCTCAGCACGATTCTTCAGCTTCTCGATCTCCGAGCGGAGCCCCTCGTCCTCGAAGCCGAGGGCGTAAATTTCGCGACCAAAGAGGAGTGGCACACCGAGGATGATGTAGTCGGGCAGGCCGTTTTCGGATTCGAAGGTGGCCTGAAGCAGATCGTACATCAGGTCGTTTTGTTTCCAGGCAAGCCGGCGGTCGGCTTCGAGGTGGGTCATATCGCCGACGGTGACCCGGCTGTCCTGGCCGGCATGACTGAGCGTCGAATCTTCAGATATCAGCTCATGCTTGAGCACGCCGACAGCGAAGAGCAAGCCACCGAAAGCCTCGGTCGAAGTGTGGGTAGCGGCGAAACCAGCTGCTTTGCGGCGGCGGAGCCGGTCCACACTGATCTGGCGGGTGATGCCGTTCTCCTTGAGCTTGGGAGCGACTTTATCAATGAGACGGAGCTGTCGAGCAAGGTGGCCCACCGTGCCGTAAAGGCCGACTTGGATTTGGGCAGTCAGCTCCTGGGCAATGGGATTAGCTTTGGGAGTAGACTCAGGCATGGGCTTCCTCCGTGGATTCGGAAAGACGTTCGTGAACCTTGCGAACGAAAGTGGCCCATCCTGCCTGGCGCAGAGCGGATTCAATTTGAGCCTGGTCGGCCTGGAGACAGGAGGCGGATTGGAAACGGTCGTCCGGCTCACAGCCCAGAAGCGAATGGCAGAGTTGAGAGAGATGCTCGGGCCGCCTGGGATCCCAGCCAGCCAAGCGGAGCAAGAGAACCTGCGGGCCGAAGTCTGGAAATGCGGCCAAAAATTCTGCGGCGTTCATTTTTGCTGGAGCGCCAGCCGCAGCAGGAACAGCGTTGGGAACTTCATTCTTTTCGGGCCGAACGGGAGCGGCGAGGGAAAGAAGAGTTTGCAGCAGACGGGCTTGGTCAGCGGGATCAGCGCCCGCCCGACGACTAGCAATAGATCCGCCACAAAAGACGACACAACCGCAGGCATTGGTCGGGCGATAGGAGAGAAGCAGAGCGCCGACACCATCGAGGACGGACCATTTGGCAGCGTGGAGTTTGGTGCGGAAAGCGACGCTAGCCGGGACTTGGAACACCGAATCTTCCCAGGCGAGCGACTGGGCTTGGGCGTGGACGGCTTCGAGGGGCGTGGGTGCTTGAGCGACAGGGGCATAGTCGCCGGGCTTGAAGGCGGGAATGACGATGGTGCCGAGACCGGCGCTCATGCGGGCGGCGGTGATGGAACGCCAGTGGTCCTGCCCAGTGAGCATATTGATGCCAGTGGTGACCAGTGGCGTGGAGGTTGTGCGAGCTGCCTCCAGGCTGAGCCACAAGAACTCCGTAGCAAGCCCGGAGAGACGGTTCAGCTCTCCGGTTTGGCGTTCGAGTTCGAGGGCGGCGAGGTACATTGTTGCGTGTGATTCTAGTTAGTTGCTTCAAACCAATTTGAGTCGAACGAGTCGCTTGCGCTGCAGAGCCGCGACATAGCCGGAATAGGGCGCTTGGTCCCACGGAATCTCCCCGCCCTGGATGTCCATGCGGCAGAGGGCCAGGTAATCCTCCCATTTCAGCTCCGAAACGTCTGCGAAGAAAGCTCTGCCCTCCGCCTCGGCCCGGGCGACGAGGTCAACGAACGCTTTACGGGTGTCCAGGTAAGTAGCTGCGAGTTTTGAGGGCCAGCTCTCAAGAGGCTGGTTACTGGCAGCGCGGATGCGAGCCCAAGCACCAATGACATCCTGATGCGCGGCCTTGAACTCCTCGGTGAGCGATGTCACTACACCCTGAGCGATGTTTTCGATAACTCCGTGAATCGTCTCCGGCAAACCAAGGACGCTCCGAACTTCGCGTTCAAGTGAATCAACTAGCTTGAAGCAAGAGATCATCGGTTCGTCCTCGTCTACACCATGGCGGATTGAACCATCGAATACCTGGCCAAAAATCCGGAGGTTCCCAATGAGGTTGTCCATCTTGAATCGCGTCCGGATGGAAGCGTCGGTCCCGGAGAAGAATGCATCCCAGTCGTCGCCAAGCCGGCGCAACGCGCTCCAACCTTCTTGCAGGCTCCGCCATTTCTTGAGGCATTCGAAGTAGCGAGCCACCAGTTTATCGGGCTGGGTGAGCTCCGCCTCAATTTCACAAACGCGCTGCCAGGCCTTGTTGTAATTGCCGGCGGCGATTTGAAAGCCGAGAGAGGTAATGCCGAGGCTGGTTTGGCCGATGCGAATGGTGCGCTGGGGATTGTCGTTGGGGAACTCGAGTTCCTGCTGCCAAACCTTGAGCGGCAGAGTAAGCACTTGGGTGGGGAACAACTTCTTGCCGTCGGCCCCATCGGGGATTTCCTCATGACCCGCGCGGTAGTGCGCGGCGATCCGTTCGAGCAATTGGGCCTTTAGCTTATTGAGTTCGGCATAGAAACCGGCCAGAATGCCGGCGCGTTTCCAGAGGGGGAAATCCGCCCGGTTGTGGTTGGACTCATAATCCTGCAGGAGTTCGCGCGAATAGTTCCGCAGCAGATCGCCAAACGGGCCGACTTCATAGATCCGGCCGATGGTGAGACGGGCCTCATGGAGGGCGGCTACAGCTTCTCGGAACGCGAGGAAGAAGCGCGGCTTGTCCGTTCCCGTGACAACATCTGGCCGAGGCGTGTTGAGGTCTGAGGCGCTTTCGTCGAGGAAGGACAGCGAGACCTTTTCAACCAGTTGGCGGACGCGCTTGAGGTCGTCATTGGCCTGCTTGGTGCGGAGTGCCAGGTTGTCGTCGGCATCTTTTTCATGGACGCTGCGGATGCGAGCAATACAGGCGGGGAGGTCTTTCTCACCAGGCCCGTGCAGCCAGTCCTCACAACGTTGCAGCCCATCCTTCATGGACGTGGCGCTGACGCGGCGGTATTTGCCACCCGCTTCAATGTCGAGCAGCCCGGCGTTTTCCAGGAAGGCGCAAATCTGGCGCAGAATCTCCTGTGGCGCAGGGTCGTTGGCGGAATACAGGAAGAGCGGCTCCAACTGTTGCGGGGTACGGGCTACGCTGCCGAAAGAAGCCAAAACACGGACCAATTGACAGGGGACATCCGCCTGGTATTCGCCGTTGATCTCACGAAAGAGGGGAAGCGGATCCTGCCCAGCATATCGTGCCGGCGGAGTCACCTGTTCTGGCACGCGTTTGCGCAAAACATCCCGCTCGTCGTCGGTGAAGGTTTCATCGCCATCGCGCAGCAGTTCGTTGAAAGACTTCTTGCGCTGAAGCATGAGGCTGTGGCCCCGCGCGAGTACGGCCCAATCGGAAGCGGTTGTGACTTTGCGGAAAAAGATGGGGTTGAGAATCAGGCCGCTGGTGCCGAGACGCTCGATCCAGCTACCAGGGCTATCCTTGAGGGCACGGCTCAAGTGCTCGCGGGCAACGGAAATGCCGCCGATGAACTGATTAGTACGCGGGTCGGCGAGAGCGAGCCCCCCCGTGTTGGCAAGGAGCCCGAGCCTAACGAGCAGTTCCGCTTGTGTGCTGGAAAAGCTTCGCACGATGAGGAAAGGGGCCAGAGCGGGCGCGACTTTGGCCGCCATGGCCAGCAGCAACTGCTCTTGATCGGGAGCGTTTTCCACAACGAGGACGATGGGATGAGCTGGTCGTTCGATTCGAGGGGCGAGCTTGCGGAGATCTTCCTGTAGCCGTTTGAGATCGTCACCGCCAGGGCCAACCAGGAGCAAGCTTACGCGGCCCTTGGCTCCAATGGACAGAGGTGGTTGAGAAGATGTGAAGCCGATGGCCGGTGTCTCGAGGTCATCAAGAGGCTGCGTTTCGACAGACTGGTCTCCCTCCCACGCCTGGGCCAGACCTTGGAGTAGCGCAGCGACATATTGCTTGCGCTCGTTCTTGATGTCATTAAGGCGTTGGTGGAGGATGGTGTCCTTCCGGGAGTCTCGGAGGTAACCGCTTTCGACCTTGCCGCGCTTGTTGAGCAGGTTAAAGCGGAGCAGGAAGGAGAATGATGGCGCCAAATAGCGGCGCTCCTGATGGGCTTCTTTGACGCGAAAGGCGGGTTGCATCAGGAAACGATGAAGGGCCGGACCGAAAACGGTGGCTTCCTGGTCGTAGGGGGTCAGACCGCGCAACTGCTCGGTGAACTCCGCAAGGTCCTCGAAAACAAGAAAGTGCTGTTGGTCTGGTTTCCCTAATCTGATGGAGTACGAGGCGAGGCTGCTCAGGACAACATCGAGATCGATGCGGGCCTGACCGGGCAGAATGAACTCGCTGCCTGACTCCGCCCAGCGGAAACCCTCATCGCGAAGCCACTTGGGCAGTTGATCGCGAGGAGCATCCACTTCGGCCACTGGGGCAAATAGAGGCTGCCCCGTAGCTTCGAATCGCTTCTGGAAAAGGCGATTGGCGTCCGGCTCAGAAATGCCTTCAGGAGCTATGCGCTGGGGCAATTGGCCGTAAACAATCTCGAGAATGCGACCTTTGTCGGAATCGGCCCGCATCATGACCGCGTTGGTGGCGCGCACGTCGAAGACACTTCGGGAAGCTTTGGAATCCTGTTCTGCGAATTGCTGAAGAAGTTTCGGAACCGGGAGAGCATTGCCGCGATGGTTCAGGTGGCAATAATGCATGATGACGTTGAACCATCCGAAGTTCCGGTTGGCAGCAAAGAAGGCAGCCTCTTTGAGACCATCCGGGTAGTCCTTCATGGAGGCCCAAATGTCCGGCCGGTTCGATTGGACGTATTGCCAATAATCCTCGACATCGTGGAAGGCGTTGGACTGAAGCTCGACGTATTCAGTGCGGCGTTCGAGCGCCTTGATACCACCGAGGAAATTGCTGACGGACTTGGCGGTAAGGAGAAGGAAATTGATTTGTGGAAAATCCAGGCGGGTGTCTTCGCGCTTGATGACGCGGGCAACGAGAGTGAGAAGTTCTTTCTCGATGCCAACCCGTTCGTCTTCCAGCAAGCCATCTCGCTGGACATCGGTGATGTCTTCCAACTCGTCGATGATGACGAGGAGTTGTTTGATGCCAAGTTTCTGCAGGATCTTCAAAGCGTCGTTGGCGGCCTTCGCGGTGTCCCTGGATTCAAGAGCAGCCGAAAGTTCCGCCCTGATCCCTTCAAAGCCCTTAGCATTGAGAACTTGGATGAGGCGGTCGAAGATACGGGCCTGGTTGCGCCTGCTGGTGTGGCCGGTGCTGGCGCTGGGAGGGTGGACCAGGTACCGAAGCGCCTTTACCGCACAGGCGGGAATCCAGCCTTCGATCGTGAGCTGGTCTTTGAGGGACTTATCGTCCGTAATCTGGTTGTAGCAGAGGAAGAGGGGCAGAATACCTTCTTTCAGGCCAGGCTCTAGGAGCCTTTGTCCGCGGCCTTCAACGATCCAGTCGGCGTCTGGATCAACGGCGTGGCGACAGACCTCGTGGCCGACGCGGCTCTTGCCGAGGCCCCAACCGCCCACGAGGAGGAAAAAGCCGGCAAGCTGGTGGGAGTTATCAAGGATGTCCCGTTTGTACTTGAGCAGCTTTTGGAAAACGTCTTTTTGGCCGACGACCGGCAGCATGGTCTCGGGCTCAAAGATGGAAACACCTTGAGGCATCCAGGGGTTACGCGTGGCGGAAGGCATATCAGATAGGAGTTGAGTGTTGGCGAATGGCAAACTTCACGAGTTGCTTGCGAGGATCGCCGAGCAGGCCTTCACCATGAATGGGTTGGCCATAATCGTGGGCAACGAGGTCAATCACGCCCTGGTGAATCAAACTGTCCACAAGCTGGTCTGGGTCGCCAATCCCTTCAGCCACCGCGTGCTGGCGCAGCTCGGAGAAAACGAGAAATCCGTTGTCGCCTGAAAGTTCTCGGATGCAGCGGAAGATGAGTTGCTCGGGACTAAGTTGGGTTGGGATTGGAGCGCCCAAGTCAGCGAGCAATTCGGACGGCAGTATTTGTGTGGCCATAGCAGCTTGCCATGTGACTTCGCCGCCGGCTTCAGCGACCAAGCCAAGGTTCAGAAAAAGTTCGAGGGAGCCACGGAGCGCACGGCCGATGTCGTTAAGAGAGAACGCCTCGGCTTCGGCACCCACCAGGAAGATCTCGTCAGCCCGTTGAATCTCGGGTTCGTTTCGCCACTGGCCCAATGCCCATTTTGCCCGATTCTGGATAAGGTGGTGGAATGGCGTGTCCTTTGCCGATTTGGGGAGGAATGGCTGCAAGGTCGTGCCTGGCAATTCTAGAATCGCATCCTGGCTGCGCCCGCCGAACCACGAAGGTTTGGCGAATCGCAGGACAGCGTCCGGTTGAACAAGCAACTGCATCATGACTCGAGTTCTTGGTTCCCGATTAAGCAGGAGGGTGGCCAGGAAGGCTTTCCACTCGGAACTCGCTGAATTTGAATGATATAGCTTAGCGAGCGTCCGGCCGGCGTCGGAAATGGCGTAACCCTCGTTACGTTTTTCGAGCAATCCAATCCCTCGCAGGATGGGCTCCCCAGAGCGGGTCTTGCCCCATCCGGGAAGATTGAACACGACTTCATCGAATTTAACATTGCCTGCCTGATCGGGTTGAAAGCCGAAAGCTGCCTTGGCGACAGAAGCGGTGGTGGGGTACGTGACGTTGGCGTCAAGCCGAAGCAAAAGCTCCGGCCAAGCCTGGAATCGGGGCGGTTCGACCCAGAGGAAAAGCTTCGTGAGATGTACTTTAATGGCTGGGTTCATTAGCAGGGACAGAGACCACGGCCTCACTAGGGGCCTTTTCGCTGTAAAATTGTTTGAGCGTGGCAGCGATCCGGTCGCGGATCGGGTTCCCCTCCCGGAGGACAGATTTCATAAAGTCCTGACCGTGGAGAGCGTCGAAGAGGTCATCGCTGATCATGTATTCTCCTGAGCGAGAAAGGAGAAGCCCGCCCTGCAGCATGAGCAAGAGCGCCCGGAGCCAAGGCTGTGAGGCGTAGGAGTCCACAGGGGGAGGGACGGTAAAAATGTTTAGTGCGCTGGCGAGAGAGCGCATGGTTTCGTCGAACTGGCCCAACCTGACGAAGCGAGTGTCGCGGGACTCGGGACGGAAGTAGATATCAATGGTCTCGGGGTTCTCGGGGTTTCCGACATAGAGGATGTTCAGGCAGTCGTCCTGCAATTCGCGACCGAAGGCCTCCACGAGGAAGAACTGCAGAATGAGACCGAAAAGCGGATGGTCAAAGGTCCATCCGAATTCGCGCTTTTCGGTTCCAGCGCGGAAGCGTAGGCACTCGGCGATGTTTCCTAAGTTCAAATCAAACTGTGGAAAAGAGCCCGCGCGAACATCCTCCAGAGCGGCGCCGCGGAGGGAACTTCCTGTTGGAGGGGCCTCTTCTGCGAGGACTGCACTCTCTTTGATCGAGGCCGGGAGGGTGACCGGGGGAGACACCTGAGAACCGGAGGAATCCTTTGGCTTGGCGGCCAGCAGACGGAGTGGACTTACCAAAGCTGCGCAAGCGCGTAGATCGGTGGTCTTTTTCCAATGGCGGATCGGAAGGTGGAAATCCAAAGCTAGATTTTCCAGGACTTTGAGGTCTCTATCCGCGAGCGCGACGGCCTCTTTTTCCTGGGCCGCACGGATGATCTCGCCCACGAGGGCGGACTGCCCGGATTTGAAATGGAGACTCGCTGCCCGCGCGTATGTCGGCTGGTGCGCTACCGGCCCATAGATGTCCACGAGGAGCGGAAAAAGTTGCTCCGCGCCGCCAAGAATGTCGCCAAATAGATCAGCGTCCCAGGCGACGAAGCAAGTTCGGAGCGAAGGATGGAGCCATCTGTTTTCAAGATCGGACCACTGCGCGTCATCGCGGTGATCGGGCACCAGGCTGAGGAGCCAGGCTAGCCTGGGAGCGAGTTGGGACAGCTTCGTGGAGAGATACTCGGCAACCTTGGCGGTGCGACCATCACGGGCCATGCGGGAAAGGACGCGGCCGAGAATAAAGTCGAGATGCAGCCGATAGGCTGGGTCTCGAAATGCGACGCGGCGCGCTAGATCAACAGGGGTGTGAGCGGGCAAAGCGGTGGTGACCCAATCCTCGGTGGCTTCCAGATAATTTCCCCGGCAGCGAGCAACGCCCAGGAATTCCAGCCACTCAGGCAAAGGAGGATCGAGGGACGCGCGACCCTGCCATGCGAGCTGGCATAGGCAATCGCCAAGCGCGGAAAGTGAATCTGGACGGGTTACGATCATCAGGCGGTTTCAGCTTCAAGTTTCGGTCCCTCACGGTAGCCTTCTACGATCTTGACCAGGTCGTTGGGGATGGGCTTACCGCCTTCGATTAAGGTCTCCTTGTTGGCCTTAATGTCAAAACCTACCTTGTTGGCCACGGCCATGTAAATGGGACCTTGCTCATCACCAGGCCGCTTTTTTTGAAGATAGAGAAAGCTCGTTTTGGCGCCGGCACCGGAAAGGCGGAATGTGACAGGCGGAAGGCTCACGACAGCTTTGACGACGGCTTTGCCGCCAACGAATTTGCCCGTCTCCTCGTTCTTGACGCCCATGATGTATTCCCGCACGTAACGATCCCCCGAATTACACAGGATGCCGTCGGGGACAACGATGACCAGGCGGCCACCCGGTTTGAGCAACTGGAGGCATCGGTCAATGAAGAGAACAGCGGGGTCAACGCTTTTGACCGGATTCCATTTCCCGTTTTTGTCGGGCTTGGCGCCCAAGGCGAGTTTGTCGCCGAGCATGCCGCACCGCCCGCCAACGACGTCGGAAGTGAATAGCTTGAGGATCTCGTTACCGTGATCAGTGTCCAGGCGAATGCCGCCTTTTTTGAACGGGGGGTTCGTCAGGATGAGGTCGAGAGACTCGGGCGCAAGAATGGTCTCCGTGAGGGAATTGCTGACCTGAAAGATGCGGGATTTCGGGTCTCCATGGAGAGCCATATTGATGCGCGCCATGAGGACCATGCCCGGGGCATTATCCATGCCGATGAAGCAATGTTCGTAAAGTTCACGGAGGAGGGACTTCTTTTGAGCGTCGGTAAGCCCCATAAGTGCGTTCACCCGGCGGCGAACCTCACGCATCGCGGTGACGAGGAACCCCCCGGAACCTGAGCACAAGTCGGACATGCGGAAAACCGGTCGGCCGGTCTTGGGGTCACGGCGGGTGAGTAGACCAGGGTCTTCTTTGAGGATATCGAAGAAGACAGTCTCGATCATCGCGTCGCGGACTTGCTGCGGGGTGAGATAGATTCCGACGCCGCCCTTGCTCTCAAACTTGGCACGGAGCATGACATCGAACGCACGGCCGAGGATGTCATCATCCAGGTTGCTCAGGGTATGTTTGCCGAGCATGCCGAAGACGTGAACGAAGGTGTCCGGTTTGTTGAGTCTGATAGCGTCCGCCGGATCCCAAATTCGGAAGGAATGGCCATCCTCGCCCGTGAGATTGTATTCCTCCAAATCCCTGACGGCCTGGAATGCGACTTTGATTTCTTGAACTGCGGCATCGCGCTTCTTGGCGATGCGGTCGGGATCCAGCACTTCTTCGAGGAGCTTGTCGAGATTGGGAACCTCGTAATCCGGGTGCTGCTCTAGATGCATCTTGAGGAAAATGCATTTGCAGAGCTCGTAGGTGATGTCGTTCTTGCCGTTTACATTTTCGCGGGCTGCGTAAATGTATTCGTGAAGATCATCAAATTCCTTTTGAAGAACTTTGTAATCAGAAGCGGACGCCGCCGTTTTGGCGGGGCCAGCCTTGGATTTGGCAATGAGTTCCTGCCATTTGGTGCGCGTAGGCAGACCACTGACCTGGCGCTCTTCGAGCCAGCTAAAGAAATAGCCGTCGGCAAGGTCGGCGCTGTTGGTGGCCCAGACAAAATCGGCTGTGCCTTGTGGCAACTGTGAGGCAGCGAGCTCAGCGAGGTTCTGTTTCTCCGGCGTAATAGGTTCTCCTGGCGGGATCAGTGAGACAAAGATAGCTGGGCGATCATTCTCCATGACCACAAGGCCTTCGACGCTATCGAGTTTGACCTCCTGGGGCGCTGAGAACTGCAATTTTTCCTTGATCAAGCGGGAGACTGTCTCTGCCAGCGACGGGGCCGCCGAGCCTTTACCTTTGTTTTCTTTCTTGGGCATAAAATCAGGCTTTGTATTTGATCATTCCATTCTTGAGCAGCTCGAAGGTTTTGGTCTCGCTCAATATGGTGAGCAACTCATCGGCGGTGGGTTTCTGTTGTACCTCGAGTCCCGCGAGAGCGGTTTCGGCCTTAAAAAGATGTCGGCCCGTGGTTTGAACATGGTGTTCGAGTGCGGCTATGACAGCGTCGGCTTTGGGGTCGGTCTTCAGGAGCCAGCGATCGGACTTGAATGCGAACTTTTCGGACAAACGCAGAAAGCACTCAACCGCACCAGGGTTGGGGGTGGCACCCTGTTGGCGGAGCGCGACTTCCAGTTCTCCGACGGTCAAGCCGGAGGGGCGGGCGTGGAGCAGCCGGAAAAGTTGTGAGTCCAGTTTCATTTCGTTGCGCCGGCTGATGCGGATAGGGTCTTGATCCAGGGCGCGTAGACCTTGCGATGCCAAGGAAGATACCAGTCTAGTACATCTTGGACTATCATAACGAGGATACGGCACAATCTGTCGGCATTCTCCAAGCGTTCCACGGGCACCTTGCCGTCTCCCCAAGTTCCGTAGTGGCCTGCGCCGTCGTGGAAAGGCCCCGTATCCGAGATGTGGATAATGCCGTTCCGAAAATTATTGATAGCGTAAAGGTGCTCGATGAGGTAGCCGCGTAAGACCCAATCCCCGGCGCTGCCTTTCAGGAACTTGAGGTTGCAAAATGATGGCCCTCCCGCTTTTATTGGGTTGAAGTTCCTGGCGAGGTACTCACGGATCAGGTCACTGAGCTGTTTGCCCGAGAGGCCGGTTTGGTCGGGCAGTTTCTGTTCGTACTGGGCGATGTTCCTCATGAGAAGGCAGGAAAGGGTGAGGCACGCCAGCGAACGGCTTTCCGCGGTCTCTTCTTCGTCCGTGAGCGTTTGATAATATGGTTCAGCCGCTGACCAATCAGCCCGGATCTCCCCAGTGTAGGGATCCTCGCTGTAACGGTTTAGAATTTCCGGCAATGCGGTCGTCAGCTGGCCTTTCATCGCTAGGCCAACGACAATGGCTTTGTAGTTTCCAAGCCACAGGTTCCGCTCGTAATTCTCATTCACCTCACCGGACACGATAACCACGCTCATCTTGTGGGGCCCTCGCCGGTTCAGGTCATTAAGGATCAAATCAAGTATAGTTCGTCCGTGGTCTTTGGTAGGCTTGCTGTCGTTGGCATTGAGCGGGATGTTCAGGTCAAGGAACAGAAGGTCTATGTCCCGACATTTTGCGTCCAGGCCCGCGCGAGCGCCGTCAAAGTCGGTCCACTTGCCGACACAATGGCCCAGACTCATGCCTGCACCTTTGATCACGACCAACAGGTTCTCAATTGCGTCATGACGATCTTCCACAATAGCAAAGCGTAGTTCTGACAGTTTCATGCTGGTTTATTGATTTGATGTTGCAGTGTCCCCAAAAAACGACAACCTGGCCCGGTAGCATTCTTTTCGAGATCGCAGACACCGAGGACCGCGGAAAAGATCTGCCTCACGATGGGAAGGCCATAACCGCTGCCTTTTCCCGAGGAGAAATGCCCGGTAGTCCCCCAATCGAACGCGCCGTCTATTAAGTCTTTGTCTGCCGGCAGTCCGTTGTCCACGACTTCGATAAGCGCCGAGCCTTGTTGAGGCGCCTGGGTCCGGAACGAAACCTCAATCCGAGGCGGTACATGCACCATCTCTCGGTACGCGTTGTCGACAACGTTCCGCAGAGCTTCGCACAACAGGTCCGGATCGGCGTAAACGACCCCTTCCGCATCTACTTGGACTTTGTTGACTAGCTCGCATGGTTTCCCATGCAGCTGGGACTGGACGCAGTCCCAAAGGCTCTTGCCTAGCGGAGCCACCGGAACCCAAGTCGGATTGCTATGCGTCTCGGCCCTAGCCATTAATCTTATCTTCCTCGAGAGGTTCAGCAGTTCGCCGTGGGCATCCCTTATGCGCCGGATCCAAGCGGTTGCCGAATAACTCGCCAATGGCTGATTGCGGTCGACTGCCAGTTCCCTGGCAGTGGCCTCGTCCGGAAGCAATTGCTCGCCGACACCTGAGCTGCCCGCCCACTTTATGAGCTGGTCCACGGCGACGTCGATGTTGTTCAAGGGATGATTTAACCGATGGACAAGATTGGTGACGGTTTGTTCTGCTGCCAACTTTTGGAGCTGGGGAAGAAGCTGCAATTGCTGCCTGAGATAGCTCGCCCAAATAACGCCCTGGCTTCGAAGGGCTTCATGGGCCCCTTTTTCGTCAGGCCATTGTGGGGGCCCTGCGACCAAAAGCACCCCGTATGGCCGTCCGAGCCGGTTGATACGCAACGCCAGCAGCGGCGGACAACATTTTGCGAAAACCTGCAGAGCCTCTTCAGACGCGCTGAACGCGCGCTGAACCGGGCGGTTTGCTGCGAGGAAATCCTGGAATCTTACACCGACGGGCTTGGCCTCCTTCCATGCCTCCAAGCTCGAAAAAAGAGCAGAAACTTTCCTGGGGTCGCCATTTGGCACCAGCTTCAGCTCACGGCAGAAGGAATAGTCCAATACGACCGTACCTTGAATCGAATTAAAAATGCAAAAGGGCTCGGTCGTACCTTTTGCCCAGTCCAGGAAGGCCGAGGGTGGCGAGACTTTCTTGGCAACCAATTTCTGTTCGGCTCTCGGCAGTGCCCAGACGTTGCTAAACAACATGTGCGGCTCGTCTGGTTGCCATTCAAGAAACAGGGGTGGCAGTTGGGCGGTTGTGGGAAGCTTTAGCAGCTCGTTTTCGACGTTTTCGATGACCTGTGCAAATGTTGCCCCGGCGGGACCAGCGAGTTCCGGCGCTGTTTCGGTGGGGGGGGCTTCCAGCAGGCTGGCCCGCGCACGAACAGACTGAGCAAGCTTTTCCTGCTGCGCTCGAGAAGGGACAGCAACGAAAACATCGAGCACATCATGAATATTGAGCAGAGGAATCGTAGAGCCGGCCGGCAGCCGAAACAGTTGGAGCGTCACATAACGCTGGGTTAGCTCGTGTGCCAAATAAGCCGCGTCCACATCTGGCCCGGGAGCTAGCGCAATGATGCTTCCGCTCAGAGCGATCGGTCCGCCGTGTATCGCGGGAGAGTAGAACGCAGCATAATGGGGCACACCGGAAACGAGAGATATGAGGACCGACTCCTGGTTGAGAAGCGGCGGATTGGCTTCGCTTTCGAAAACCGACTGGCCGGACGCTTTCAGGTCCACAAATTGGCCGGAGTGGAACGAAGCCGTCGTAACGTAGGGAAACACACCGCTTGCGGTGGCTGACGGGACACCCTTGGTTGCATAGTGAGTTACTATTGCGGAGCAAATATTTCTGAGGGGCGTCAGTTGGCCGGGCCGGTCCGCTGCGAGTTCAGCGATTTCGTCGAAAGCAGGGTGATAAAAGGGAGCATCCCAACGCTGAGTCAATGCATTGGGAGGTATCCAACGCTTGAAACTCTCGTCCCCGAGCAACTGCTCGATAAATCTTCTCGGTCTAGCCGGCATTTGGGTTGTCTGTTTTTCTACCAATTACCGGTACCAGCAGGACCTCGGCCAACCGCAGAATCACTGGCGGAAGCCCCGATTTTACCGGGGTTCCTCGCATTTTACGTGATAACGTGGGTTGCATGGCACTCGAGCGGCCGTAACAAATGTTACGTTTTTCGTCCAAAAAATTTCCTGCACTTCTTGCGAAAGGTGGGTTCCTCGTAGCCCAAATGCCGGGCGGCCGCGGAGCGGTTGTTTTGGAACCGCTTGATAGCTTGCTCCATCATGTCTTTTTCCCAGTCGTCTATGATTTGGGGGAGATTGATGGGCATGTCACCGATGGTCGCGAGGGGCGTGGAGGCTGCGGCCACCGTGCGGGGCTTGGGCCTGCTGAGTGTGAGGTCCCATGTTTTGATGGTATCGCCCGAGCAGGCGATGGCGAGGCGTTCGATGACGTGCTTGAGCAGGCGGATATTGCCCGGCCAATCCTGCTCCTGGAGAATGGCAAGCACGGCTGGCTCGAAGGAGATGGTCTTGTTGTGTTTGCGGCAGAACTCGGCGAGAAAAGTCTGAGCGAGGAGCGGAATATCCTCCTTTCGATCCCGGAGGGGGGGCAGGTGAATATCGGCGGTGTTCAGGCGGTAAAGGAGGTCCTCGCGGAACTTGCCTTCACCGACCATGGCATTAAGGTCGCGGTTCGTGGCGGCGATAACGCGCGCCTCGGATTTCTGAATCTTCTCGGAACCGACGGGCATGAAGGTCCCATCTTCCAGCACACGGAGCAGTTTGGCCTGCAGCGCCTGGGGGAGCTCGCCGACTTCATCGAGAAGGACGGTTCCTTTCCCGGCGAGCTCGAAAATCCCTTTCTTGGGCTTTAAGGCACCAGTGAATGCTCCGGCGACATGGCCGAAGAGCTCGCTGTCGGCGAGCGTTTCAGAAATGCCAGCACAATTGACCGGGAGGAATGGCTGTTGAGCGCGGGGACTGGCGAAGTGGACCAACTTGGCGAATTCCTCCTTGCCGGTGCCGGTTTCGCCGGTGATGAGGACCGGCATATTGTAGGCGGCAAACTGCTTGGCCGTTTTGACGGCCCGGCGAAAGGCGGGGTGTTCTCCAGCCATGCCGGTAGCGACGTCGCGGGCGGCGGCCTCGCGCTCGCGGGTGAGTATTTCGACCTGGTGTTTGGCGGCGGAGAGTTCTCGCTGGAGCCGGGCCGGGGAAACGATCTTCGGAAATCGTTCGAGGGAAGGTTTGATTTCGCGGACAGGAGAATCTCCGGGCCGAAGCTTGTGGGGCGGGACCAGCTGAACGAGGCGGGCCTTGAAGACGCCGCCGAGGACCAAGAGCAGCCAGCAGGTCTGCATCTGGGGGGTGCCGGAAGAGGTCGCGACGGTGAACTGGGCGGTGTTGCCGTATTTGGCGGCAAGTTCGACGCAGCGGTTGTGCATCAGCTCGTAAAGCAGATCGTGGTTGGTGGGATCTGGAGCGGGGATGTTCTCGTAGGAGATCTCGATGTCGGGCCAGCGCTCGCGAGCTTCGGTCAGCAGGGCGCTGGCGCGGCGCAGGTAATCTTCGTTGTTGTGGAAGAGATGGACAGCCTCAAAGGTCTCGGCTTCCAACAGCGAGAGAACAGGGCCGTAACCGCTGGAGGCGTCGCCGCCCCGCCAGGGATCGTGACTTCCCACGAAGGTCAGCAATACGCGTTTCGCTTTCGACGGCGGTGTTTTCATCAATTCGACGGCGAAGTTTGTTTCATTTTGGTGATCTTTCCAAGCCAAAGCTGTCTGAATCCAGAATCTGCCGATTCATTCGGCCCGGCGCGCCCAAGGCCGACTCCAGACCTCCCTTAGGCCTGCTTGAAGCGAGGGTCACTTCTTGAACAGCAGGTAGAGCACCACGATCACAATCAGCCACCACACCCATGCCGACCAGCCCTCAGCCTTGGTTGGCTGCGGAGAGGGGGTGGGGCTCGATGGAGCCGCTCGGCGGTGGCTTCGCCAGAACGGAATTTCACGGCGACCGTTGCCTCGGGCAGTTCTATCACCATGCTGGCCTTCTTCCGTAGTTGCGGCGAGCGGGTTCGCTTGGCGGTTCGCGCCTGGCGGACCGTCAATCCCCCGTTTTGGGCCTGCCGCCAGAGGCTTTGCTGCCCGGCGGGATCGTTTTGCTTCGCGATTTCCAGTAAGACCGACTTGGTGGCGTGTTCAGACGTCTGAACAACGGCCAGCAAGCCGGGTTCCAGGTCGAGAATCCGCAGGCTTTGGTTGATAGCAGCCACGGACTTCCCCACCCTCGCGGGCAGGTCACGCCGGGCCAAGTTGGGCTAATCCGGGCTAATCCATCAAGTGTTTGAAGGCGCGGGAGAAAGGGTGAACCATGAAAGCGCCGAGTTTGTGCAGCCTACGTCTCGGTAGACAGGGCTTCACTCCCGAATCGGCTTTGTCGTCCAGCATCTCTGGCGGCCTGAGACGGTCAAGGCTTGCCGTGGCAAACTGTCTTGCGTTGATGGGTGTTGGGCATTGAATCAGCGATGTGGGCGAGCTCTACGCGGACGATGGCAGCCAGGAGATTTTCCTGGTTCGATGAGTGTTCAGCCTCCCCGTTTTGGAGGACTCCCGTGAATGTCTTGGGGACCAGGAGCGCGCTCCGGATCCGGTTGGGGTGCGACCAGTACTCGCGGAGGGCAATGTTTTGCATGAAAACCAGGGGGTTGCCGGCGAAGGGGCTGTGGTTTTCGCCGTTCCGGGACACGAATGCCGGCCAACTGAGAGTATCGTCAGTAGCATCGAGAAACTCGCTCAGGCGCATGCGTCGGAAGCGTATCCGACAGGACTCTTTCGCCAGAGCTTCGAAGCCCTCGGACAGCGATTCCGGCGCTTGGTCTCCTCGCAGTACTCTCGGCCCCAGATCAGCGAGGAGCTGTCTGGCCTCAGCCCGGAGTTTGCCCAATCCTGCCACCTCTTGTATTCGGGTCTGGAGGATCGCGAGTTGATGCTCGTCCCACGGCACCTGGGCGATTGGCTTTGAGCGGTGGTACGGCAGCAATCCTGTTCCATGATCCTCAAGAACCATCGCGGCTTCTCGGATCCGCCTAAGTCTGCCTTGCATTTTTTCGAGTTCGGCCAAGGCGGCGTTCATCTCGGCTGAGATGCACTGGCGCACAAGAGCGTTCAGGCTCGCCCTCAACTCGCGCTGAACCTCATCAGCCAAGTGTCGGGCCGCGTTTCTGGCGACGCGCCAGGCACGATGATGGCGCCACGCCAGGTGAGCCGAGGCGGCCATGGCCCCAAGTGCGGAAACGCAGTAGAAGGCCGTCTGAAATCGCAAATGCAGAACGCGTACCAACACCGCGAGAGCCGCAAACGGGGCAAAGCGTAAGAGCGCACTCATGGCCAAGCGCGCTGCCGATGGGACATTGGAGACTGCTTGTTCGAGCTCAGCAGACCTTCGATCCACTGAATCACCCGAATTGACCTGGGGAGCATCGTCTGTCCAATACAAGGTCGCGAGGCCGTCTTTGATTTCCTGGCAGATGCCCTCGGCGGCGGAAATGCCCTCCTGAACCAGTGCCTCGACGGCTTGGTCAATTGCGTCCCCCATCTCGGCAACGCGCGCCTCGGTCAGGGCAGCCTTGATGCGTGAACCGACGCAGGGTACGGTCGCGCTCGCCAGGAAATTGCGCGCGGTTTGAATCAGTTGCGGCCATTCCCGGAAAGACTGGTTGCCGACCATTGCCGGCAAGGCGGCCCCGTTGAAATCGAAGCCCAGCGCGTAGTTTTTTCCTCGTAGAGCGGGTGTGATAGACGGCGGTTGGTCCTGGCCAAAGACCCTCGTTACAACGCCGTCCGAGTTCAGATTCAACCCGGCCAGGACCTCCCGGGGGGAGCGAATGCACCTCGGTTTTCGTCCGTTTTCTTTCTGCGGCGCGAGCAAGTGTTGCTCCATCAGTTCAGAGGCAACCGAGGCTTTTAGACTGTCCGCCGCGGCGTCTGGGTCGTAGAGTGCGCCCTTGATCCCAATCGCGTGAAGTGTGATGGACTGACCGTCGTCCGTGTCAGTCAGGATTCGGGGCGCTCCCTTCCGTGCAATCACGAGGTCCGCGAAGAGCGCAACCGCTATCGCCTCGGCCAACTCACGGCGTGCCACGGGCCGTCCGTCGCTCAGTTCCGGGCAGGCGCAATAGAGGACAACCGGCTTGGGAGCCAGCGCCGCGAATTCCCGGATCCAGGCGTGAAACTGTGTTTCGTCCGCATCAAACGGCATCTCATGCTCCCCTGCCAGAAAGAAGATAAGGAAGCGCGAGTATGCGTCCGCCTCCTTTGCGAGTTGCGCGACGAGAACTTGGCGGAGACTGTCGTCCAACAGGTGCCTTGCCCCCAGAACAGCCGCGCATTGGGGCGCAGCCCTTCCCTCGAGATCGGTCGGGTAGAAGGGCACCCCCCTGGAGAGTTCAATCCCGGTCCACTGCTCGATCTTTCGATCGCCTTCAACAGCCGCGCCAAGGGCTTGAGGCCAGGCGGCGTCTTTCACTGGGGCAAACCGAAGCGCACCGGAAAGAGGCGGAGTCGCCCCCGCTAAAAGGCTCTCGAAGAAGCGGGCGATCTCTTCGCAAGCCTGCTGGCCGGCCTCGTAGAGAAGCATGGCGCAGGCAATGGCCGGGCGATGCTGCTCAAGCGGATCCAGGATTCGGCGATTCTCGGTAGATGCGTTCATGGTGATTTGCTTGTGATTCAATCTCCCTGTGAAAAGCCCCTTTAGCGATTGGCCCGCAGGTTCTCGACCTCACGGCGGATCCACACGAGCTCGCGCCGAATTTGGTTGTAGAGGTCGTCCGATGGTTTGAGGCTCCTGGCAACCTCGGCGGCGTAGGATTCCAGGTCGCGGGCGACCACCACGTTCCCAGAGGCCGTGCAGAGGGCCTTGTGAAACTCCCGGACCAGACGGACGGACTTTTGGGATCGCACGAACTCCTTGAGGGCCGCCGGGCGACCGGATTGCTCGCTGAGTTTTAGTGTCCGGTCCGGTTGAGGGGCTTGCCCAAAAGTGAGCTTTCCATGACCCGTCAGATGCTGGAATGAACCCATGTCGCTCCTGAGCGCACCACCTTGGAACGGGATGCAGTCCCAAAAAGACGTCACCGGGAGCTCAAATACTTCGGTTTTCTCGTCCTTCGTGAGGTTCAGGTAATACCAGGAGCCACGTCGGGCAATGACGCCGTACGCTGAGCCGAGAGCGAATTCCAACTCGCCATCAGATTCGGGGTCCGGGATCGCCAAGGGCGGCATAGCGTCCACCACAGCCGGGTCGAAAATATGGATCGGATGGGCTCCGCTACGCATCCAGGTTTCATAGCTCTGGCGGTACTTTTTCCACACGGTTAAGTAAGTCGGCAGTCCGCCATGTGAGCGGCGGAGCACGTAAATGCGGTGCGGGTCGCAAGTGGGCACGAAATCCAGCCTGGCCAGATAGCGCGGGTCCTGGTTGACATTTGCCTGGATGTTCCGGGTGATTTCCCCGAGATGCCCGGCGGCTAACTCGGCAAAGCCCTCGGGTATCCCAACCACAAGGCTGTCCGAGAACGTCATTCCGGCCACGCCGATTTCCGCCTGCCACATTGGGCGGCAGGCCTGCAAGGCTTCCTCGAACCGGGCCTGGGTCACCCGCGCCAGGTCGCCGCCGTGATCCAACTGAAATTTGAGCACGTCTGAGATGCTCAGTTTGTCAATCTGGTGAGCGAAGTGCTCCAACGCGTACGCGGTAAGGCGGTTGCACAGTTGGGAAGCGGAGTCGCCATCCAAGAGCGCCATGGGTTGCGCACCAGCCGCTTCCGCGCCCTTCAGAAACTCCGGGGTGGAGAGTCGATGTTCAGCGTAGAACGACTCCAGGAACTCGGGGCTGACAACGTCGATTTCGCCGCGAGGGGCGACGTTCGCGGTCGTTAGAGCCGTTTTCTGGTCCTGCGAATTCCGGAGGGCCTCCGTGTCCAATCGGGCCGTACGCGTTTCGAGGTGTTCAATGGCCTCCGAGAATCTAGCGGAGAGGCGGTTGCTCGCCTCCCGGACCGCGGAGAGAATCATGGCCGACTGTAACTTCGCCGCGGCATCAACGTCGGCCGATACCTGGCTTCGGAACAGCCGGATCACCTCTTCCTGTGCGCCCGGGTTCCGGCCAAAACCGCTCCAGAACCGGATCAAGGCGCCGGTGATCTGCTCGATTCCCGCGGACGCGTCTGCGGCCTGAGCGCCGTACTGCTTGGCTTCCTCGGTGATTTGATTCGATGCCGAATCCAACATCTCGCCCAGAACCGTCAGGAACGAGGCCACAGGCCTGAGGCCGTCCGCATCCGCCATTGCAGCGACTTTGGTCTCGAGCGCGGCACAGTACTCTGACGCCAAGGCCGCGGTCTGTTCCCCCAGGCGTTGCGAAATCCCGGGCAGGCTGGAGTCTTTCCATGCCTGCTGCGCCTTGGCAAGCGCCGGCACAAAAAGCTTGTTCTTGAGATACCGCGGGCGGGATGGGTCGGCGTCGGCGTAAAGCGGAGCGGTGATGCCATCCAATCCGGGTGTGGCCGCCGCTTTCAACCTGGTGGAGACGCACTCGGCGCCACCTTCGGTTCCTTCGTCAAACTGCGCTGCCTTGGCCCACTCGGTGATCGCGGAGTGGTCAATCGGAGAGTCGCTGCCGAGAAAGTGTTCCTGGATGAGTTCAGAAACGGAGCGGCACGCGAGATGGCTCGTTAACCGTTCCGCCGGCACAACCAAAGCCGTTGCGCTCAGCGTGCTGTAATTGCGCTTGCGCCCGCTGATTGGGCACACCGACAGACCCGCCACGGTGGCATCGTTGGCCCCGACAGCCTTAAACTTCCCGCCAATGGTTGTCCCGATGTGGCCAGCGAGATGAAGCGCCACCAGATCGAAGACGTCCTCCATGCTGCCAACGCTTCGCCCCTCGCTGTCGTACTTGCCGACCAGATAAACGTGGTCGAAGAGTTGTGCGGGCGCCCTTGTCGCCAACTGCCCCATGCGAAGACCGTCGGCGGCCGCTTGCCCTGTCTGAAAATAGTCTAGTTCGGTGGCGGCTGCGATGCAATTCGCCTCAATGCGCGCTTGCTCCTCGATCTTGCCCTGGAGGACATCCTCGTGGACTTCGGGCAGCGTCAGAATGGCCGTTATGGAGAGGTCAGAGCCCGCGAACTCCTGCCGAATCATAGCGGCGATATCAATGAACCAACTGGAACCGCTGCCGCCGTAATTCGAACCGACAATCTGAACCTCCAGCCCACGTTGGAACTTCACCGAATGCGAATCTCGCGTGTTCAACCGTCCCACCAAGGCAGTCCAGCGATGCTGCAGGGCATCGGCGGCCTGGTGAATCCGGGTTTGAACCAATTTGTGGTTGGCAGCCAGAGCCAGGTAGCCGATTGGGCGAACCTGTCCCGCGCCGGGAATTCGACGCTCCGCGATGGTGGCCAGGGATTGCCAGGTCTTGACATCCGACAGGCCCAGCCGGGAGGCCATGGCAGAATGGTACTCGGGGCGGCGAATGACGTCCCGGACCGAACGGGTGGGGAGCAGACAGAACTCCGCACTCGTAAAGCCCGGCAGGTCGCCCTGCGGCTCCTGCGAACGCGGGTCCGTGTCGAAAGCCAGAAGGCTCCAGCACCGGTCCCCGCCGTTGGGGTTGCGGGCCTTCACGCGGCGGAGTATCTCCGTCCCGGTTCCTCCCGGGCCGATGAGAAGGGTGGGGCTGACCGATTCGATGTGTTCGTCCTCCTCGTGGTGGTCTGGAAGCACCGAGGTGATTCCGTCGTTGCGTCCGTTGAGGCGGTTGGTTTGCTCTACGGTTTGTTCGAGTTCGAGTCTCATTTGTTTTTTCCTTTCAGGTTTTTGGATTTAGGAGTCATAGCGGACAATAATCCCCGGAACTGGCAGCGGCCTTTCCGCGCCAGGCTGGAGCAAGGTCGTTGCCAGGACGTTCTCGTCGCGCGTCACGTCGAGCGTGTAATTCGCGCGTCGTTTTGTTGCGTCCAGCCGTTTCCGGAGTGTTAAAATGAGAGACGGTATTGAGTGGTCCGAATCTTCAGAGGGAATCCGGACGGCAAACTCCCCGTCGGTGCCGGTGATTTTGACCGAATGCCACGGGGTGGTCTTGGGTTCCGCCGGTTTCCAGTGGAGGATTCCCTTGAGTCGATGGTGCCGAGAAGTCCATGCCCTCTGCTCGACGATCGGTCGGGTGCAGAGGAGAATGGCGAGCAGCGCGGCGATTCCGATCGTAATCAGCCACCAATTGCGCGCGAGCCAGGACGGCGGTGGCACGACGACAATGGAGTGGGCATTCATGGAATAGATGGATGGCGGGAACTGCTTGAATCCTTCCGCCCGCAGAATAGGCGTGTATTTCCCGGCTGATTTGTACCGGTGAGTGCAATCCACAAAATTTGTTGCCGTGAATTCGGGCGAGCCGTCGCCGAAATCGAGGACGAACCGGCGGATGTTTCCCTCGGAGCGGTTCTCGAACGTGACAGTCAGCGGCAGAATCCCCTTATCCCGGCTCACCTGGAACCGGGCTGTGGGCGGGGCAAGCGGCGGCTTGGGTGGGTGCATGACCTGGATCCGCTGAACGGCCTCATCACGTCCACCTGGGCCGGAGACGGTCAGGCGAACCAGGTATGTCCCAGGGCTTTTGAAGGTATGCACCACCGCATGACTTCGGGCGGCAGCACCAGGCGGCGCGGCAGAAGTTATGGCACTCTTCATATCCGAAAACTGCCATTCGAGCCGTTCTATCACCCCACTCGACTGGCTAATGAACCGCACCGGCTTGCCTGCCACCGGATGGTCAAAGCCAAGCACGAATCCCGCCTTCGGAGCAGGCAGGGGCAATACTCGAACGGGGGCGGTGAACGAGGTTGCCTTTCCGTTCACGCCATCGGTCGTGAGAGTGACCGGATAGGTTCCCGCCCGCGCATAGGCATGGCTGGGCTCATGGTTCGTGGATCGGTTCCCGTCGCCGAAATCCCACACGAAACCCACGGCCGGGCCGGTGGTTTCATTACGAAACAAGACTGAGTCGCCAGGACGGAGTTCCTTCGGGAACACATCGAACTTCGGTGTCACGGCTGGAACACCCGAAACAACGAGGGTCTTTTCAACAGACCGGCTCCGCCCGTCCGGGCTTCGGATTGTGAGGCGAACCCGGTATGCACCTTGCGCAAAACGCAGCACCGGCGCCTTTTCCTCGCTATCGCCTCCGGTGCCAAAATCCCAGGCATAACGTGTGATCATCCCGCTGGAACGGTCCACGAACTGTACTTCCTCCTCGCTGTCCGGGTGCTCTGGCACCCAGGAAAAGCTAGCAATCAACGGCGCGAGGTCTTCCGGTCTCAGGCTGGGCGTTGCCTGGACGCCGTATGTCGCGAAAAGCTTCCGAACTTCGGCTGAGAGGCTGAACCCCAAGGTCATGTAGCTGACCTGGACCGCGCCGTTGCTTCCACGAAGCAAATAGCGGTGTTTCTTCAGGATGTTTGCCAATTGAGGATGCGAGGGGTCGTTATCCTCGCCGTCGGTATAAATCACCACCCTGACGGAGGCGATTTGCTTTGACGATGTCAGCTCGTTTTCGGCGAGGCTCAGGACGTAATCGAGCCCGCGCCAAGCGTAAGTCTTCCTCCCTACCGCCTGGAGCGAGTCGAAGTACTGCCGCAGGGCAGCCCGTTGGGTGTCCCCGAGTGAATCAAAGCGAGGCCCCGGTCTCGGTGGCCCTTCGTCGAAAGTAAAGACCCTGACGGCCGCTTCGGTCGGCAGGTTCCCGCATAATTGCGCCAGTTCGCGTTTTACCTCCGCAATCTTCGACTGTTTCCACGCGATAGGGACTTGCGGCGGCCTCGGCGCCTCGCTCATGGAGGCGGAGGTATCAATGAGGAGGTAATAGGCGTCAACCACCTTGTCGGTGTTGACGCCACCGGCGCTAGCCTTCGAAGCCGCTAGGCTGAGAAGGGCGGCGAGAAGGGTAAGGACGGTTGGTAGCCGTGTGGAACGGTCCTTGGGGCAGACGAGTTGGTTTTTCATAGTCATGAGCACGGACGGTTTTTGAGCTGTGTGGATTTGGAGTCACAGGGAAATGCAACCCACAAGGCGCGAAGGCTGGATTCTCGCCCGGAATGTTCCGATCGACATGCTTTGCGCGTCCTATAAATCTCGTCGCCAACGATTGAAGCCGGCACTGGCTTGTGGGATGCGTATGAATTTTGACCATTGCCGGGGGCTAAGCCTCCGCGTAGCCGGAACCTCCCCATGCCGCAGGCGTTCAATCCCCATCGAATCGAGAATCCCATCCTTCGCTTATGAGTTACACCGAGCGCATCTCGCATCACGAGTTAGAGCCACCCACAAAGGCCTCGACCGAAGAAGCCTACCTTGAAGGAGTCAAGTCAGGGCGCCACTGCGAGCGGATCTCCGCACCACCCTGGCCGGATAACCTCGATGAGGCGGCGGAGGACTCAAACCACGAATTGCCGGAGCGAGAGATTTACCGCCTGACCGAGAATAGAGAGCGTAACACGTGGACGGCGGCGTTCGCCTTCGAATTGGCTGGCGTGATCTGGAACGGCTATACGCGCAGAATTGCGGAAGCTGGGATGGGCGAGACCGCGAATGGGAATCGTCTGCTCTCGCGCCTTCTTCCCGGGTTCACCCCGAGTACAGCAGTGGACTTCATTTTCAGGGGCGGCGCGGGCCTGAGGTTCGGGTGCTCCGTTCACGGATTGGTCGAGGAATCGTCGTCCGCCGAAGAAGCTCTATCCACCGCCAAAGGCCTTCGGCAGGGCCTGCAAGTGGCATTGGCGGGTGAACCTGGTTTGATGTTTCTTCCAAAAGGGGTTCCCGCGAGGCAAGTGCTCCGACCGTCAGCCATGAACGCTCGCCTCGCTCCTCAATCAGGCGATGCGCTATGGCGCTCGCACGTGCTTCCTCGAAGCATTTTGTTCCCGGTGGCGCGGATTGAGCCTCTGGGGTTTGGCCCCACGAAGCACGATACGGACCCGGTCGAGGCATCGATCGAGCTCTCCCTGCCCTTCGGGGGAAAAAGGTGCTTCAGGTCGCTCGCCGAATCATTACTCCTGAGCCCCAGTCCCGTTTTATTCTGCCTCAGGTTCAAACCCTTCGCCCTGGACGAACAAACGCGGGCAACG
>JAJYHY010000410.1 GCA_021784555.1 bacterium
GAGACGCGGACGAGGGCGTCCGCGCTCCTATCTATCGTATGCGTCAGGCGCCTTGATCCGAGCGGTTACCATAAATCATTCGTGGTTCAGCCTGTTAAGTGCGAACGCGCAAGCCCCGATGGCCACCGCCTGGCTCGTGCCCAAGCGCGACATCCCAACCCCCAGCCGCTGGAGCGGATCGTATTTTATCTGACGCGTCCCACCGGGGACCAGGACCTGGCGGGTATCTCCCTTGAGGAACTTCTCCAACTGGGCCGGGTCTTCGAGGTTAAAGGCCGGCGAGGCCAGCCGCCGGTAGGTCTTTCCGGTGTGGCCGGTATAGTTGCTGTTCAACTCCTCGATCAACGCGGGCAGAAAGAGCGGCGAGGCGCCGGCGATTCCCCCGCCAATGACGGCCAAGCCATCCACCAGGGTCAGCGCGTTACCCAAGGCGTCTCCCACCACAACACCCAATTGCCGGAAGGCCTCGCGAGCCGCCGCCTGGTTGCCTTGAGCCTCGCCCAGGCCGATCTCGCAAATCCGCTTCGGCTCCGGCGCCTGCTCGACCGGGATGCCGGCCTGCGCCGCATAGACGCGCTGCACCGCCCGGATACTGGCGCCTTCCTCGGCGTTGCTCTCCGGGTCGAGCCGGTTTCTCAACAGCCAGACCTCTCCGGCCATCGAGTTGTCTCCGAGGAACAGTTCGCCGTTGCGGACAATGCCTCCGCCAAACCCGGTTCCGAGCGTGACGCCAAAGAGGTTGTGGTAGCGTTTGGGGCTGCCCGCCTGTTCCAGAAGCCCATTGACGTAGGGCAGCAAGCCCGCAATAGCCTCCCCGTAAACGAATAAGTCGCCATCGTTGTTGATAAACGCCGGGATGCCGAATTTGTCCTCAAGCATCGGCCCTAATGCTACCCCGCCCCGGAAGCCGGGCAGGTTATAGAGGTCGCCGATAATGCCGTTGGGGTAATCAGCCGGGCCGGGAAACGCAAAGCTGATGGCCACAGGCGGTTCCGGGCAGCTCTCTTTGAGCTGGGTAAAGCCGGAGATGATGTTGGCCAAACAGCGGTCGAGGTCATGGCCGTGAGAGGCCATAGTGACCGTCTGGTTCAGAGGCTGGGCGCCGCGGATGGCAATGAAGCGGAAGTTGGTTCCGCCCCCATCCAGCGTCATTACGATGCGTTTGTCGTTGTTTAGATTCATTGAAATATGGAAAGCTGAAATTCATTTTTGCGTGCTGTTTTGGGGTTTGTCTTTTGTTTTCTTGATCATGGTGGTGAGGATGGCAACCAGTTCAGAGGCTTCCGCTTCCAGCGCGAACGCTTTGGTGCGCCCGCGGAATTCCTCTGAGAGCCGTCCTTTGTTCATTTCAGCGTTCTGTTTTTCAGATTACGCCTTGGCCCCGACCGGGGCTTGTTGCGGCTGGCCGGCTGAGGGCTTGCGACCGCCTTTGAGCGACAAGAGCAGCAGATAGGCAAAGCAGACGCCGGGTACGATGAAGGCCATCGCGCCCCAGCTCTTATCCAACAGAAAACCCATCAGCAATGGCACAACCGCGCCGCCGGAAATCGCCATGCACATCAGGCCGCTCAGTTCGTTGGCGCGCTCCGGACGTTCCTCCACCGTAATGGAGAAGAGCATCGGCCAGATATTGGCAAAGCCAAAGCCCGCCGCCGCGATACCGGCCAGGGCCAGCACCTTTGAGCCGAACATCAGCGCCACCGCACCCAGCAGGCCCAGCAAAGCCGAGAGGCGGAAACAGGTGCGCGCGCTCATGATTTTGAGGGCGGGCTTGCCCAGGAGCCGGCCGACTGTCAACAGCCCAAAGAAGAGGGTCGGGCCGAGCGTGTTGGCGGTCTGTTCCGTCATGCCGAAGCCGTGCAAGGTCGGTTTGAGGAATCGCCCCATCGATGCCTCCGCCCCGACGTAGAGGAAAATGCCCAGCACCGCGAAGAAGAAGATCGGCTCGCTCAAGAGACGCACCGTCGAACCGAGACTCGGGGGGACCTCGGCTTTGGTCTCATCAACCCGGAGCACTGCCACCGCGAAGAAGGCTAAGGTCATGAGAACACAGAACAATGGGAACGCCCCGCGCCAAGTCATTGCCTTGAACAGGGCCAACGCTGCGATGGCGGTCACCAGGTAAGTGGAGGCGGTACTGCCAATGCCCTTGATGCCTTGGGCGAAGGCCAGATTCTCGCTGTACTGGCCGGGAGGGCTTACGTCGCGCATGATGGGGTTCCCAGCCACTTGCAAGAAGGTGGTGCCCACACCCAGCAGAAAGATGCATGCCAAAAGCACGCCGAAGGCCGGCACCATAAACGAGGGAATCACCAGGGCCACCGCGTTGATGCCCAGGCCCAGCAGGAGCAGCTTCTTCTTGCCGATGCGCGCCGCCAAAAGCCCTCCCGGAACGCTGAACACCGCAAAGGCGATGAACACCACGAACGGCAGCAATGTGGACATGACATTACTCAGGGCATAAGCCCCCTTGACCGCGTCGGCGTTGGGCCCCATGGCGTCCGCCAGACCCATCAAGAAGAAGGCCAGAAAGATTGGGAGTGTTTTAAATCGCATAAATCGGTCACGTTGTTGCCCCATCGAGCGGCATGTCCTAATCGAATATCCCATTCATCTCCTCCAGACAAGCCCTTTCGGCGGCAGCGGTGCGGGTGCGGACATGGAGTGTTTCGTAAGTGTTGCGGAAGTGGGTCTTTGACCGTTCGGAGGCTCAGGCCCATCCTGCTCTCGCTCTTGCTCATGATCCTGCTCCCCCAGAGCAACTTAGAGCGCAAGAGTAAGAGCAAGAGACCGGGAACCCCCCTACTTCACTGGCAGTGGAGCGAAGGGTGTGCTGGGGGCGCCGGTTTGAACCGTCCGCAGGTGAGATTGAGTGACTTTGGCTGCCATTGAGACCCAACATACAACGGCCAGCCGCCACCGGGGAGGGGGGGAGAGTATATGTACCCCCTGGAAGCGTGAAGCGCCGGCAGCCACCTTCCAGCGCCTAAGCCGCCGCCGACGCACGGACATCCGATCGTGGGCGTCAAGGCCATGCGCATCGCCGCCAGGTCCAGGCAGTCCAAACAAGCGAGGGCGCCAGCCTCCAGGGCTGGCTGCGGCCTGATTTGGTGCGGGCCGCTACTCAGGCCGCATTTGACCAGGCCAGCGCCGACAGCCGGTACGACGCATTGCGCAAGCTGGCCGATTCGGTACCGTATGACCAAATCCACGCCGCGCTGGACCGTTTCAACAGTCTGCCCAGCGCCGCCCCCAACTCTGCCCCTTGAGCGCCGTCTTTCGCGCAGTTTTCTTGCCGCTTCTATCGCCGCTTGCTAGCCTCTCCAACCCTTCGGAAGACAGAAGATTATGCGACACACAATTTCAGTCCTGGTAGAAAATAAGTTCGGGGCCCTCACCCGCGTGGCCGGCCTGTTCAGCGGACGCGGTTACAATATCGACACCCTCAACGTCGCGCCCACCGCCGATGCGACGACCTCTCGGATGACCATCGTTACGCGCGGGGACGACGCCACCCTGGAGCAGATCGTCAAGCAACTCAACAAGCTCGCCGACATCATCAAGGTCGTCGATTTCCGCGAGGGTGAGTACGTGGACCGTGAATTGGTGCTGGTGAAGGTGTCGGTCGATTCCAATTCCCGCGCCGAGGTGATGCAAATCACCGATATCTTCCGCGCCAAAATCGTCGATGTTCAGCCCGAAACCCTCACCATTGAGGTCACCGGCGACGAGGGCAAAGTGGAGAAATTCATGGAACTGATGAAGAGCTTCGGAATCCTGGAGCTGACCCGGACCGGCAAGGTGGCCCTGGGACGGAAATAGGCGTCGTCTTCGCGGGAGTCATCGCCCCCCTCATTAGCGCCGTGGCTTCCAGCCCGGTGAAAAACCTCGTGACTGGAAGGCGAACTGTTTCAACGGTTTGCCCATCGCCGCCCCAGGGGACCTCTATCTGCGTCTCGGTCATTATGGAGCAAGCCTAAAATATTCAGGATGGGCTGGACAGAAATTGTCGTTGGCTTGGCAAAAGAGAGCTAATCCAACAGGAAAAGAAAATGAAAAATATTTTTTTTCGGGCTTGACAGCCGGGGTGACTTGCGTATAATGAGAGACGTTCTGCCCGATTCTGTACCGATTCGTGCAGCGGGCAGTTGCCGGTCATGAAACGTTTGGTCAAGGCAACGCGGTTTTTGACGGCTTCGAGTGCGCTTCGCACCCTCGAATCCCCGAACTCTGGCCCGGGCGCTTTTTATGCTGATCCTGGCGCTCAGTTCACTGACCGGGCTGGCCGGTCGGTCTCCTCCACGTGGGAAGCTTCGCAGAGCGCGAACATGGACTGGGTCAACAACATCCCCGGCACCGTTGACACTAAGAACACATGTATGTAGCGGGGGACAACCAAGGGCCTGGTCGCGGGGCGTTCACGCTCATCGAGCTGCTGGTGGTCATCGCGGTCATTGGCATTTTGGCGGCGTTGCTGCTGCCAGCGCTCACCAGGGCACGCCAGACGGCCGATTCGGCCGTCCGCCGGAGTAATCTCCACCAACTCAGCCTGGGGGTGGACATGTACGTCCTGCAGGAGGGGGTCTACCCCCGGTTTGGGTCGGCGTTCGCGGCGATCCGGCAGGTGACTCGCGCGCCGTGGCCGCGAAACAACTATGGCGGGGCCGACGACCCCCTCGACGCGCGCGTGTACCTCGGCCCGCGGCAGGGCGTGTTTTCCTGCCCCGGCTACAACGGCGTCAGGGGCGCCTTTAGCTGGCCTCCGCCTCGACCCTCATCCGCCCCCACCCCCTGGATGGGGTTTGAGATGTACGCCAACGCTTACTCGGGCAGCTACAGCTACAACGGGATAGGCACGGGTCAGGTCGACCCGTGGGGGAGAAACACGATCGGGCTGGGCACTACGGAAGACTCGGCCGATTCGCGTCCCGTTAGGGAGGCGAACGTGGCCGTGCCGAGCGACATGATCGCCCTGGGGGACTCGATTCTGGCTGGCGTGTCGTCGTTCGCACTGGGGCCGGGCACCGTCAAGCCGGCGGGCGACCTTGACTTTAGCCTGCCGCCGGTGGGGTCCCGTCCCGATCAGGCCGAGGTGTATAACGAGATGGTCCGAGGCCTGCCCGGGGACGATCCGGTGGCCCGAATGTACCGTGGCCGGCATGGCGAGCGATGGAACGTCATGTTCTGCGACGGGCACAGCGAGAGCCTGAAGCCGGCTGCTCTCTGGGACCTGAGCAAACCAAACATCGCCCGGCGCTGGAACCGGGACCATCTTCCCCATAACTCACTCTGGGCCACAAACGGCCCGCCGCCTCCCCCGTAGAGCGGTACGCTGGACTGCCGCTCGCTGCGCCCATACATCATGAACTCCAATTGTAACAGTGCCTCGCGGACGGCGTTCACGCTGATCGAGCTGCTGGTGGTGATCGCCGTCATTGGCCTGTTGGCGGCGATGCTCCTACCGGCGCTCAGCGGCGCGCGGCAGGCGGCCGATTCGGCTGCCTGCCGCAGCAACTTACACCAGCTCTCCCTGGCCGTGGCGATGTACGTCGACCAGGAGAGGGCCTACCCGGTGTGGGGGTCGGCGTTCGCGGCGATCCGGCAGGTGACTCGTGCGCCCTGGCCGCGAGACAACTATGGCGGGGATATCGACGCCCTCAACGCGCGCACGTACCTCGGCCCGCGGCGGGGCGTGTTTTCCTGCCCTGGCTACAACAGGATCAGGGGCGAGTATGCATGGCCACTTCGACCCCCGGGCGCTGTCGGCTGGGCCGGGTTTGAGACCTACGCGGACGCTTACTCAGGCAGCTACAGCTACAACGGGGTGGGTACGGTCAATGTCGCCGGGTACGGTGCAAGGACCACCGGGCTGGGCACGATGGGAGACCGGTTCAGTGCAGGCCCCGTTAGGGAGGCGAACCTGGCGGCCCCGAGCGACATGATTGCGCTGGGGGACTCGCCCCTGGTCGGTCTGGCGTCCTTCGGAGGGGGTCTGGACACCGTTAAGCCGGTGGGGGACCTTGACTTTGCCATGTGGCTGCCGTCGAGCCCCTACCAGGCCGAGATGTATAACGAGATTGTCCGGGGCCTGCCCGGGGACGATCCGGTGGCCAAAATGTACCGCGGCCGGCATGGCGGACGATGGAACGTCATGTTCTGCGACGGCCACAGCGAGAACCTGCGTCCAGCCGCGCTTTGGGACCTGAGCAAGCCAAACATAGCCCGCCGCTGGAACCGGGACCACCTCCCCCACAACTCACTCTGGGCCACAAACGGCCCGCCGCCCCCCCCATAGAAGGTATAGAGGACCAGACCATCGAAACCCATGAAACTCGAGGACGAAAATTGGTTTTTCAAATCCGCGGCGGCGCTCCTGGTAGTGACTGCCGCCGCCAAACTGTATAGCGCGGGCGGCGGCGCCAGAATCTTGAGGATCCGAGACGCGCTGCTCCACATTGGCTACCGGCCACTGATGCTGCTGGCGGCGCTGCTAGAAATTGCCATCGCTGTGTTCCTGCTGCGGAGCCGGAGCGAGCTCAAACGTTCCCTGGTTCTGCTATGGCTCAGCACGAACTTCCTCCTCTATCATTTGGGCAGCTATCTCATCGGCGTCCATCTGTGTCCCTGTTTGGGCCAGTTGGCGGACCGGCTGCCGCTGCCGCGAGGGCTGGCGGACATCGCCTTGCAGGTGCTTCTGCTCTACTGGCTGGCGGTCAGCGTCCAGTCGGTCTGGCGCCTCT
>JAJYHY010000411.1 GCA_021784555.1 bacterium
CCCTCCAGCGTACAACTCCGTGGCACCCGAACCAATGTGCCCGGAACAATCCGCCGCTACATCCCACCCGTTACACCGCCAGAGTGTGGCGCGTTACACAAATAAGGATTCAGATTTGCTAATTCCGGCGAGCACATTCTTTGACCCGCTTTTCGATCACGAAGGAGAGAATAAGCTTTACACGCCGAATTCCGTCCATGTGAAGCAATCGCTTACAAAAGAAATGGAACCTATTCCGTTAGAAAGATGCGCAGGGGCCCTTTCCCCGGTTTTCACAGAAAAATCGGTCGTTCCGTTGGTAAACCGTACCTATTTCATCTTCGTTCCAGAGATTGCGAATGCCGCTGAGTACAGCAAAACAGAACGGGCTATTCTTGAAAAAGACAAACGACTTTACTTTGCTTTGGCAGAGGAAGATGCAGAACGAGATCTAAAGTTCCCCCCTGACACCTGGAATAGACGACACTTCACAGGACAGAGAATTGCGATTTCCTGTTGCTTCGAGGATAGGGCGATGATAGCCGGGATCGTCGGCGTATTGTTCAAAATGAAGCAACACTACCGTGTGTTGTTGGACTCGTTGATTGGACTGGAGCGCACGCCATTGCATAACAGCAAGGAACTGATTAAGGGCTGTGGAGGAGTTCTCGTTGTCATGTCGAGCGCTTATCTCAAACGCTGGTTGAGTCCCGTAACCAAGGACGTGGATAAGACTTACATCCAGCGCGAGATTGAGGAAATGAAAGCAAGGGGTCGTGAAATTGGAAAGGTCATCGTTCCCCTAGAAACATGGACCACCCTCAGGACCAGCGTTCCTCCAGCCAAGTGGAGCGATATTCACATTGATTGGCCCGAGGCGCCAACCATTGGAGAGCTTGGAAGGACGAGGGGGCCGCGGTTGAACGAGTTTCTGACAACGGCTTGCGAACAAATCAATAATGTGAACAAATGAAGAAACCTATTACCGCTATTGGTGAGAAGTCGTTGATCCGCGATTTCATTAAGCCTTACTTTAACGCGAAGGACGATCCAGCCGGCGTCGGTGATGATTGCGCGATGGTGAACTTTGGAGAGAAGATTGCACTGTTATCAACGGACCGGGTTCCAAGTGACCTTACTGCTTTCAAACTTGGAATCCTCAGCTTTTACGGATTGGGTGACTATCTCGCCCGACTCAATCTGAGCGATATTGCAGCGTGCGGTGGTCAAGCCGTTGGGCTTCTTCTGAATCTCGGTTTGCCAAGCGACATCACTTACGACGATGTGCAGGCTTTGTGCCACGGCTTCGGCGGTTGCGCCGAACGACACGGAGCCACCGTGCTTGGGGGTGACGTCACCAGCGCCTGCGAGTTGAGCATCAGTGCAACATCAATTGGCAAGGTCGTCTCAGGTCAGGTTCTCACTCGGCGTGGAGCCAGGCCAGGCGACAGCATTTTTATAAGCCGGCCGTTGGGGCTTACACCAACGGCATTCCGGGTTTTTCTTGGCAAGCTGGAGCCTCAATTCTCTGCCGACTCCCTCGCGCTTCTCCGGCGACAGTTTACAGACATGCAGCCGATGTTGACTCTCGGTCAATCGCTTGGTGCAAGCGGACAATGTGGAGCCTGCATGGACAACACAGATGGAATTGGCCAGTCACTCAGCGAATTGAGTGAAGCAAGCAAGTGCGCCTTCGTAGTTCACTCCGCTGCTTTGAGAGTCTCTCCTGTCGTAGAACAATTGAATCGTGCCGTCGGTACTCGACCATTGGACATGATTTTCGACGGCGGGGCAGATTTTTCTCTGGTCGGAACACTTCGTGGAACATGGACGAACGAGAGTGCTTCTGCGCGGTTCAATCACCCACTGGAACTCATCGGCGTTGTGGAATCTGGCAAAGGCGTGTGGCTGGACAATGGCCAGAAGATACCATTGGCATTTCACGGCTGGAACTATCTCTCCGATCATTCGAAATGAATACGGTGTATTCAAGCGTAAGCGGTGACATTACGACCGCCTGTTGACCGCTGGCGTGGCGTCGTAAACGGGGGCGACGAGTACCTCCATGCGCACCTCGCGCCCCCACGCACTAACGCGGTTCAACGCGCCCAACTGCTGGCAGCCTTTGATAGCGGCCTCTCGGCTGCGGACTTCGCCCGCAAACACGAAATCCGCTACACCACGTTCTGCCGCTGCGAGCACGCCCGTCCTGCATCAAACCAGTGCCCGCCATCGAACAAGCGTCCTCGCTATTGACACAACGGCAGTTGTTGTTGGGCCGGCGGCGAGGCTGCTGGCGTGCCGTGCAGCAAGTTCGATACGTATGTCCAACTGCCCATTTGGTGCCGCTGCGCAATCCACCTTATGCTCATGGTTGTCTGTTGCTCCGAACCCACAAACCAGCCGCGCCGCCGCCGCCCATAATCGGCCGTTGCCTCCTCGGCGCGGCGGCGCTCCATGAGCAGCGCGAACATCTCCCGGCCCGCCTTGCTGTCTGCGGGAATGCCTTTCTCGCCCCGGAGACGCTCTACGTGCAGCTAGCCGGGACGCTCGGCGGCGGGCTCGAGGTAATAGAGGTGGCTGCTCCAGGATATTCAATTCGCGGTTCGCCCGGCATGGTCACGGCGCAACAGCCGCCACCGGCTGTGTCAATAGTGCCAGTGGTTACCCATAAATTCCTCCCGTTTGGGGCGGTGTCTTGGCCAATCCCCACGTTCTTGCCCATCCTTGTGGCGCGGCGGGCCTCAGTGCCGGCCGGGCCAGACCACCCCGTGGTCCGGGGCCTCAGCGGCCTTTGCCTGGGCTGCATCGAGGGTGAGGAGCCCCTGAGGACACCACCACTCGATCCTCAGCGTCCACGGCGTTGCGCGCCTCGGCGCTCTCGGGCTCGTCCAGCAGCAGCTTCAGCAAACAGCTCGTGTCTCAAACCGAAACCGAACCTTCGAAGGCGTGGCCGGAAGACTACACCCCCGGCGAACTGTGGCACAGAAGAACGTGTTCGAAGGGGGGCCACGGCAGAGTAAGCGGGTCCTGAGGCTCGTGGAGCGACAGCGAGGCGCGGCGCCAACAGTTTTCCAGGTCGATGGAAAGCCAACGGGCGCGGGAGGCTGCGGCGGACCACGAACGCCGTGCGACGGGATTGCATCATCGGGTCGGAGGAGTTGCGCCACGAGTTGTTGGCCGCGGCCTCGCGGGGTATCGGCCCGGCGCACTATGGCGGCCAGTGGCAGGAAACGGAATTCGCAAAGGCCCAGCCCATCATCGAGGCCGAGTTGGAGCGCCCGGGCCGGGAGTGGGGGATGTCGATGGCTCGGTCTTTGATTTCCTTCTTGCAAAACGTCAAAAACACTTGAAATTCACTTCAATGAAAACGTTGCCGACAATGGAGATTAGTGACGAGCTCGACGCGCAGATCAACGAAGGCATGGATGTCTCGGACTTGTGCAAGGCCGATGTCATTCGGCAGGCCCTCCGGATCGGTTTGCCCCAGTTTGCAGCTCGTTTTCAACCGCCCCCGATGTGGCTGGAGGAACGGATTCGCGAGGCATTGGCAGAACCAGCCGAAGCGATAAGCAAAGGACGGTTCGAAAAGAACATGGGTGCTATCGCCGATGGGCGCTAATCAACTCCAAGTTCATCCGGCGTTTTACCGCAGAGTTCGCCACTACCGTGATCGGATTGGCATCAAGGATGGCCGCCCACAGGTGGCAGTCAAATTTGTTCGAGCCACCGAGGAACTCGTCGTTCAATTGTTAGAGAATCCACTGCGTGGGCATGCCGCCGGATTTGCGGCCCCAGAGCTGGCGGTTATTCTACGAATCTCGGTGCCCGGTTGCTCCGTGTTTGCTCTTTTTTATCGCTGGAATGGCCGGACGCTCACGGTCATCACTCTGGAACATACAGCCCAGGATTTGCCGGCTCGATTGGCGAGCATGCTTGCGGCTCCAAGGCAGCCGACCTGAAGAAACGGCACGTGTCACCCAATTTGAGATACATGCGGTCCTCCGCAACCAGAGCGAAGAACAGGCTCTCGGCACAGACTCCAACGCCGCCGAACATCGACTTGCCGCTCACGGGCGTCACGCGCCCCAATTGTTCCACCACGAATTCGCGATAACTGTCGGATGCGGCCATATCAGCAAAACAAGCGTCAGTCCTCACCATTGACACAACGGCAGGTGTTGTTGGGGCCGGAGGTGGGGCTACCGGCGTGCCGTGCAGCAGGTTCGATACGTATGTCCAACTGCCTATTTGGAGCCGCTGCGCAATCCGCTTCAAACTTATAGTTGTCTCCCACTCCGAACCCACAAACCAGCCGCCGCATACCTAGCCATGGTCGGCCGTTGCCTCCTCGGCGCGGCGCCGCTCCATGAGCAGCGCCAACATCTCCCGACCCGCCCTGCCATCTCCGGGAATCCCTTTCTCCCCCAGGAGACGCTCTGGGCGCAGCCAAGCGGGACGCTCGGCGGCGGTGCGGATGAAACGATGAGACGTGAAACCGCAGGACAGATGAGAAATGGCCGAGTCGAGGATCCTGGCCAGAGAGAGCGAAGGCGGGCACGGCCAACGCCTTCTATGGCCAGTGGATTTGGGACACCATGTTCGTGGTGGACCTGCTGGCGATCCTGCCCGAGCACAAGAAAACCATCCGCGACATTTTCCAGAACTACTGGGATTTCCAAAACCATTATTATTGCCATTGACAGCCCGCCACATTGGGGATTGTTCTCGCTCAACGATTCGGTCGGCCCTGACCGAGAAATACACCAAATACAAGTATGAATAGACCACTTATGCATCGCCGGAGATTCCTCATTGCGTCCGCTCAAGGCACGCTTGGCGCCACATTGGCACCGCTGTTCTGCGGCTCACGGCTTTTCGGGGCTGAATCTCCCAACGGCCGGCTTGCCATCGCCTGCATCGGCCTGGGTGGGCGGATGCACGCGCTGATGGCGGAGTTGGGCAACGTGGGCGAACGGACGGACATCGTGGCCCTGTGCGACGTGGATGCCAACCAAATCGCCATGGGACGCAAGGCGTTTAGCCAGGCCGTGACCCGAGCCAAGGATTACCAGGACTATCGGCGGTTGCTGGAGCGTGAGAAGTCGCTCGACGCGGTGATAATCGCCACGCCCGATCACTGGCACGCTGCCATTACCAAGGCGGCCATTGAAGCCGGCAAACATATTTACTGCGAGAAGCCGCTGACACACACCGTAGCGGAAGCGCGTCTAATCGAGAATCTCGCCCGGCAATCCAGAGTGGCCACTCAAACCGGCAATCAGGGCAGCGCTTCGGCCAACTTCCGCCGGAGCATGGAGCTGATACAAGCGGGCGTGCTGGGCACCGTCAGCGCCGTCTATATGTGGCATCCTCCTCATGGCTGGCCTTGTGGTATCAACCGCCCGCCTGGAGAGGACCCGGTTCCCGCGGGGCTCGACTGGGATTTCTGGCTGGGCCCGGCGCCGACGCGGCCCTACAAGCGGGGATACTATCATCCCGTGGCGTGGCGCGGGTGGTACGATTTTGGCGGCGGATCGCTGGCGGACTTTTGCTGCCACGCCTTCAGCATGCCCGTGCGCGCGTTGCATCTGGACTATCCTGACCGCATTGAGATTTCCGGCACGCCGCTCGGCAAAGAGAGTTTTCCCAAGGAGTGCAGAATCCGGTTCTTTTTCCCCGCGCGTGGCAGCCGCGGACCGGTGACCATCCACTTTGATTCAGGCGGGGAGAAGCCTTGCACCGTGATGCCGCCGCCCGAGGTGACCGTTGGGATGGCCGAGACATTTGGCCAACTGCCAACAACCGGATGCCTGGTGGTGGGCGAGAAGGGAACGATTTCGGCCGGCCTTTGGAACGACCAATGTTTTTTGCGGATGAAAGGTGAAAAGGGGTTCCTGCCCGCCGCCATTCACCCGGCAGCCAAGGTCGTGCCCATAACCTTGCCTCGCGCTCCCAAAGGAGACCACATGCTGGAGTGGCTTTTGGCTTGCCGGGGTGAGGGAAAGACCTTCTCTCCATTCGAGATCGGCGGGCATGTCACCGAGATCGGAGCGGCTGGCCTCGTGGCGCTTCGCCTCGGACGTGATATTGCGTGGAGCGGAGCGGCTATGGAGGCAAGGAGTGTACCCCAAGCTGCCGCCCTGGTCAAAGCCCAGCATCGCGGGGAATGGGGTATATGATCCTCAACGCGGGAGATCCTTCACTCACGATTGACACTGGGGCGGCGCTTTAATAATGGCGGTTTATGCCGCGCAAGCTGCGCATTCAGTATCCTGGAACGATCTGAAGGTCCAACTGGCGCGCCAGCCTCGAGAGCAAACCAACCTGAGCCTGAGGTGGATTGCCAACCGGTTGCACGTGGGCAGTTGGACCTATCTGTCGAACCTGCTGGGTGCGCCGACAAAGGCGCCTGCCTCATGCCGAAACCCACTGCCGCTGTTTTAATAGTGAACTGATAAACTTGCTCCGCCCAACGCGTGCGCTTCCGGGGCACGTGGTCAAAGCCCTCGGCCAGTTGGGCTGGAGCCACCTGAAAGACCGGCCGCCGCTGTCCAACGGTTTAGCCCTCGGTAATTCCGGGGCCGTCCCCTCCAGTGTCGGCTTGCGTGGGAGATTGCCGCAAACCGGTAACGGGGCGTTGGCGCTCACCTAAACTGATCCAGCTCTGCTCGGATAGACTGATCCATCTGTACTGAGCAGGGGGGCGGCGGTTCTTCTTTCCAAGCAGTGGCTTTTTGCAGG
>JAJYHY010000412.1 GCA_021784555.1 bacterium
TCGACGAGCAACATTTCGGTCCTATCGGGCAGCGTGTAGCGGCCCGCCCCGAGGTCGGGAAAGCCGGTGGGCTGGAATCGATCGCCTTGCAGCGGACGAAGCTGGGCCTCCATGAGCAAGCGCGGAGTGTTTTGCAGTGCGGCATAGTCAATAGGCATGACGTGTATCTCCTTTCATTACGAGGTTTGTGGTTCAGTCGAGGCTTCGCGGAGAATCAGTTTGCAAAGCTCCGTGACAGCGTTTCTTGGTTTATCGAAGCGTTGACCAATCGGTAATAATAGCGCGCCGGCCAATCGTTGGCCGTCGTTGGCGAGATATTCCAATTCCTGCCAATCGGCGTCGCGCACAGAGCCGCTGCTGTGCGGATGTGGTAACGGCGACAGGCCGGAGGCGCGCAATCGGCGCATCGCGGTTCGGCAAGCTTCGCCGACACGGCCACCGGTGAGCAGGTTCACGATGGACGGTTCAGCTTTGACGGGCGTGCCATTCACCGTCAGTGGTTGCGGCAGGAACAGGAGTTTCAAGAGCGCAAAAGAGCGCAGCAGTGGCGGCGCTTCCGGGTCGTCAGTCCGGCGTTTCAACATGCCGGGTACTTGCGGGAAGAGCATCAGGCCCCAAAGCAGGTCTTCGATGCGCTGGTCATCCAACTCACCGGCTAGGAAGAGGCTGACGGTGCCGAGAGATGCGAAGTTGGAGGCAGCCAGTGGGAGATTCGCGCAGCCGTTCCGTTCGCCATCCATCAATCGTCGGCGCAGCACAGCGGCAAGATTGGCCGAAAGGTCGGCCGAGTTCCACACAACCGAACGATCCTTCGCTGCCCACCTTGAGGTGAGTACTCCGTTATCACTGCGCCACACCTCGACGGGTTCGAGGTTGGATCGCAACGAACTGATTCTGCCGTCGCCATCGTACGTGCCGGCCAGGGCCAGAGCGATTTCAAACTCCGGCCGGTTGTCGTCGGCAGAGAGAATCCAATCCGCAGACAAGTTGGGAACGGGTGAGATAGTGCGTTTGCCGATTCTTCCTGCGGTCAGAGCCAACGCGCGTTCCGCGCGGCCCAACGCGAGGACGATGGCCTGGAAAAACGTCGGCCCGTACTGGCAGAACTCGAAGATGGCCTGTTCAATGCCACGCAAGGCGGCCTTGATTCGCGGCGGAGCTTTCTGGGTCTTCGAGTCCGTTGCCGCCGAACGAAAGCCATCCAGCCAGGAATCGAGCTGCCGCAGCAAATCGACAGATTCCAGCTCGCGAACCCGGACGGTGCTCACCGGCAGCGCCAAGAAGCTCTGCCCGTTACGCATTAGAAACACAGTACGTCTGAATTCAGCGATCCCGCGGTCAACGCCCAGTCCTGCTGCCGCTCGCGCCATGTCCAAGCCGTTTACTGCGAGACGTTGGCCAATGCTCGCCCGGCCCTCCGACAACAATGCCGTCAGTTCGTGGAGCGACGTTTGGCGCATCCAGACTGGAAGCCACATCTCTGCAATATCCCGTTTCGCCTGTTTTGGCTTCGCGCCGTCTGCCGTGGTCAACGAGCCGCTGCCGACACTCGAGACATTCACGGTAAAAGGAAATGACGCCATGCGCAGCCCGCTTTGCCCTTGGCGGCGGACCACACTCGAAGCCCAAAGAACTGTGCCTTCAAGTGCAAGCAAATAATCCCACGGATTGGTGGCAACCGCGCCCTCGAATCCTTGCGTCGCATTGACCCCTCTTGCGGCGGTGGGTGAGAAGTGTCCCGGAGTTTGGTTCGCGAGAACTCCTCCACGCGGCGTGCCGAACAAGGCCGTCTCCAGCGCCCTGTCGTATTGCCGACGAACCAAACAGGTGACGAGTTGCTGGGCGAAACCGGAAAAATAGCTCCCGCTTCCTTCGTTGCCTCCTGTGCCGAGCAACGGCGGAAAGCGTCGGTCATCTCCAAGCAGGACATAACACGTATCCAGCCAGGGGAGGATCTGGTCGGGTAGGTGGCTCCGGCAGGTCAGGAGCAAGGTTAGCTTCTCCTCATCTCTCGCCTTCTCGGCGATGTTCTGCTGTTTCAGCAGGGCGCGAACAAGACAGACAACCCTTTGAAACATATTGAACCGAGCATCCTTCGATTCCATCAGGGCATTGAGAGCTTCGCGCGCCTTCTTTTCTGACGAGCCGCCATAAAACCCTGACCGTGCTCCCCAAGGCCCAACAAGAGGGGTCGGCTGGTAGAGGTTCAGGAAAAAATCCATGAGCGCGTCGCGATCCAGCTTGCAGTTCAGGACGAACACGTCGTTCCGCCAGCAGCCGCGCGCTTCCGGGTCGCCATGTTCGTTGTCCTTGCTGACGAGGCGCAGAACGCCCAGCGCCTTCAGATAATTCATCAGCGGCGCAGGAGTGCAGCCGGGCAGTGGAAGTTCACGCGAGATCATAGCTCAGTACGGGAAGCGGCGGCTTCGGCGAAACGCTCCCGCCAAATGGCGATGAGTGGGCGCCAGTCAAGGTGGTCGCCAGCCTGGAGCGCGGCGAAATACCGTGCCTTCTCAGGCTCATCGCGCACGGCTACCCGCACAACGGGGAGTTCGGCCCGGCGCAGGAGTTCGACGAGAAACAGTCGCGTAACACGCCCGTTGAAATCCTGGAATGGATGAATGCAAAGCAATCGTCCCTCAGCGAAGGCCAGCGTTTCCAGGAGCAGCGCCTCGTCCGCCCCCTCCAGGAGAGGCCAGCGGGCGTTAAGGTCGGCCGCGTAGTCACGCATTTGCAGCGGAACCTGGAAGTGAATTGGCGGGAGATGGCTGCCCACCGTCACTTCCGTGATGCGCCAGCAGCCCGCCCAACCCGGTACCAAATGGCTGCAGAGGTCGCGATGCAGGGCGCAAACCAAGTGCTCCGTGAGGGGTGTGGAAGCATAGTCTCCCGCGATGATGCCACGGCGGACTTCGAGCGCTCTCAGGGCGAGTCGTTCAGCGACATCGGAGTAGGTGAGGGGACCGAAGATGGTGTCGAGATAGCGGGTGGCGCCAGGCGGGCGTGTATCTCCCGCAGCCAAGCCAGGCTCACCGGTTCGCCCTCCATCCACATGCTGAGGAACACGTCCTCCGGCCCGCTCGCCCACATGCGGCGCATGCGGACTTCCGGTGGAAGGCTTCTCCAGGCACGAATTTGTTGCCGCAACATCACTCGCCTTAGAATCCCCCTCCGGGGCTCGTTTCGCAAGCTCGGAAGCCCGTTCGTCGGCGGCCCGAAGCAGCGCCTCGAGATAGGCGAGACGGAAGGGGCCGAATCGTGGGCTATCCCGCAGCTTGAGCATCCTTTCGGCCCAGCTCTCCAATCCGACGAAGGGGGGATGCTCGCCCAGGCCCAACTCCATGGGTTCCAGAGATAGGGCCATTTCCGGGCCCACAACGCCCCCGCCCAGATTCGTGCGAGGGAGCCGATCGTTATCCCAGACACCGCGCGCAAAGCGTCGTGCATCACCGAGATGGTACTCTCCCGGCAAAGAGCGGATACTCAAGCGCACTTTACCGTGGTGGGCGGCGACCAGGTAGGCCACCAAGTCGCGGTTGATTCCGGCAGCCGGCACGGGCGTTTCCGGGACGAGGAGTGCCAGGGCAGATGCCAACTCATGGCGGAAGTGCTTGCGTCGTCCTTCGGCCTTAAGAGGATCATCGGGGAGCTTGCCATTGCGCCAAGCCGCCTTTGGGGCCTTCGCCACCGGTTCCTCACGGAGTTGGTTGGCACGTTCACTCGCGGTTTGGGGCTTGAGTTTCGCCTGGAAGGCGGGATGCGCTTTGCCGAAGTCATGCCACCGGGCGGCTAGCCTCAGCAAATCCGCTTCGGGCACGCCCATCCGCGCCAAGATCGTTTCCAACTCGCGGCAGACCTGGTCTGTGTGCTGGGCAACCGATTGCCACGGAGATTGCGAGAGCTGGTCGGCATCGTAGGCCTCCTGGGGTGGCAAGGGTCGGGGCGGGAGAACTTCGACCGCTTCTGACGACCCCGGATCCCACCCCGATTCGGCTGTGTAGCCGCCAACTTCCGCGCGCAGCAAATAAGTCTGGCCGGGGAGAATCCGGTTGGTCTCAACCGAAAGCCATTTGTCGTCCAGGTAGTCCCAGCGATACGCAGACTCTCGTCTCCCGGCATCCTTCAGGAAATCGCTGAACTTGCCCACCGGTACGGCGCACAGTTCCTCCCGACGCGGACCAGGCATGCCCTCTGATGGCGCTTGGTCGGCAGGCCACTCGCGCCAGAACACTTGCACGTCACATTCCTCGACTTCGCGGACGTAGCGCTCGACATCGATATCATTTCCTGCAAGGTCCGGCGTTGTGTCGAACAACTCGATAAAATCTTTGAAGCGGAGTACCTGCCCTTGCTGGTAGGGGAGAGCGACAGGCTGAGGCAGCGAAGCCGGACCGACATCCTGCTGCCTTTCGAGAAGCTCGCGGGATTTCAGGAGTTCGGCAGTCCGGTAGGGCGCGCTGAACCCCTCGTGTTGTTTGTCGTCCTCCGGCAGCCCAATCCAAAACACTTGCGCCTCCTTGTTTTCCTTTCCACTTCGGTTGGAGCGACCAAACCGTTGCACCATCGATGCCCACGGCGCAAGTTCGGTGAACAATGTGATGGCGCTGACATCCACCCCGGCCTCGACCACTTGTGTGCTGATAACAATCGTTCCATGCTCACCCGGTTTGGCTAATAAGCGGTTCACCTGTCGCCGGCGATCCTCGGCACGGAAACGCGAGTGAAGCAATACCAACTCAGGCTTCGACTCTGCGGATCTGGTGAGACGCCGAAGCTGATGAGCCAATTCGCGCCCTCTTTTGACCGTGTTCACAATAACCAGAGAGCGACCGCCAGCGCGTTGGTGTGCCTTGAGAACCTCGCGGGCCAGTCCTGTCGAATCATCCATGCGGGATGTTGCTGGTTGGAGGGGCTTGCGTGCTTCCCGACGCTCGCGAACTTCGCGGCTTTGGAAATCGTCTTCATCAAGGTTGACCAGCGGGAATGCTGATGGATCAGGAAGGTTCACGGTCTTTAGCCAATCTCCCTGAAGTGTGGCGGACATCCAAAAGCTGGCGCAGCCGTTTCGACCCAGTTTGTTCCGGAACGCCTCAAGTTGCGCCGTCGTAGCCAGCCCGGCGCCCATCAATTGGATTTCGTCGAACACCCAGAGGCAATCCGTCTGCAGGAGTCCGAAGTGCATCGGCCAGCGGGCGCGGCTCATGCCGTAGCCTCGGTTCAGCGCCCGGGACAGAAGCATGTCTTGCGTCCCTACGAGGATACCCGGTTTTTCGGGCCAGATATCCCAGTCCCGGTCCGCTTCCTCGCCGCCCATGAGGATGATGGGGCAATGTTCGCACAACCAGTCCAACTCTTGAACGGCAGAGCCACCGATCCCGAGTTCGGCGGCTCGTTTACGAAGATTTCTCAGCCAGAGCGCAACATTATCCCGCGTCTGCTCCACGAGCGTCCGCATCGGCAGGCAATAGACGAGGCGGCGGGGCCAGGAGCCATTTCCGATTTCGGATTTGCGATTTTCGATTCTGGGTGCGACGCGATTCCAGAGCCACGCGAGGACGACGGCGGCGGTTTTGCCCAGGCCGGTGGGGATGTTGATAAGCCGGGAGCGGCAGCCGTCTGGGTCGGGCTTGGTGAGCCAGTCCTCTTGGGTTTGGCTCTCCCTCTTCTCGCCGCAGGCGAGGCGGCATTGGTACGGATACGGTTCGTGCCCGGTGGCTACCGTGAAGAAGTCGCGAAAGTTCATGCTGCCTCAGATCTCCCGATTTCCGAATTCGCTGTTGGGGATGTTTTCCTCCTTTTCAGCGAAGATGACAAGAGAATTCCGCTTCGTCGCCCGAATTTGTCCTGTTCCCATATTTCCTCGAGTTTGCAAACGGGGTTACCCCCTGTTGTTGTCGTTCTTCGTCGTTTCGTGATTGACAAGTTGATCTGTCAGTATTATCAACTTCATGAAAGTAGTTTGTTTACACATGAATGTCAAAACAGTGTGGAATAGCGATGTCAGAGCACGAGGACAGAGAGCGCAATGAACCGCCCGACCTCAGCTACACTGTCTGCTGCTGGGACGACTCCATCGACAAGCACGTCCGGCGCGTCGTGGCTGGGGCGCTTCGCAAGGGTCGTACGGTCATTGTGCGGATTGAGCCCCTCCCCAAGTCTCCGCGCATCAACTCGTTTGGGCGTGAATGAAGCCGTGACGCCGCTCCAACTTCCGCGCTCTTAGGATGACCTCTGGACGGCGCACAGGGGGCACCTATGTTAGCGTGGCCCCATTGAAGCATGAACGTAGTCTGTTTAAGGCTCGAAACAGAAAGAAAATTCCGCGCCCGCTCGGGCGCGGCCCCTTTGTGAGTAGGAAGCCGGGAAGGAACTTTGAGCGCAGGGCTGGCTACGTCTTCGTGCTGAAGGCCAGGGACACGCGCCTGGACTCTCTGGAGATGCCGTTTGGCAAGCGGACGGTCCAGCGGCGCTCGGTGTGGTCCACCTGGAGCACGATGGTGGCGTCGCCCGGGGGATGCTCGGCGACAGGCTCGATGAGGAGAAAGTCCGGGCCCATGTGGGTGATGCCGATGGGGGCGCCATTGACAATCAGCCGCATGTCCACTTTGGCTGAGTGGGCGCCGTGATGCTGCTCCGCAATCATGAACGAAAACTTGATTGCCCGCGCCCGGCTTTATGCCGCTCGACGGCGGCTTGAAATCGCCGAAACGCTGGGCT
>JAJYHY010000413.1 GCA_021784555.1 bacterium
TGCTCGGCGTGGTGAATGAACGGGTCGCCCTGACCATGATTTACCTGAATATCGTCCTCTATTCCGTCGGGGGCGTCATCGGCACCATGCATCACCTCTATTTCTCGGGCGAACCGGCCGAGCATATGGCCCTGGGCGCGTTCTTCTCCGCGGCGGAGGTCATTCCCTTGACCTTCCTGACGGTGGAGGCCTGGAGCTTTCTGCAGCTTGGCTCCCTGCAGAAGGCGAAGTCGCCCCGTTCTTTTCCGCATTTCTGGGCGGTGATGTTCCTGGTCTCGGTGGGGTTTTGGAATTTCCTGGGCGCCGGGGTGTTCGGCTTCTTGATCAACCTGCCGATTGTTTCCTATTACGAGATCGGCACGGCGCTGACCGCTAACCACGCCCACGCCGCCATGATGGGCGTCTACGGCATGCTGGCCGTAGCGCTGGCCTTGTTCTGCCTGCGCTATATCATCCCGGAATCGCGATGGTCTGACCGGGCAGCCAAATGCAGTTTCTGGTCGCTGAATCTGGGCCTGGCCTGGATGGTCTTCGCGACGCTCTTTCCGCTTGGCGTCTTGCAACTCTACGAATCCATCAGCCACGGCTATTTCGAGGCGCGCTCGTTTGCCTTCTCCCGCTCCCCGACCAACATCCTCATCGAGTGGCTGCGGCTGCCGGGCGACGCGCTCTTCATCCTCGGCGGGACGCTGCCGATCCTTTACCTGGCGTGGCTCGGCTTGCGGCATATACGCCGGCGAGCCGTGTTGGAGGAATTGTCGCCGCAGACGCTCTTCACCGACGTCACGGAGCAACCGCAAACCTCGAAGTAACCGTGGAATTCCCCCCGGAAGTCTGGCTCGCGCTTGGCTACGCCCTGTTCCTGGCCGGTGTGGCTGCCGCTTTGGAACTGCTGGCCCGGCACACCCATCGCCGCGCGGAACGCTATCATACCATCGGGTTCACCTACCACCATGGACTGGATGTCTGGATCTGCCCCACCGGCCAACACCTCCATCGTCACACCGCCCACCCAGAGGGTCGTGCGGCTCGCTATCGCGCCCCAGCCCACACCTGTAACGCCTGCTCCATCAAACACCGCTGCACCGATTCCGACCAGGGCCGCGAGATTGTTCAAACCTCTCACCTCTGGCTGGAGACCGAGGTCGGCCGATTCCACCGCGGCCTCTCCCTGGCCCTGCTCTTGCTGGCCCAAATCATTCTCCTCATCGAACTGCTGCGCCCTTCCGCGTTGGGGGAACGGGCCGCGCTGCTGACCGGGCTGGCGCCCATTGCCCTGGCCTGGATGCGAATGGTGCTCCGGTTCCGCGCCCAGGCTGGCTGGGACCAGCGACAGGCTCGTGGCCCTGGGCCAATCAAATGATGATGCCACGCTGCTCCAGGGCCTTGGCCACGTCCTCAACGCTGGCGTCAGCCAGAAGCTCTCCATCCAAATCAACACTGGGGCTCTTGCATTGCCCGGACTTTGCCTCCAATTCTCTTGCGTATTGGGGCTGCGACGTCATGTTCCGGACGTGGTAAACCAGGTCCAGTTCGTCCAGGAACCCCATAACGGCCGCCGCCCACGGGCAGCCTGCTTTTCGGTAAACCACGACGTCCATAATCTTGCCCGAACATTCACCCTGTCGCGCCCGTCTGTCCAGCGAGTTGGGTCTGAGGCTGAGACAGCGGCGGCCCGTCGTCGCCGATCGCCTCCACTGGACACCCTTCCTTGGCCTCGGCGGCGAGCTTTCTCTCCTCCTCCGTCTCGGGTTGATGAAAGACGACGCTGAATCCGCCCTCTTCATCGCGCCGAAAAACGGCGGGCCCCGTTTCCCGACACAGGTCACAGTCGATGCAATTGGAGTCCACATACCACGGACCGGGTGCGTTTTGCTCAAGCCGGCTATTCAGGTCTGCCATAATAACGTTCTTTCTCGCTTTTACTATAAATAGGTCTGTCTGTCCTGGGAGATGAACGGCTGATGGTGCCGCTACACCCACATCAGGCTCGCGATAAAATGGCCGCGCTCGACTATTGCGGCAAATGCATTATTCTCTAGCTATTGATGCACAATACAAATCAATTGCTGGTTTCTCCGCCCTTTGATCTCTATGAGCTGACTTTGTTTCGGTTGGTAGCCGATCTCGGTTCCTTCACCCGCGCCGCGGAACAAGCCGGGCTGACGCAAAGCGCCATGACCCGCCAGATCCGTGGCATGGAGGAGCGGCTCGGAGTGCCACTGTTCGAACGGACCACCCGGCATGTTGGCCTGACACGGGCCGGACGCCTGTTGCAGGCGAAATCGGCCGGCATCGTTGAATCCACCAACGCGCTATTCGTCGAGTTGCAGGAGACTTTCCACCAGACTCCACCGACGCTGCGCGTCGGAGTCGCGCGCAGCATTGGCCTGGCGTACCTGCCGGGTTATTTCTTTGCCTTCCACCGGCAGCATCCGGAGGTGCAGTTGCAAGTCATGCAGCGCACCAGCCACGAGATTGTGGCCGCGGTGGAGTGCGGCGACCTGGAGGCGGGACTGGTTTGCCCGCCGGCGCCTCTGCCGCGCTCGCTCCAGGTCACGCACCGCTTTGCCGATGAGTTCGTGGCCATCGTCCCGCCGCATCTTACCGACCTGCCCGACCTCCAAAAGGTAGTGGAGCTTGAAAAACTGCCGGGGCAGCGGTGGCTGATGATCGAGCGCGAGAGTTGCACCGGCATCCGGCTCAACGAATGGCTCAAAGCGCAGGGCTGGCGAACCGAACCGGCCATGGAACTGGATAGTTTCGACGTAATCGTCAACCTGGTCTCGCTGGGCTTGGGCGCGAGCCTCGTGCCGCATCGGGTGCTCCCGCTCTATCAGCAGCGGCGCGTGGTCCGCCGTCTCGGCATTCAACCGCGATTCAGCCGCGAACTGGCCGTCGTCATCCGCCGTAACCGGCGACCAGCGGAGCCGTTACGGGCCTTCGTGGCCAGCGTGCTCTTTTAGCCGCTGCGCTGGGCCCCGACCGCCAGCCAAGGTCCGAGCGCCAAACTGAAGGGCGGGGCTTTAGAGTTGCGTTTCCGCACTCTCAATCGTTACCACCAGAGCGCCACGCGTGCCTGGGAATCTGGCCTTAACGGCCTCGGCCTCTGGCCCGGAAGTCTCCAATCGGCCTTTGCCAACGATTCGGCAGCCCTGGCCCTGGCCTTGAGGACGCGCCACTTGGCGGCTGGCGAAGAGCAGCTCGATCCGAGGATTCTGCCGGAGATTCTCCTCAGTGCGAAAGTAGCTCCAGGCCGGGAGGCGAATCGTATCGTCGTCGCAGCCGAGTGTTCTTGCGGATTGGCTCCAGCAAGCCGCCAGGTGCGGGCCGTCGGGCCCGGCGGTGGCAATGGCCAACCACTCTGATTTCTCGATCACTTCTTTACATGCGCTATTTATCTTACTCATAAACGTCGGCTCAGGAGCGGATCATAGTCAGAATCATTTTAAGGCGTTTAAGCGCCTTCAGCGCGTGCGGGTGATTAGCGGGCATCAGGATCAACTCTCCCGCTTTCACGGCGTTAGGTTTGCCGGCGATGGTAATCTCGGCTTCGCCTTCGAGTATCTGGACCAGAGCGTCATAAGGCGAGGTATGCTCGCTGAGGCCCTCCTCGGCATCAAAGGCGAAGAGAGTCACTTTGCCGGTGCTCTTCTTGAGAATTTCCCGGCAGACAATCGAACCGGGCTGGTAATCGACCAGGATGCTCGCTTCCGCCGCCTGGGCAGGGACAAAATTTGGTTGGGTTGCTGTCTTGTCGTTGTCCATAAATCCGGTTTCTTTCCCAAAGGTCGTCGTTATCCAAGGCCCAGGTCAGTGACCGCGCCCAGCGAGGCTGAGGTTACGGCACTGGCGTACTTTGCCAGCACGCCCCGGGTGTAGCGGGGCCGAGGGGCCTTCCAAGCCAGACGGCGGCGCTTCAGTTCGCTGGCGGCCACTTCGAGGCTAATCTGCCGGGTTTCAGCGTCGATGGTGATTCGGTCGCCGTTCCTGACCAGGGCGATAGGGCCGCCCACATAGGCCTCCGGAGTGATGTGACCGACCACGAACCCATGGCTGCCACCGGAAAACCGCCCGTCAGTAATGAGCGCCACCTGCTTTCCCAATCCCTCGCCCATGATGGCCGAAGTGGGCGAGAGCATCTCGCGCATCCCCGGTCCGCCTTTGGGGCCTTCATAACGGATGACGATGATGTCACCCTTGCGGATTGCCCCTGCCAGGATTCTCTCCATCGCCTGCTCTTCCGAATTAAATACGCGGGCCTTGCCTTGGAAACGCAGGCCCTCCTGCCCGGTGATTTTGGCCACAGCGCCTTCCGGGGCAAGATTGCCGTAAAGGATGACCAAGTGGCTCTCGTTCTTTAACGGCCGCTCGAGAGGGGCGATGACGGTCTGGCCTTGGGGATAGGGCGCCACGTTGACCAAAGTCTCCGCCATGGTTTGACCAGTGACCGTGAGGCAATCGCCGTGCAGCAGACCGGCATCCAGCAGCGTTTTCATCAGGGGCCGGATTCCGCCGATAGCCACCAGCTCGGACATGAGATGGTTACCGCTCGGCTTCAGATCGGCCAGCACCGGCACGCGCCGCCCAAGGCGCGTAAAGTCGTCCAGCATAAGTCTCACCTTGCAGGCCTGCGCCATGGCCAGCAGGTGCAGGACGGCGTTGGTCGAGCCGCCCAGGGCAATCACCACGGCGATAGCATTCTCAAACGCCGGTCTGGTCATGATGTCCAGCGGACGCAACCCCTGCCGGAGCATCTGCACCACGACAGCGCCGGCCCGGCGACAATCTTCTTTCTTGGCCTCGGAAACCGCATTCTGGGCGGAACTGTTGGGCAGGCTCATGCCCAGGGCCTCAATGGCGCTGGCCATGGTGTTGGCGGTGTACATGCCGCCGCACGCGCCGGGACCTGGAATGGCGCAAGACTCGATCGCTTGGAATTCCTGGTCATCCATGCGCCTCTTGGCGTGCGCCCCCACCGCCTCGAAAACCGAGACAATGTCCAAATTGCCTCTGTCCGCCGTGAGGCAGCCCGGCAAGATCGTGCCGCCATAGACGAACACCGCCGGACGGTTGAGCCGGGCCATGGCCATGAGCGCGCCGGGCATGTTCTTGTCGCAGCCGCCAATGGCCACAAACCCGTCCATGCCTTCGCAGCCGACGACCGTCTCAATGGAGTCGGCGATGACCTCGCGCGAGACCAGCGAATACTTCATTCCTTCGCTCCCCATGGAAATGCCATCCGAGACGGTGATGGTATTGAACACAATCGCCTTGCCCCCGGCGGCGTTGGCGCCCGCCTCCGCCTCGCGCGCCAGTTGATCCAGGTGCATGTTGCAGGGCGTGACCATGCTCCAGGCCGAGGCGACGCCGACCAGCGGCTTGGAAAAGTCCTCTGGTTTGAAACCAACGGGGTAAAGCATCGCCCGGCTCGGCGCCCGCTCCGGGCCGTCCAACACTTTCGCCGAAAATGGGCGTGGTGACTTGGCGTACGGGTTGGCGTCACGCTTGGCGGAATTACTGGTCTTCATGCTGGAGTCTTGCCGATGCGCACGCGCCAGACCTCCGGCCCCTGCTCTTCGTAATTCCACGAGAACGTCCCGGTCTTTTCGTATTGAAACTGGTAGTACAGCGGTTTGGGGTCGTGATCGTTCACCAACACAAAGCAGCCACCGGGCCGCAGCCCCTCGAACGTCTCGAAAATGAGGGAATGTCGGCGCGCCGGAGCAAGCATTCGCACGTCGAGCACGCCGTCTTGGAGGGCTTGCTGGGGTGAGTCCGTTGCGCTGGAGGAAGGGCTCGCCTGTGAACCACAGCAGCCATGGTTTTGAACCGGATTCGTTGTCGATTTCATACGTGTGTTCTTTGAACTTACCCTGGCAATATGCGCGTCCGCTTTGAAGCCTGCCTTGACTTAGGTCAAAGCCAGTCTCGATTGTCACACCCGGCCTGCCGGCCAGTTCCACGCCCGTCCCACACGCCTTGCTCAAGTTGCAAATGATTGACTTGAATCAAAGCCACCGTCCGTGACTCAGTGTATCTTATCGCTACTATGAGCCGTAAAGTTGTGACCTTGGACGTGCGGGAGGACCTGCGCACGGGGCGAGAACCGTTCGGAAAGATCATGCAGAGCGTTGCCGCCTTGAGAGAGAACGAGGACCTGTTGCTGATTGCTCCTTTCCAACCGGCGCCTCTCTTTGGAGTGTTGGCGCGGCAAGGGTTCTCTCATGAGGCCAAGGAGACCGCGGCAGGCGATTGGGAGATAACATTCACCCGAGACTCCCCCGGGTCCACGGCTTCTCCTCCTCCCGCCGAGCCGCCGCGCCGGCCGAAACGGGTGCCGTGCCAAGGCTCGCCGGTAGTGGACGTGGAGGCCCGGGGCCTGGAGCCGCCACAGCCGCTGGTGAAGATTCTGGAGGCCCTGGCGACCCTCCCGGACGGGGCGCGGTTGCGGGCGCATACGGACCGCCGGCCGATGCATCTCTACACCCAGCTTCAGGAGCGCGGTTTTACCGGCGAGAGCGAAGAGCAACCGGATGGGAGCTTTATCACCCATGTCCACCGCCTCTAACGCCGCGCCGCCAGGGCGGGCGGGCCAGGGCACAGGCCTCAACCCGCCCGCGCCCTCAACGCTGCTGCCCTTATGGTTCATGCTCACCGGCCTGCTGGCCTTGGCAGGCGCTGTCGCCGCGCTG
>JAJYHY010000050.1 GCA_021784555.1 bacterium
CGGAAACAGGCGCGGGCATTGTCCGGCTGGCCATCTCTCCAATAAAGGATTCCTCGATAAATGTAGGCCATGGAACGTTCGTAGGGTTCGCCGACAAATGTCTTTTTCGATTCGGCATGGAAATAGCCTCGGGCCTTGCGGGCACTGGGGTCAGGACCGTAAATGCCCTGGAGTGTGGTCAAGGCGTCGTCAAGATACCGCTTGGCCTCATCATATTTCCCCTGTCTCATGGCGGCCGCCGCGGTGCGGTACTCCCATAGAACCCTGTCCCGCGGAGGGCCATTGGCTATGGCATTCGGGCCATCGGCCATGATATTGCCCGTCAAGGCAATCTTCTGCCGGCCGCCCCCCGTCGCGCACCCGCTTATCGAGAGGGCAAGGACCGACACCGCCACGAGCGCGGCGGCACGCGCCGCTTCTTTCGCCAGAGAGGCTGGAGCCACCGACTGATTCCGCCATGCGCCGGCCTTCTGGCGCCTTTCCGCACCCGGGATCATACCATCGTCACTCAACTTCGTTCACCAACGCAACGGGCCATCCCCGCTTCCCAGCCTCTACCGGTAGGCGGCATCCTCCAAGCCCTGTTTCTTCATCTCGGCGTAATCCTGCCAGACGACCTCACTCGTGCGGGCATTGATCAGCTCGAAGGTGTAGAGAATATAGTCACTGGTGCCCGCGCTGGTGCGCGTGGTCATCCCATCCAGCTTGCCGGTGAGGAAAAAGTCCGCCCCTTTAAATTCCACCACGTTGGGGTCGTAACTGGAGGTCACCTGCCCGGCCTGCTTCATCTGACGTTCCTTCTCCAGCGCTGCCATCCGGTCGCGCGCCAAGAAGATCACCTTGCCTTGTGTCTTGTGGTTGAGTTCCGCTTCAATGCGGGTCAGGAAGATGTCCTTGTTGATTGGAAAACGGGTGTTGTTGATGACCGGGTCGAGCACAACCCGGGGAACGCCCTGGGCGTTGACGATTTGCGGCGTGCTCAAAATGCTCCGCGCCATCTTATCGGTCACCCGGACGAGGTCCTGCGACTCGATGCCCGTCCCCGCGACAAACCCGCGCTCATCTGGCCGCATCTCCGTCACCGGCACGCCGGACGGATTCTTTACCCCGCTGGAAGCACAGCCGGCAATCAGGCCGGCCAGCGCCGCCGTTGCGACCGGCAAACGATATTTTGACAAATTCATAAATCTTACACCGTAAGTTTTGACGCGCCGCGATTTGCCTTATTCGCGCGCGCGGTTCATCACCACTGCCATTCTGTGGCCCAGAGCCCACGAATGCAAGCCTTCTCCAGCAGCAATCCTCATCTTAGGGTAGTGGCCCCGAAATGGCTATACATTCAAAACCGCGGCCTTTCGGGCCCTTTCGCAGAAAATGGCCTCAAAATATGTCTAGAGTCCTTGAACTTGAAAATACGTTGTGAACAGGTCAAATTCACTTAAGCTTATACAAAAAAGAATTGGTCTGAGGCGAAGCCTAGCTAATTGTTTATTGGACACTACATTAGGTTTGAGAAAGGAGAGAAAGCGACGGATGGCGCCGCACTGCAGACGCTAGCGCGACATATCCGCCCGGCGGCCCGGCCAAGCGCCCGAAGAACAGCCGAGCCCTTGAGGATGTCCAGGGCGCTGAACCTGGCGAAGCCCCTGGAGTGCGGCGCGGACCGCCGCTTTGCGGGAATTGCGACCTCGGAGAGAGAAAGCGACGGAGGGCGTCGCACTCCAGACGCTAGCGCGACCTATCCGCCCGGCGGCCCGGCCAAGCGCCCGAAGAACAGCCGAGCCCTGGAGGATGTCCAGGGCGCTGAACCTGGCGGAGCCTTTGGAGTGCGGCGCGGACCGCCGCTGTGCGGGAATTGCGAGCTCGGAGGGGCAAAGCGACGGATGGCGTCGCACTCCAGACGCTGGCGCGACCTATCCGCCCGGCGGCCCGGCCAAGCGCCCGAAGAACAGCCGAGCCCTGGAGGATGTCCAGGGCGCTGAACCTGGCGGAGCCCCTGGAGTGTCCCGACACGGGTCGGGACCGCTTTCGCTTTCCGGCCATGAAAATGAGAGTTGCTGCTTCTCCATAGTGTGATTAAGAGCTTCGGGCATCGTCGGGGTCTATTGGCGCTCGTACTCGCCCTTGCCAAGCCGCTTGAGCACGGTGAACCCGGCTTTTTTTGCCTCGGAGATCGACAGCGTCTTGGGCGTGTTAAAGGTGGAGAACACGCGCCGGACGGGCTTCTTGCAGGCGGGACACTTGGTCAGCGCCGCCGCGGAGAGCGGGCGGCGCAGCACGAATTTGCCGCCGCACACTTTGCACTCGCCTTCGCAGATTTCGTATTCGTAGAGCGGCATCGGGAGATAAGCGGTCCTATTCGGGCAGATGATTGCCGGGAGTGTGGTTCTTCAGGAACGGGGTAAGCAAGTCTATCGGCAAGGGGAGAAAGGTCGTTGTGTTCCGCTCCGAGGAGATTTCGCGGATGGTTTGCAGGAAACGGAGCTGCAAGGCGATGGGTTCTTTGCTAATCATCGCCCCCGCCTGCACCATGCGCTCAGCGGCCTGATATTCACCTTCCGCGTTGACGATCTTGGCGCGCCGCTCCCGCTCGGCCTCCGCTTGGCGGGCCATCGCGCGTTTCATCGTGTCAGGCAGTACGACGTCCTTGACCTCCACGGCGGTCACCTTCACGCCCCAGGGGTCAGTCTGCCGGTCGATGATCTCCTGAAGCGTCTGGTTGATCTTCTCGCGATGGGAGAGCAGTTCATCCAGCTCGGCCTGGCCCAGGACGCTCCGCAGGGTGGTCTGCGCTATCAAGGAGGTCGCCTTCCAGAAATTCTCCACCTTTACCACAGAGCAAATCGGATCGACTACCCTGAAATAGACCACCGCATCGACGGTGACCGGGACGTTGTCGCGCGTCATGACCTCTTGCTTAGGCACATCGATGGTCACCACCCGCAGGTCCATTCTCACCATCTTGTCAACCACAGGAATCAGGAAGATGAGTCCGGGCCCTTTGGCGCCAATCAATTTGCCCAGGCGGAAAATGACACCCCGCTCATATTCGCGCAGGATTCGGAGCGCTTGCGGCAGAAGGATGGCCAACAGAATGGCCAGCGGCACCAGCCAGGCCGTGATGTCAAAGAGTCGATGAGAGATGTCTTCTGGCATAAATAATAGGAGTCTGGTTCAGGTTCACACCTTCGGTTTCACTTTCAAAGTCAATCCTTCGACACCGACCACCTCGACCGGCTGGCCCAACTCGACTGGCGTGTCGCTCACCGCATTCCAATACTCGCCCTCGATGAAGACCTTTCCCTGCTCGGCGCTGATGCGGGTCAGCGCGGACACCGTTTGGCCCAGCATGGCTTCCCTGCCGACGCGGGTGGGCAGGAGTTGCGCTCGCAGGCCGGCCCCCACCACGAATATGAAGAAGGCGGCGGTGACCGCCGTTGCCGGAATAATGTACGCCAGCGGGAGCCGAAACGGCCCGGAACGGTTGAAGAGCATCAAGGCGCCGAGAAAGAACGCCACGATGCCGCCAAAGGTCAGAATGCCATGGGTGGGCGTAAACACGTCGATGACGAATAGCACAAAGGCCAGCCCGATGAGCGCCAGGCCCGCCGTGTTCACCGGCAGGATGGCGGCCATGTAAAGAACCAGGATCAGGGCAATGCCCCCGATGACGCCCGGCAAAATGGCGCCCGGGGTGCTTAGTTCGCCGATGATGCCGTAGAGCGCCACCAACATCAGCACCAGCATCACCTCCGGACGCCAGAGCATCTGGAAGAGCTTCTCCCGAGGCAGCATCGGAATGGCCACCACTTTCAAACCGGCGGTTTTGAGAGGCACGCCCCCAACTTTGCGCCCGTTGAGCTTCTGCAGCAAGTCGGACATGTCATCGGCAATGAGGTCGATGACTTTGAGTTCGAGGGCCTTCTCGGCGGTGATCGAGGCGCTGGTGCGCACGGCCGAAATCGCCCATTTGACGTTTCGCCCGCGCCTCTCCGCGATGCTCTGGATGTAGCTGCTGGCGTAATTTTCCAGCTTTTCCTTCATGACACTGCCCAGCTTCTCCGTCCCGCCAGCCGGCCCCATCTCCACCGGATGGGCGGCGCCGATGGTGGTGCTGGGGGCCATCGCGGCTATATTGGCGGCCAGGGTGATGAAAGTCCCGGCGCTGGCGGCGCTAGCCCCGGAAGGCGCCACATAAACCACGATAGGAACCTTGGAGGCATAAAAACTCTGGACAATCTCCTTTGTGGAATCCAACAACCCGCCGGGAGTATCGAGCTGGATGACCAGACAAGCGTCCTTTCGCGCTGTCGCCACGCTAATTGCCCTGGCAATGTAGTTGGCCGTGGCGGGGCCAATGGCCCCGGCGATACTAATAAGCCCCACCCCCGCGTCCTGCGCCCGAGCCAGAAACGCGGAGATTAATCCCCATACCAACATTGGCAGCGCTAGCCTCATAGTCGCTCTCGAACCGGAACAAGAATATCAGAACTGCCACGGAGAGCAATGGTTTTATGACGACAATCATTGTCGAGGCAGGGTGATTTCGTCTGAGCAGGCCCTGCCAAGTCGGCAGCCGTTAATCGCTTTGAACTAAGCCTCGTGGGAGGCCTCCTCCGCGGAAGCTCTGCGCAGCGCCGTCTATTTGCCAAGGGTAATTCCGCTAGCCCGAATATTTCATGCCACGAACAAAACGGCAACAGTCTGTGGGTGGGGCGCGCAGTCCTCTGCGCGCCCTACCCGCGTGTATCACTCTCTCTCAATTCCTTTTCTTTTTGAAAGATTGTTTTGCCCCGATTTTTTTGCCAGGGAGCTTTTCGATATTTGGTTGCGGCGTTGCCGCGCTGGGAAATATGCGGGCTAGAGCCCTTGCTGAGACCGATTTATGTCCCAGGTGGGACATGGAATGGGGTCTCCCGTTCTGATGTCCCACCTGGGACAGCCGATGCCTGCCAGAAGCTGAGCGACCGCCGCTCAATTCTTCTTCGTCGCGGCGGGAGCACCGGCAGGCGCGGGGGCCTTTGGCGCAGGCGCCGTGGCCTTGTTGGGGTCCAGGAAGGAACTGACGTCGTTCGCCAGCTTTTTGGCACTGGCTGACTCCTTGGGCGCAACTGGGCCAACATCAGGAGCGGTGGGCGGGCTGGTGTTGGTGACGAAGACCGGCTTCGAAGCTACGACCGGCCCGGCCTTCTTTATCAGACTGACAACCGAAGCCGCTTTCTTCGGCGCGGTTTTGGCGGTCGCATTGGACGCCTTCTCGGTCTTGTTTGTCTGGAGGAGCTGTGAACGATTCTTGAGCAGAGAATCCCAGCTCCAGCTTGATACCAGATAAGTCCAGTTTTGGTATTTGCTCTCCTGGGCCAGTTTATCCTCCAGTGTCGTCTGTTTGGCTTTGAATGCGGTGTCGAGTTTGGCCTTGTCCGCCTTCGTCTCGTTTTTGCCGGGTGTGCGCTCCTTGGGGATGTTGGCCGAGACGGTTATGGCCAGCGGGTAAGTGTCGTCCTTCTTCTTCCCGATTTTGAGGGTGTAATCGAAGTGGTCAAACGTAGCGACCTTGACCACGGTGGGATTATCCATGCCGAGGTCCTTCGCCTTGGTGTCCTGGGTGGCGACATCGTTGAAATAAGGGGAACTGAGCGGGCTGGTCACGCTTGAGGCCTGGGTGACGTCGAGTTTCTCACCCGGTTTTGCGTCCGCCAGCTTCCATTCGGTCGTTTCGGCGGCGCGCGTCAGTTTCCATGAGTTTGTTGGATGCGTAGGATAATCGACTTCGATGGAATGGACCTTTTGGATCTTGAAGAAGTCTTTGTTCAACCAGTCGGCGGGATTCGGCTGGATATTGGAGAGGGTCTCCGAGATGAGGGCGACCAGATCGGAGTGGCTGCCAACCTTAACGTAGCGGCCGTCGGGCCAACCCTCGCTGCCCATGCCATAAGGAGAAGGCGAGGCGCCGGTTGAGGCATGCATGTGCTGCTTGCCGAGCAGGAGCGTCTGGAGGGTCTTGCCCTTGTCATCCTTGAAATCGACCACCATCGCGGCGTTTGTGCCGGCGCCGGGAACCAGGGAGAGGCGAGGCAACTGGGAGGGACCGACCTGTTCGGATTGAATGATCTTCAGGTCCTGGGCCTTGAGCAGGAAGCTGCGGATGTCCGAATAATTCGCCGGGTAATCATTGCGCTGCTTCACGCGCCAGAGGTCGTCTTTCTTGACCAGGTCCAGTTGGTTGGTGCCTTGTTTGATGGTGATAGCGGCAACGTCGTTGACCGGGAACTTGGGCATCAGTTTCTCGCCCAGAGTCGGATTAGGACTCTCCCAGGCGGCGTTTTGGCGGTGCCGCAATACCAAACCGGCGGCGCCGATGATAACGACAAAAACAAGGAGAATAATGAACTGTTTGCGATTCATTTTGCGGAAGTGCGTTTGCGTTTGTAAAAGGCGAGGCCCAGGCCCGAGAGCGTGACCAGGAACGGCATGCCGGCGATATTGACCCAAGTCAGGCGGTTCTGCAGCGAATCAATGTCGCGCCGCAATTTCTTGCGTTCGTCCTTAAGCTGGATCTTCACCGTGGCTTCTTTCTTGCGGAAGTTATCGAGGGCGGCCTGCTGCTCGGGAGAAAGGATGTAACGCTGGTCTTTGCCTTTGGCTTGCTGGAGTGCGTTTAATTGGCGCTGGGTGTCGGCCAAGCTGTCTTGCAACTCTTTAATCCTGCTTTGGTAGGCCTCCTGCGCCTGGGCCTCCATCTTCTTGATGACGGTGAAAGGGCGGTTGCGGACGGCGCGGCTGCGCACGGCGATCAAGTCATTGTCGCCCCCCATCTGTTCGACGGCGTTCTGGGCGAAGTCGAGGTTGTTGTTCATGGCCATGGACAGGACGCCAAAAGGGCTCTGGATCTGGCGCAACGCGACACTGTCATAGAGCATGTCGGCATCGCCCACCAGGATGACGGTGTTAACCTGCTTGGTTTGCTTGAGGAAATTGGCGGGCTTTTCCTTCTTCTTGTCAGCGGCCTGGCTATCGCTCGCTTGGGGCGGGCCGTCGGGGAAAGCGGTCTTGAATTGGCCCGTTAGCCGGACGGCGAGGGCATACTGAACCCCGGAGGGCTGGAAGTTGTTGATGATATTCTGGCTGGCCAGGTTCGCCATGAACCCGTCCACCAGTTGAGAATTCTTCGTGCTCTGGAGCAAGACCGTTTCCTTCAGGCCCTTCACCGGATCGCCAGTGAAAGCGCCGGCATAAGGCAGCCACAGGTTGTCGAGTTCGCTGGTGACGACGTCCTTGTGGTTCATCTGGTCGGTGGTCAGGGAGAGGACGCCCGGGGCTTCCTGCGGTTGGCCGTTGGGGCCGCCGATCCGCATCTTCAGGTTCATGTCCGCGACGACCTTGCTGGTATCGAACGTCAGCCCCCATGCTTTGATCAATTTGTCGAGCGAAGAACCCTTATTGGGCATGCTGCCCATCATAGGGTTCTGTTGCTGGACATCGACCATCGGCAATGGGTCAAGGAAGGCGATGAGCTTGCCGCCACGCATGATGAACTGGTCAATGGCAAACTGGGCCTTATCCGTAATCTCACGCGGGTGGATGACCAGCAGGACCTTGATATCGCTGTCGATCTTGTCGGTATCCATATCGACCTTGCGCACGTCGTAGTCGCGTTTCAACTCATTGACGATAACCCACGGTTGCTGCCCTGGCCGGCCCATGCGCTCCATCATCGGGTTGGAGGGAGTCCCAAACACCGGCATGGCGCTCATGATCCCCACCACGGGCCGTTCCGGCTCGATAACCCGCGAGATGGCCCGCGAAATGTCATATTCGAGAAGCCGCTCACGATTGGGCGCCAGGAAGGGAATCGCCTCCTTTTGGTCCAAGACGCTGACCGCGATGCCGAGGTAGAATTTCTCGCCGTTGGGCATCGGCTGGCCCTCGATGCCATCCAAGTTGGCGGAGTCCTCCGCGTCGGAATCGGGCTGGGGATCGAGCTTTTGGATAATGAGTTTGCCGCCGGCCACTTCCTTGTATTCGTCGAGCAGGTCCTGAACCCGGCCGGCGTATTCATTGAGCATCACGCTTTGGGCGCTGGCGTTTTGGATGCGCGTGCAATAGAAACGCAGATGGACGGGGGTGTCGATCTTGTGGAGGATGGCCTTGGTGCCGGCTGAAAGCGTGTAGGCCTTTTCCTGCGTGAGGTCGAACCGCTCTTTGAAGGCGCCGGTGACGGCGTTGAAGGCGATGAGCAGCACGGCCATGGCCAGCACGCCCCCGGTCGAATAGATTAACGTCTGATAGCCTTTGTTCTTCATCCTAAATCCTTTCCAATCAGCCGGCCCGGTGCGTGCGCAAGATGACGCTGGTGGTGAACAATGAAAACACGATGACCGACAAGAAGAAAATCACGTCCCTCGAATCGAGGACGCCGCGCTGGAACCCGTCGAAATGCGTAATGACGCTGAACGAGGTAACGATGCTAATCAGCCATGGCGCGGCCCAACCCTCCAGGAGGCGGATGACTGGCGGGAAGCCGGCCAGGATAAAGAACAGGCACAGGACCACTGAAATGATAAAGCTGACGACTTGGTTGCGCGTCATCGCGGAAGTGATGCAACTCAAGGCGAGGTACGCCCCGGCCATAAGCCAGCTCCCGACGTAGGCGGTGAGGATAACACCGTTGTCCGGGCTGCCCAGGTAGTTCACCGTCAGCACCACCGGGAAAGTCAGCACCAGGGCCAATGCCAGAAATAACCACGAGGCAAGGAACTTCCCCACGATGGCCTCCCAGGGCGTAATCGGCATCGTCAGCAGCAGCTCGATTGTCCCGACCCGCCTCTCTTCCGCCCACAGCCGCATCCCAACGGCGGGCACCAGGAACAGATAAAACCAGGGATGCCAGTCAAAAAAGGGATGCACCAGCGACGCTTGCGGGATGCGGCCGGGCTCAAAAAACCCGCCCACCATGAAGGTGAAAAAACCGCAAAGCAGGAGGAATATGACGATGAAAACGTAAGCGAGAGGGGAGGAGAAATAGGCGCCCAACTCGCGCTTGGTGATGGCTTTGATATGTGACCAACTGTTCATTTCTTTTCTTCGGTTGCCGTGTCGGGCATGGTGATGCTCCTAAAGACCTCGTCCAGCCGCCCTTCCTCGGTGTGCAATTCCTCAATCCGCCAGCCCTGGGCGGCGTCGGCGATGCTCCCCGCCAGGACACCGTTGACGTTAGGCTTGGGAAACACCCGGGCGGTGACACTCGTAGCGTCTTCCCGGAGAATAGCGGTGCGTTTGACGGCCGACAACTGCGCCATCCGCTCGTTGATCGCGGCGGCGCTGATGCCCGTGACGCGGAGCGTCACCGCGCCGGCCCACTCGGACTTGGAGCGCAACTGGTGAGGCGTGCCGTTGGCCACGATCTTGCCGCGGTCGATAATAATGGCGCGCGTGCAGGCCGCATCCACCTCCTCGAGAATGTGGGTGGAGAAAATGATGGCCTTCTTCTCGCCCATTCGCCGGATTAATTGCCGGATTTCGTGCTTCTGATTGGGGTCCAGGCCGTCGGTCGGTTCATCCAGGATGAGCACGTCGGGGTCGTGAATAATGGACTGGGCAAAACAGGTCCGGTGCCGATAGCCCTTGGAGAGGGTTTCAATGCTCTGATGCAGCACCGGCTCCAGGAAGCACGTCCCCACCACGCGATGAACCGCTTTCTTCTTGGCGTCGCCCCTCAGGCCGCGGATTTCAGCCGTGAAGTTCAGGAAACCATACACCGTCATGTCCGTGTACGCGGGGGCATTCTCCGGCAGATAGCCGATGAGCCGGCGCGCCGCGATGGCCTGCTCCACCACGTCGAACCCGCCGACGGTCACGGTGCCGGAACTGGGCGGAATAAAGCCGGTAATCATGCGCATGGTGGTGGATTTTCCGGCCCCGTTCGGCCCGAGGAACCCCAGCACCTCCCCGCGCTCGACCGAAAAGGAGATTTCATCCACGGCCCGCTTCGTCCCAAAAAGCTTTGACAATTCCTGAACCTTTATCATACTTCGCCCTCCATTTCAGGCGGAAACCGAACCGCCCGGACAACTGGTCCGGGCACAGTTAAAAACAGCAATTTCACGGTAGTTTCTCTAAGTAGCCACAGTCACACTGCAAGATCGCGCGTGGGGGAAACTTCCATACGCGTTTCGGTGATTTTGGATTAGTGTAGGCAAAATGACGTTCAAATTTTTTTCTTATACCGGTCGGGCGGAGCGCGCCCCAGCAGTACCCCCGCATCCCTGCTCAATAAACTCGAAATCCGAAACTCGAAATCCGAAACAATCTCATAAGCGGCAAAGGGAAACGTTCAAAACAGGCCGGGATCCCGGGTTTTGGTCATTGCCGCTTTTGGATTTCGGATTTCGGATTTCGAGTTTCGGATCTGGCAGGGCCATCTTATCAATGGCGGTTCTGCTGGTCGGCCTCACCGGCTGCCGGACCGTTCCACCGTTTCCACTCGTCAATTTGAGCGCGCCCGGTTGGACGGTGCGTCAAGGCCAGGTCCTCTGGAGGCGGACGAGCCACTCACCGGAAGTGGCTGGCGACATCCTGGTGGCTACCCGGCCGGATGGCCGGGCGTTCGTGCAATTCACCAAGGCCCCCTTCCCCCTGATTGTGGCTCAAAGCACCGCTCACGAATGGGAAGTCAAGCTCCCCATGCAGGACCAGCGCCATGCCGGCCACGGCAAACCCCCCAGACGCCTGATTTGGCTCTGGCTGCCGCGTGCGCTCACCGGCCAACCCCTGCCCCGGGATTGGACATGGCATGAAACCGCCAAAGGCTGGACTCTGGAGGACGCAAAGAGCGGCCAAAGGCTCAAGGGCTACTTCGCCAAATGAAGCATCCCCGCCACGAGCATCCCCACCTGGGTGTCGGGGTCAGTCCTGCACCCTTCTTCCGCCACTTCCCTTCCCTCACCGCGGAAAAAGTGAGGACTGACCCCGCGCCCTAAGCATGCCCTTCGTCGAATGAAGCATCCCAGCCACGAGCATCCCGGGCTCAAACACCCTGGCCGCTGGCTATGGCTGTTCCTGCTGGCGCCGGTCATTATTGGGGTGACCCGGCTCCGCTTTGACGCCGAGATTTTTGATCTGCTCCCCAGCGACCTGCCGGTTGTCGAGGGTTTGGACGCCTATCAAAAGAACTTCGCCAACGCGCGCCAACTTATCCTCACCGTCAAGTCGCCCTTGTCCGATACGACCGAAAACGCCGCGCGCGTCATTGCCGAGAGTCTGCGCCTGCACTCCAACCTTGTAGCTCATGCCACCTGGGAGCCGCCCTGGCTGGAGCATCCCGAGCAGGCCGGGGAGTTGATGGCCTATCTTTGGTTCAATCAACCGCCAGAGGTCTTCGCCCAGTTGACCAATCGTCTGGCTCCCTCCACGCTCTCCAACACCTTGGCCTCCACCCGCGAACAATTGGCAACATCCCTCTCGCCCGAAGACATCGCCCGGCTCAGCTATGACCCCTTCGGCCTGACGCGCCTGCCGCAAAACGTGGCCGGGGCGGCGCCTTCCTTTTCCCAGGGCCAACAGAGCTTTGCCTCGCCCGACGGCAGATTTCGCCTCCTCTTTGTTGAAGCCAACCGCCCCTTGCGCACCTATCGCGAGTGCCAGCGGTGGCTCATTGGCGTCAAGTTAATTGTAAAACGCACCCTCGCCTCCTTCCGCGGCCCCACCCAAAACGTTGCCGTCGGCTACACCGGCCGTCCGGCCCTGGTGGCCGAAACGGCGGCGGGCATGCAGCGCGACATCACCATCTCGGTCGGCGGCACTAGCGTCATTATCGCCCTTCTCTTCTGGCTGGCGCACCGGCGGGTCAAGCCGATGCTCTGGCTGCTGACGCTTCTGGCGCTGATTCTGGTCAGCACCCTGGCGCTGGGCGGATTGATTTACGGCGCCATCAACGTCGTCAGCATGGGCTTCGCCGCCATCCTGCTCGGTTTGGCCGTCGATTATGCCGTCGTCCATTACCAGGAGGCCCTGGCTCATCCTGACTTAACCATCCCCCAAATCCGTCATGCGATTGCGCCAAGCATTTTTTGGGCCGCCTCTACGACCATCGCCGCGTTCCTGGTCCTGAACTTCGGCGGATTGCCCGGCCTGGACCAACTCGGCACCCTCGTCGGTTTAGGCGTGGCCCTGTCCGCCTGCATCATGATCTTTGAGTTTCTGCCTCCGCTTTTTCCCGGCCGCAACGCGCCGCCCCCGCCGGCCGCGAGTCATCCCAGCCACTCTATCATTCCCTCCGACCTTATCGCCCCGGAAGGAGAGCCGGACGTGCGCCAACCGCCTCCCCCCGTGAGCCGGGCGCGCGTATCGAGTGTCTTTGCCCTTACCGGGGCGCTGGTGACCTTTACCGTGATCGTGCTCATCGTGCTCGGCAGCCCCCCGATTGACTCAACCGCCAACGCCCTGCGCCCGCGCAACAGCCCGGCCTACGCGGCCCTGGACCAAATCCAGGCCAATCTCAACCAGCAGAAGCAACCCCTCTGGCTTATTGTCCGTGGCCGGAACGAAGCCGCGGTAGCGGATGACCTTGCCCAAGCCCAAGGAATCCTGCGGCACGCCGTGACCAATCACCTCATCTCCGGCTTCACCCTGCCCACCCCTATCTGGCCCCGGCCCCAAGACCAGGCCAGGAACCGGGCCGTTGCCCTCAAGCTGGCCTCCGAAGGCAATCTCCTCCGCCAGGCCGCCCGCGCCAACGGTTTCGCCCCGCGCTCCGTCGCCTTGGCCGAACAGATGCTCAACACCTGGCAGGCCGCCGGAGAAAGCTCCGGCGCTTTCTGGCCTACCAACGAACTGAGCCGGTGGATCCTTGACAAGGTCTCCGCTCACAACGCCGGAGAGTACCTGGCTCTGGGACTGGTCAATCCGCCGGCCGAAACCAACGGCCGTCCCGCCTCCGCCGCCGGCCTGTCCCGGTTGACGGCGGAGTTGCGTGCCAAAGGGATGTGGCTCTCGGGCTGGGAATTGCTCGGCCATGCCATTTTCGCCAGGGTTCAGGGAAACATGTGGAAGGTCATTGCGCCGATGATCGCCCTCGTCCTGGTTTCCCTTTGGCTGGCCTTTCACAAGAAACGCGAAATCTTCCTGAGCCTGACGGTCCTTACCCTCAGCGGGCTGTGCCTGATCACCGTCATGCATTTCGCGCACTGGTCTTGGAACCTGCTCAATTTAATGGCCATCCCCCTCATCCTCGGCACCGGCGTCGATTACAGCATCTTCATGCAACTGGCCCTGCGCCGTTACCAGGGCGACCTGCGGATGGCCTACCGCTCCGTCGGACGCGCCCTACTCTTGTGTGGGGGCACGGCGATAGCCGGGTTCGGCTCGCTGGCCTGGTCCAGCAACGCCGGCATGGCCAGCCTGGGACGCATCTGCGCCATCGGCATCGCCGGCAACATGCTCATCGCCATTTTCCTTCTGCCGGTCTGGTGGCACCGCATTGTCAGCCATACGCTTGAGCGCGTACGGCGATAGGCCTCGGTTTGGAAGGCGGCAGACGCCATTAAATCCAAGACTCCAACCCCGGTTGTTATCGACAGGCCCGACGGGATGCGCCGGCACGCCCACGGCCTCTGATCTGACAAACTCGTAGCGCCGACTGGTAGTCGGCTGTACCGCCGGTTGGCAACCGGCGAACTAACCGTCCCTCAAAACCCGCCGGACCGCGAAAATGGACTTTGTCAGTGGCCGTGCCGGCGCGCCGACATTATAAGTCAAAGATATTGACAGTACCAGGATTTTACTATATGTCTCTGTCATGAATGACACAAGACCCTGGTTTGAAGAGATCGTGATGCCGGCATTGCTCCGGCACGCACGCACTACTTATGGAGCAGCCATGCGCCAAGCCCTGGCCGAGGCGGGCTACGACGACATTCCGAAGAACGGCCTTTACGTGATTGGCGGGCTGGCGTTGGGCGAGGGTGAAATCCCTTTGGGCCAACTCATCAAGGAGTTGGGCGTTTCGAAACAGGCGGCGGGACAACTTGTCGATACCTTGGTACTGCGGGGCTATCTTCAGCGCACCATGGATGCGGAGGACCGCCGCAAGCTCACCGTCACCTTGACCGAACGCGGACGCGCCGCCGCGGCAGTTCAGGCCAGGGCGCGGGAGAGAATTGACCGGAAACTGCTCGCGTGCGTGGGACAGGATGATGTCAACCGCACGCGCCGGACATTAGCGGTGTTGGTGGATATGGGCCATCACAACCATCACAGCGAGGAGAAGGAGGACGGGCACTCTTGAACGGAAAGCAGCCAGTAACCAACAGCGACCGTCCCGGTCGGACCGATTTCAGCATGCCCGAAGAATGGTAAAACTCGCGTGTCGTAAGCGCCTTGATAACTCCAACATAGTCGTCGGACGAGGCAGGATTCCTCACGGTTCTGTTGGTGAACGTCAAGGTGACTGACCACGTCATCCGGAGGCCTCGGGCGTTGTAGGCGTAACTGCCCCAAGGGTCGTACCAATCTCCGTTGCGCCCACGCCAGCCTCTAATTGCCCCCCTGTAGCCCGGGCAGTGGTATGCCCTGTCCGTCCATTTCACCGGATAGTATGGCAGGAGCTTTCCCCACCAGGAGGCCGCATCGCGGGCTTCCTCTGCATTGGGCAACGCGGTGTCCGGAATCGCCAAGTAGTACGGAAACCTGTCTTCGTGGTCATCCACGTACATTTGCAGGGCCACCCCCATTTCATGCAGGTGGTTCTTGCAAACGGTCGAACGGGCCCTAGCCTTGGCCGCCGACAGCGCGGGGACCAGGAGCATGGCCAAAATTGCGATCACGGCGATGACCGCGAGCAGTTCGATCAGCGTAAAGGCGCCGCCCCGGACCTGTCCTTGTGGCTCGGATTGATCTCTCATTACACATTTGGACTGCTCTTCCTGGAAAACGTCACGCCCAATTTGACGCGGTATCCGTGTAAGGCCGGTCGGCGGCGCGGGCAACAGGCTCATCGCGAGCTTCCTTCTGACGGTCCGGTGGCATCGCATTGTCAGCCACGCGCTTGAACGCCTACCGCGATAGCCCTCGGTTTGGAAGGCGGCAGACGTTATCAAATCCGCGACTGGAAGGACCAGGATTGATTCGCTGAACCAAGCGTGGGGCGGTTACGATAGCTTCGGGACGACGGCGTTCAATCCCTCGCGAACCGCCAGTTCGTATTGCGAGGCGTCGAAAGTCACAAACAGATCTGTGCCCACCTCGATGGCGTAGGCTACGTGAAGCAGGTCGGTGGCCGGGCATTCTCGCACAAACGCGTTCGCTAAGCTAATTTCATGGCTCGTTCGCAACACGTCTCGCCAGTCCGCCTCTATATGCTCGAAATATCGGCAACGAACGTCCTCCTCAAGGTTCCGAATAACCCGTTTGGCCTCCTCTACGAGCAAGGCGCGTTTGGCTTGCCTCAGTCGTGTGAGTTGCCGAATGCTGTTAAAGACCTCCACTCTATGCCAGGGCGACCACCACCATGTTTCATCCTGCTTTGCCTCATAGAACGCCGTTGCTGCCTGCGCATTGGTGTCGTTCCATACGGCGTACCCGACCAGGAACGAGGTGTCCGCGTAGATTCTCATCGCTTCATCGCCTTGAGGATTGCCGTATAATCCGTGACTGGGCGATCACCTCGGATCACCTCACGCGAGCGGCGCAGCAATTGCTCAGCCGTGCGCCGCGGTCGGCTGCCCGCCTTTGTTACCGTAAAGGCAGGCTCTCCGTGGTCCGTGACCAACAGGGATTGTCCCGGACGGACTGACTTCAGAATGCCCGGAGAATGGTAAAACTCTCGTGTTGTAAGCGTTTTCACAAGTCCAACGTACATGTTGGACGAACCAGGACCAATATATTTCCAGTGGAACAGGGCGTTGCGGTGCGACCTGCGCTGGAGTTGGGAAGTTTCATGGCAACCGGGCGTGCGGAGCCAGGCGAGCGGCCAACCGGTGCCAGCCCGCTCCCAACCTCGCTGATCGGGCACGAGGCGGGGGGGGGTGCTATGGTCACGAGCCTCTGAGCAAACGCCGGGCTTCATCCAACAGTTCATGTTCAAAAGCGCTCGAGTAGGCGTCAAGCGTAGCGGCTTTCAAGCCAAGCTTTCGACCCACTATTCGCCAACGCGCCACATGGGTGAGAACCTCCCGCAGGATCGTTAGTGCCACAGTGGCGTTGATTCCAAAACGTGGGGCAACGGCCAGCGCGGCAGCAATGCTTGGCCCCTCGCTGTCTTCACTGATCGGCATCTTGTTCACGCGCGCGCGCTCCATCTCGGGTACGGGGTTCATGTCGTAAGCCGGTGAGAGCGCCCAGCGGCCCGCCTGGCGCATGAGAAAGCCGTGGTTGCGCAGGTGGTCATCGTAATTGCTGGTGAGAAGCGAAAAGAGGAGACGGCGCCAGAGTTCGCGCAGGTCGGCGTCCACATCATGGCCGAACCGACGAATGGCGTCCGCAACGAGGGTATAGCCACCCGGATCAGCGGGTGAGAGGCCAAGCAGAGTCGCCGCCGAAACGAAAGGAACGCGCCGGCCCTCGATCCGATCAAATCGGGCGATGACCGCCACACCATGCCCGTTGAGGACAACCAACTGGTGCCCGGCCACGCGAATACCCGCTTTGGCCGCGAGCGTCAGCGCCAGGATTTCGCCGGCGGCGATGTCGCGCGTGTCGTCGGGCTTGGGAAACTTTGCCAGCGCAAGGCGGCCATCTGGCAAGGCGATGGCCGATTTGGGCCGCGCGCCTCCAAGAGGTGATCCGGCGCCCAGGAGGAACCGCAAATCGGCAGCGGTTTCAGCATCGGAATGGATGGCGTCTGCGGCGCGCAGCAACGTTTGAAGGCGGACCAGCGGCGGCAACTTGCCAACCGTTGGGGCAAGGAACGCGCAGGTCGGGTCCTGGCGAAAGCGGAGTGCGCCCAGACGTGTGCTGTCGTCCAAGGCCAGCACATAGTCCAGATCGCGATAGGGTTTCTGAGCCAGTACTTTCTTGCGCACAGCCCGTTCGATCAGGAGCCGTCCCCAGCGGTCCGGCCCGCAATCCAGCATCGCGCCGAACAAGGCACGAGCGTGCCGCGGCCCAGGTTCAAGGGGCAGCGAAGCCGGATCAATTGCGAAAGCACGATCTCGTTGCAGCCACTCCGGGGCGTACTGGAACGAGACAGCGGGGCCGCGCTCCGCGGCGTGCAAGCGTCCCACGAAGCAGGTCTGTCCCTCCCATTCAGTGTGTACTTCCCAACTCATTTGCGAGGACGGCGAATGCGTTTAGGCAGCCGGCTTTCGTCCAGGCTAAGAGCAAGATCATCGCTGGCTGGCGAGGCAAAACTCGCCAGCCGGTCGTGCAATTGGAGCACAAAGGCCGCCGTGGCAAACGTGCCGAGCGCGACCGCGGGGTCGCCACGCTCCAACCGCCAAAGCGTATCACGGCTGACGAAGAGCCGCGCGGCCATGTCGGCTGTGGAAATGCCGCGCTTGCGCCTGGCAATGGCGAGGTCCCGTCCGAGTTTTCGTAGCGTGTGAACAACCGCCAATGGAATGGATTGCGCTGTTGGCATCGCGTCATTATTGTCCGATATGCCCGACCTAATGTCAACTCCAGTCCGGTATATCCATCATAACACACGCTGTGCTGCCTCTTCGGGCCGTTTCCGGAGACCTCCCCGGGGGCGAGGGCCAGTTCAGGGTCCGCCGCCAGGCGGCGCGCTCGTGATACGGTAGAACCGCTGGCGGGCGGCAGGCGCGTTCGTATCCGTCCAGGATGCGCTGGAATTATTGGCCGTAATGGCGCCGCTGACATCCGTCCAGTTGGTTTGGGTGAGGTCGTCGTTGGCCAGGACGTGATAGAGCAGCCCGGGTTCGGAGTCCCAGGTGAGCTGCGGACCGGAGGGCGTGGCGCGGACCGAGGCGTCAATCGTGGGGGGTGGTTGCGCCGCATTGACCGTCGTGAAGGCGTCCTCGCTGGGATTGAAATAACTGCCGCTGGGATTGGTCTGAAGCAGCACGGCGCGAACCATGTACGTATAAGTTTGGGGCAAGGCGCCTTGGTCGGTGTAGGTCGCGTTGGTGAGCAGGGCCGAAGTCAACCGGGAGAACGGCCCCGCCGGGTCGCTGGCCCGATACACATAATAGCCTAAAACGGGGTCCGCCGAGGGCGACCAATTCAAAACGACATCCCCGTTCCAGGCGGCGCCGGTCAGGCCGGTGGGTGGCGCCACAGGTTCCATTCGCAGCGTCGGGTCGCCCATCAAGGCAATGTAAGCCGCCCGCGGGAAGAGATTGACCTCGTTGCGGTAGAGATTGCTGTTGTTCATGGTCAGCCGCGTGGAATAGCCGATAGGCTCGCCCAGGCCCATGTGGTGCAGGAACCAATGCGGCTGGCCCGACAGGCAGCAGGCCAATCCGCAGCTTGGCGTTGCCAGAAACGCGCGCATAAAGTCATCCTGCAAATCCCATTGCCCGAACCAGCTCCCAAAGAGCATCACAAAGACCGCGTGCGCGTCCAAGCCCACCACGTCCGTGCTCAGGGCATAACCGGGCACGCCGTTGATGGTGTGCGTTCCCAGCCCGCCGCAACTGTCAGGCGCGCCCCCACCGCAGCCATAAGCCCAGAGATAGCGCCCGCTGCCGAGCATAGACGTCCAACGCTGCTCCGGCGGGGCGTTATACGAAACATTAGCCTCGACGATGTTGCCCGGCCCCACGAGCGGCGTGAAGACCCGGTAGCCGCTCGCCGCGGAGGCAATGCCGCCTTCGTCTCCGCGCGAATTGCCCATCAGCGCCAGCCGCGGCACGGTGAAGAGCTTCTGGCGCCAGTTGTGATCCTTGTCGAGATAATTGCGCAGCAAATCGGTCTCGCTTGGCCATGGAGCCGGGGCGCCCAGGCCGGGCAGGTTGAAGAAATCGACCCGGCCAACCATCAGTTGCACGTCAGAGGGCAAGTAGCTCGGGCTCAGGTTCGAATTCGTCGGCCAGTCGTCATTCATGTCCCCGTAATAGGCGTCGGCGGGCATCGGACGGGTTAGATGCCCATCATAATTGATGTCGCCCGATTCAAGAATGGGGACGTGACCGAAGAGGAAGACCGCATCGACGGTGGCCGGATCGGCGCGATACTGGTCGATGATCCGGGCGCGCACCGCGGCCGGCGTGTCGTTGCTGGATACGCCAATGGGGATCACCGTCCAGCCGTCTCCAACCAAGTCCTGCTGCAATCGGGCCAGTTCGCCGGCCAGGCTTGCCGTCGCGTTTGTCTCGACGACCAGGACCAGCTTGCCGCGGTCCTCGGTCATCGGCAACTCGATGGCGCTATAAATGTAACCGTAGCCGGTGTAGCCGAGGCTGGTTTTCTTGACGATCTGATACTCGTAGCCGGTCCCCACCTGGACATCGGCGTCGGTGTAGTTTGTGGCCGCGCCGTCAAACTCGGCAATCGGCAAGCCCCATTCGGTGGCGTCTTTAGACTTGCGATAAATCGTGTATTTGGTCGCATTCTGGTCCGGCAGCCAAGTCAGTGCGATCTGGGGCGGTGAGGCCTGCACCTGCGCGCTGATCTGCACGGCATAGAGCCACGTGTTGTCCTCCGCCTGGCTCGCCATGGGGGACAGCAGGAGCCATAGACTTGCTACGAACGGCGCCATCGCCCGCACGCTCGACATTCGGCGCCCGCACCTTTGTCGCTCCCTCCCGTCGCAGCGCCGCAGATGATTCTCCAGATGTAACGCCGCAACGGAACCAAGGTTCATGGAAGAGACTTTGTACCGCGCGCCCTTCAGGGCAATGAGGCAAACGCCCTACCGTTTGCCGGATAAGACCCTAGCGAGCAGGCGCTCAGACCAGCTGCTCCTGTCAGCGATAATTGAGAATTGAGAATTAAGAATTGAGAATTTCAAATTGAGTTCCGCCTCGGAGCGGGACGGTTGCTTTGCTCTTCGCAATCGATGTGGACGTGCCATCAATTTGCAATTTGCAATTCTTAATTCTCAATTCTCAATCTCCACAGATCTCGTGCAGCCATTACGAAACTTGACCTGTTCACTCCATGTTTTCAGGGTCCAGGACTCTAGCGAGGCAGGCTCTGGCTACCGGAGGCGCATGAGCTGCCGCGGCTGGCTCTGAATCACGGGCTGGGAGGCGGCCTGCACGCTCATGCGGCGGCCTTGCAGCCAGTTTGAGATTCGGAGTCGCAGCACATCCAGCCTCGCGAGAATACCGGGAGGCCGGCTCCGAGTTGGGTCGTAGCCCCAGCTCCAGAGCGTGCCTTCATGAGTCAGACCGAAGGCGGTCAGACCGTTGCCCCAAACCCAGACCCAGTCCGAGCGCCGTCCCACCTGCCGCCACCGCCCGGCCGGCGCCTTCATCAATGGGATGAACGGAAGGGGTTTCTCGCAGAGTGTGCCACCTGACCGGATTTCGAAGAGGCTGAGACTCGGGCCGCCGCTGAAGGCGATGCCCAGGCGCCCAGGCGCAAATCCTGTTGCGATGAGGCGGCAAACCGCGGACGCAGGCTTCATCGGGTTCGGGCTCGCATCCGAAGCATCCCACAGTTCCCCCGAGCGGGTTTGGGCGAGGACCCTCAGGCCGCCGGATAGACTGGCCCAGTTGGTATCGCGGCAAAGCTGTACTGGGGCGGCAAGATTCCGGGTGACCCACGCTGTGGCGTTGCGGGGGACAAGAATACGGCCCCACACCCAGAGGGTGCCATCGCGCCGCAAGCCGAAATTGCCGGACTGTGAGCAGGAAATGGCCGTCCAGTCTCGATTAGTGCCAATTTCGCTTTGCCCAAGCGAAAGGGACCCGCCGATTAACAACTCCGTAAAATGCCAGAGCGTGCCATCCTGGCGAATGGCAAAAGAATCCGACTGGGATGCCGCGATGGCCTTCCAATGTTGGCCCAATCCTACCTGTTCCGGCGGAGTGTTCGTTGCACGGGTCCGTCTCCATGTCCAGATGCTGCCGTCCTTGCGGAGGGCGGTGCGGCGATCTGCAGACGTGGCCGCCTGGAGCCAGTCAAAGTTTGTTCCAAGCTGTTCCGGCAAACCACCGGACTGGGCGGATCGGCCTCGGTTTTCCCACTGCCAGAGTGAGCCATCGGGCAGGATGAGCATCATCCCGCCGTAGGCCCCGGAGATGCGCACGGGCGCATTGCTTGCCGCTAAATGAACGATAACCGGAGCCGGAAGCCGGCTCGGCCGCGGTCTGAACAGGAGCAGGCCCGAACAGACGGCAAGAAGTGCCGCTGCCACGGCGATGCGCCTTGGGCTGCGCCAGGCGGCCCAGCGGGATGCGAGGGCGGCCGCGCTCTTGACCGCCGCCGGGGTGGTTGGGTTGGGCTCCATGGCCTCATGCTTCCGCCCAACGGCGCGAGGCTCGACAATCGAGGAACGGTCAAACTGCCTCACCGCCAGTTGCCGAAACCGGTAGTTCAAGCGCCACCACGCCATCAAGCCAAAGCCGAGGTCGGCGGCCAGACCCAGAACTGCGGCCAGCGCCAGCCAGTCGATCCAATCAGCCTGCCAGAACTGGCCGCGCCCCAGCGCTATCCCAAGCTTGGCCACGAGCACAATCCCTCCGGCGGCCATCCAGGGGAGAATCAGGATGCGCAGGACCGCCCCCAGCGCTGCGTGGTGTGCCTTCCCGGCGGCGAGTGCCAGGCACTTTGAGACCCAGGCCAGGGCGGCGCTGTCAGCCAGGAGCATTGCCGCCCCGACGGCGGCGAAAACCGTGCTTTCGACATCGTGCGAGCGCCGATATGACTCTATCGCAAAAAGCGCGCCGGCCCCGGCGACTACAAGCAACGGCCTGAGGAATTGGCGCTTCAGCGCCATAAGATGACCGCGCAGCATCTCCTTCACCGTGACCGGGCTGGTCAGCAACGCTTCGAGAGTGCCTGTTTTTCGGTCTTCGGCAAGGCGCTGCCCGGCTTCGATCGCCACCCAGAGTTTCAGAGTCGCATTGAGAATGAGTGCCATGGCGACAGTGACGGAGGTGTCCAGCCACACTCTGCCTTGGCTCAACCGCCCCAGCAACCACCAACACCCCACGGCACCAAGAAAGGCCCAAACATGAGCCGGTTTGAGCCGGACCCGCGCACTGAGCCAGTAGATCGGGTTGACCTCCAGCGACTGTCGGCGAAACGCGCTGTGCCTGGCGTCCTGCCCGTAATTGAGCCGCCTCCATATCTCGCTGCGACGGGTCTTTTCGCCGGTCGGGGCCCTTTCGCGCCAACAGCGCGGAGCGACCCAATTCGTCAGCAACAGCAGCAACAAGGTCAGCCCCATGATCAGTTCCACTGACCAGTAGAAGAAATCGAAATCCACGCGGAAGTGAATGTCCGAGCACAGGTAGAGCGTATAGAACGGGCACGGAAGAAAGAGTGTCTTGATGAATGCGTGGGACGGGTTAAAGAACGCTATCACGCCGCCGCAGACCGGCCCGGCTACGACTACCAGTAAAAGCAGAATGAAATTCGCTTCCATGGCGCGGTGATATTCGCGGCTCATCGACGACCCGAAGATTCCCACCGCAAGCGAGAACAGAAAGGTGCAGACCAGCACCAGAACCGTCCGCCAGAACTCGCCATTCGTCGTCCCACCCATCAACAGCGGGACGGCCAATACTGGAAAGGCCGAGAGCAGGCCATAGAATCCTCCCAACGACGTTGCGGCCAATTTGCCCAGGATAATGTCGTAACCTTTGAGATCGGTGAGGAAGAGCAGGCCGAGCGTGCCCTCGCGCTTCTCGCAGCTTAGGCAATCGGCGGTTGCCCGGCGTCCGTAGATCAGGCTATAGAGCAGCAGGAGCAAAGAAAATCCCTGGAAAATCGCGTGGCCAACCTGCTTGGGCGCTACCCCGGCGGAAAGCAGGAGGGCACACATTCCAACCAGTAGCATCCCCGCCAGCGGCACCAGCAGGCGCAGGCGATGAGTGCCGCGCCGTCGCGCCGCCACGCGCAGTTCACGATCCACGATGGGCAGGAACGTCATGTTCTGATATTAGATGCCTCCGGCCGCGAAGCGTTTTGCGATGCGGCATGTGTCCTCCACTGTTAAATGGTGGACGGCTTCCAGGCAACAGCTATTATCGCTTCATGATGAACTCCGTTAGTCTCCTAGCCACACTCCCGTTCATGGCCGCAGGTATGCTTACAGTTTCCGGCGCCGGTTCCGCACGATTCGGCGACGATGTCGCCTTCTTGCGGCAGCACACGGACACCATTGTCCTGAGTGACCGGAGCGGCCAGGCTAGGGCGGCGGTGGCGCCGGCGTGGCAGGGCCGCGTGATGACCAGCACCTTGGAGGGCGATGACGGACTGGGTTTTGGCTGGATCAACCGCCCATTGATTGCCTCGGGCAAACTGCAGCCCCAGATCAATGTGTTCGGCGGCGAAGACCGTTTCTGGATCGGGCCGGAGGGCGGCCAATTCTCGGTCTTCTTCGCCAAGGGGGTGAAATTCGAGCTGGCCAATTGGTTCACGCCGCCGCCCCTGGACACGATGGCCTACAAGCTCGTGAGCCGCTCGCCCGATCAGGCGGAGTTCAACGCCGAGTTTAGCCTGACGAATTATTCCGGCACGCGTTTCGAGGTGAAGGTGGCTCGCGTCGTGCGCGTGCTGGAGCCGGCGGCTGCCTGGGCGGATCTGGGAATGAGTCCTATCGCCGAGGTCAGGCTTGTGGCGGTTGAAAGTGACAACAAACTCATCAACGCCGGGCGGAATCCTTGGGAAAAGAATACCGGCCTGCTTTCCATCTGGATACTCGGACAGTTCAATTCTTCGCCGGGCACGACCATTGTCGTTCCTATCAAGCCGGGCCCGGAATCTGAACTGGGCGTGAAGGTGACCTCGGATTACTTCGGCCAGATTCCCCCCGACCGCCTCGTCGTGAGGAGTGACGCGGTCTTTCTCAAAGCCGACGCCGAATATCGCAGCAAGATCGGCATCAGTCCGAAACGGAGCCGCAAGGTCATCGGCAGCTACGATGCGGACAACCACATTCTGACGATCATGCAATTCAGCCAACCGGCAGGCGTCACCGATTACGTCAATTCGCTATGGAAGCTCCAGGACAACCCGTATGGCGGCGACGTGGCCAACAGCTACAACGACGGCCCTCCCTCGCCGGGGGCGCCGCAGCTCGGTCCGTTTTATGAATTGGAGTCCTCGTCACCCGCGGCGGCGTTGGCCCCCGGCCAGAGCCTATCGCACGTCCATCGCACCATCCACGTCGCGGGACCTAAGGCGGCGCTGAACAACATTGCGATGAAAATCTTGGGCGTCTCGCTCGACGAAATCCGGCGGGCCTTTCACTGAAATCTCATTTCGGCAGAAGTCTGAGCCGGAAGAATGCCGAGGCGCGGACCGGAGATAGGTTCACCTCGCCGTGCAGGTTTGTTGAGTTCAAAATGGCAACCACACGCGCTTCCACGTCTTGACCTTGTCTCTCTCGGCCGACCGTCGCCGCCGCAATCCTATCACGCGGTTGTCCTGAACCGGCCGGCGGACTATGTCACTGCCGGCACGCTCGACCCCAGGGCTGGCCTGCCGGAAAGCCATTGGCTGGTAACCGCGGTCGAACAGGCCAGCACCATCGGCAATTGCTTGAGCTCGCGGCGCAGAGGATCCAGCACGAGCCCCAGAGCCTCCAGCGTAAAGGCCCCAAGGAGCTGGCCGTCGCCTGGCTCGCCGAAGATCACGTCGGCGCCGCCGGTGCGCTTTTCGTAGCGGAACAGGGCGATGCCCTTCTTGCGGGCAATCCTGCTGCCGTCGGCAAGCTGAAACTCTTCGGTGGCAACCGGCTTTATACCCAAGCGCTCGAGAATCCCCTGCGGCACCACCGAATAGACCGCCCCGGAATCCACGAGGAGGGTGACCTTCTCGGTCACGTCCGGCGTGGCGGGGTTGCCGATCTCCTGGTCGCGACAATAAAATACGCGGCCGCGTATTTTATTGTCGCGGCTTCATGGACCGCCCTGAACGGAACGTGGATTATCGCCAAAATCTAAGATGGAACTAGCAATTGTCCGGCGCGTGTGCAAACCCCGGCCCCTTTATTCCGGAGTGGTCCCGGCCCGCGCAGAGCGGACCTCCGGAGTCGGGCGACGAGGAAGGGACATCTGACTCCTGACCCGAGACCGACGACCTGTTTGAGGGCGGAACCTCAGAATTGGCCGCTTGGGGGAGCGGCCCAAGGCGTTGCAGCTTGCTTTCCAGGATGGCCACGGCGCTGATCAGGTGGCGAATCTGGTTCGACATGCGGCTGACGGTGGCGGTGAGATAGAGATTGTACACCAGCAGGAAGCTAATGACGGCGATGTAGATGACGTGGCGGGCGTCGTTGATGCCTATGACGGAGGTCGCAAACCACTTGTAGAACGGCTCGAAAATCGCGATGGAAAGCAGAAAGCCGGACAGGCTCAGCCACAACACCGCATACAGTGGACGGAAGGAGTTTTGGCGCACGGAACGGAGCACCACTCCGAAAAAGACGAGCCCCAGCACAAAGGCGATTAGCTTAATCTTCAGACCCATAACACTCAGGTTGGTTTGCGGTATTGTTGAATGCGGCTGCGCTGCAGCCACACGCCGGCAATGTTGACCGCGCCCACGAAGGGATAGGCCAGCGAGGCCAGGAAATCGAACTCGGAAATCCCATGCGCTCGCTCGCGCATCCGCACCGGGACTTCGACCACTCGCGCTCCGCTGAAAAAGCTGGCCAGCAACAGTTGGTTTGTGTCGTGCAACTCGAAGGGATAGGCGCGCGCGAAGAAGTCCATGACCGAGCGGCTATAGGCCCGGAAGCCGGAGGTCACATCGGTTACCGGCTGTTTCATGATCCAGGAATTGAGCCGGGAGAACAGCCCGATTCCAAGGCGGCGGGCGAAGGTGGATTGGAAGCCTTTGCCTTCGAGGAATCGCGAGCCGATGACGTAATCGGCGGCGCCGTTCTGAATGGGAGCGCAGATCTTGGGCAACTCGCCGGCTAAATGCTGCCCGTCACCGTCGAACTGGCACAAACAGTCGTAGCCCTCCTCGAAACCGTAGCGGAAATAACTGGTCACAGTGCCCATGGCCCCGGCGGCGTTCACGCAATGCCGGAGCACGCGCACACCCAAGGAGCGGCAAATCTCGGTGGTATTGTCGGCCGAGCCGTTGTCGATCACCACGACATCGTAGCCGAAGTCATGCGCGAAGAGGTCCTTGAGAGCGGAGGCGATATTCCGCTCTTCGTTATAGGCAATGACCGCTATCAACGTCTTCATCTGTCTGGTCAATGATTCTGTCCTCCCTCGCGCCGGTTCAAGAGACGGGCCGGCACGCCCACGTAGGTCCCCGCGCGCCCAATGGATTTCGTCACCACCGCGCCGCCCCCGATAGTGACATCATCACCAATGGCCACGCCTGGCAAGACTTGAGCGCCTACGCCCAAAACGACCCGGTTGCCAATGCTCACCCCGCCCGCCAGATGCACGCCGGGGCCAAGCAGATTCCAGCTTCCCAACGCGCAATCGTGAGAGATGGTGCAACCCGGGTTTACGACATTAAATCTGCCCACGATGATGCCGGTTGTGAAGCCGACGGTGTTGAACACCAGATTGCCCTCCCCCATCTTGATTCGCTGCCAATCGCCCGTTGCCGACGGGTGGATAAGGTTGGGAAAACTCAGATTCCTGTTCTCCCCCAGGCGCTCCCGCACCCTGTTCTTCAGCGCCGGGCTGCCTATGGCCAGAACCGCCGCCATTTCCCGCTCAATGGCGCAAAGCCATTCGTCGTCACCTACGACGCGAAATTCGCCAATCATCTGGCCGATACTCTCCGGTTCGCGGCCAACATACCCCAGCAAATTCCACGAGGGCGTAGCCCGGTTCACCGATTCGGCCAGAAAGACCGCCTCCCGCCCAAGCCCGCCGCACCCGATTATGACCAGGTCTTTTGTCATGTTGTCTGTTGCAACGCCGCGATCACCGCCTGAATTTCTTCCGCTTTGAGGCCCGCGGAACTGGGCAGGCTCAAGGTGGTTTGCCATAGTTCGGTTGCCCGTTCTATCCGGTAGGCCTGGCAATGGGCAAAGGGCCGCTGGAGGTGGTTGAGTCCCCAGACTGGACGCGACTGGATTGCGCAAGCCGTCAGGCGCCTCATCAGGGCGTCACGGTCACAACCGTAAATCCCCTCGTTCACGCGCAGCGAACAGAGCCAATGATTGTTCCGCGCGTAAGCAGGGACGGGCGCCAGGCTCAAGCCGCGGATGTTCCGCAGACCCTCCGCGTATTGGGCGTAATGAGCGGCCTTGGTTTCCAGAAAGCGGGGCAATTGCTCCAACTGCGCCACCCCCAAGGCGGCTTGCAGGTTCGTGAGCCGGTAATTGTAGCCGACCTCGTTGTGGATGAATCTGAGGTCGTCGTCCTTGGCTTGAGTGGTCAGGTATTTCGCCCGCGCCGCCATGGCCGCGTTGGAGGTCAGAATCATGCCGCCGCCGCCGGTCGTCACGATCTTGTTGCCATTGAAGGAAAGGCAGCCCAACTCGCCTATGGCGCCGGTATGCTTGCCACTGAACGCCCCGGAGGTGTACACCGTGCCAAGACTCTCCGCGGCGTCCTCGATTACCGTGATTCCCCTCTCACGGCAGGTGCAAGACAGGAGGTCAAGCGCGGCGGCATTGCCAAAGACATGCACTGGCATCAGGCCAGCGATGCGGCGCCCGGTTCGTTTGTTGCGCACGCCACCCTCGCCCGAGACAGTTTCTTGTGTCAGGAAATCCAAGGTCTTTTCGGCGTCGAGGCAATAGAAATCGTCGCAGTCCATGAACAGGGGGTACGCCCCCGTGTAGCGGACGGCGTTGATGGTCGCCACGAAGGTGAGCGTGGGCACAATGACCTCGTCTTCCGGGCCGACTCCCGCCAGGAGCAGGGCGATGTGCAGAGCGGCGGTGCCGCTGGCGCAGGCCACTGCATGGGGCGCTCCCGTGTAGCGCGCGATTTCCCGCTCGAACCGGTCCACGAACGGCCCCGCCGAGGAGACCCAACCGCTGTCCAGAGATTCTTTGATGTAGCTCCATTCATTGCCGGCGAGATGAGGGATGGAGAGCGGTATCATCCGAGACCTCCCCGAATTCTCTTCCGGGAGTCTCTCGAGCGAGCGCGCGCTCAGATCACTTGTTTTGCCGTTCATGCCGCGAACCTGCCTTCCCGGGCGTCTTCCTGGGCTTTCTGATAATCGCCGGGCTGGCCGATATCCAGCCAATACTCGTGCGATTCGTATTTCACCACCGGCAGGTCGCGCCGCAGCATTTCCTTGATGAGCATGTCCATGCCGAAGTAAGTGTCCTTGGGTATAAGCTGAAAAATCTCAGGGCGAACGATATAGATTCCGGCCAGGATGTGCTTAATAATATTTGGTTTCTCCTCGATGCCCGTCACCCGGTCGCCTTCGAAGAAGATGTCTCCAAAGGCGTAGGGGGTGATGTGCTGCCGCACGACGATTGTCAGCCAGGCCGCTTTTTCCAGGGCGAACCGGTACAAATCGCTGAAATCTACCAAGCTCAGAATATCGCCGTTCATGACCAGGAACGGTTCGATGAGCTTATCCTTCAGGAGGGTCAGGGGGCCGACGGTTCCCAGCGGTTTGGCTTCGCGGCTGAGGGCCAGGCGCACGCCGTATTGCGAGCCGTCGCCCACAAATCGTTCGAGATACTCCGCCATGTGATTCGTGGCCAGGAACACCTCATCAAACCCGTGCCTTTTGAGCCGGTTGATCTGGATCTCGAGCACCGCCTTTTCACCAATAGGCAGGAGCGGCTTGGGAATCGTCTCCGTGAACGGACGCAGCCGCGTTCCCAGCCCGCCCGCGAGAATGACGGCCTTCATGCGAGCATCGGGCGGTGGCACCTGAGGCCGGAGTTTGGTTCGTACATGCTCAAGTCTCTTAGCCACTTTTGCCCAACGAGGCAACTCCAGACTTCCCAGCCTCAGCGTTACTCTCGGGTTTTGGTCATTGCCGCTTTTGGATTTCGGATTTGTTTCGAATTTCGGAGTTCGGAGTTCGAATTTCGGATTCGCCAGGAATTGGGGGCGGGATGCGCCCACTTGCATTGGGGTCACATCGCGACTGTTCTGTATTTGTTGTTCTGCATTTCTTGTTGGCAATGGCCGGGTGAACCTTGATATTTAGCTCTTTGATTTATGGCAGAGACCGCCCGGCACATTTACGACGAGAGCAAGGTCAAGACGCTATCCTCGCTGGAGCATATCCGGCTGCGCACCGGCATGTACATCGGACGCATCGGCGATGGGTCGCACTATGACGACGGCTGTTACATCCTGCTCAAGGAGGTCATCGACAATGCCATTGACGAGTTCATCATGGGTTATGGCAAAGAAGTCCGCATCAGCATCGATGGGCGCTCGGTTTCGGTCCGGGATTTCGGCCGGGGCATTCCGCTCGGGAAAGTCGTTGACTGCGTGTCGAAGATCAACACCGGCGCGAAATACAACGATGATGTTTTCCAATTCAGCGTCGGGCTAAATGGAGTAGGCACCAAGGCGGTGAACGCCCTGTCGAAGGATTTTCTGGCTCGGAGCCATCGCGGCGGGGAATTTGTCGAGGCGGTCTTCAAGCAGGGCAAGCTCAAAGCTGAACGAAAGGGCAAGGGCAACGAACCGGATGGCACATTTATTCAGTTCGAACCGGACCCGGCTATCTTCAAGGAGGCCGAATTCCGCACGGAGCAGGTGGAGAAACGCCTGCGGCATTACAGCTTTCTGAACACGGGGCTGCGGCTTGTTTTCAACGGCAAGACCTTCCAATCACGAAACGGGCTGCTGGATTTAATCATGGAGGACCTCGAGGCCGACGAGAGCGAACCGATCTACCCGCCGCTCCATTATGCGGAAAAGACGCTTGAATTTTGTTTTACTCACAGCAACAGCCGCTACGGCGAGACCTTCTATTCCTTCGTCAACGGCCAGTACACCACCGACGGCGGCACTCACCTCAGCGCCTTCCGCGAGGGCCTGCTCAAGGCGGTCAACGAATACGCTCGTGAACGCTTCGATGGCGACGACGTCCGCGAAAGCATGGTCGGGGCGGTCGCCATCCGGCTGAAAGACCCGGTCTTCGAATCGCAGACGAAGAACAAGCTCGGCAATACCGAAATCCGCACCGAACTGGTCAACCGCGTGCGCGAGGAGTTATTGCAGTTCTTCAATCGCAACAAAGAGATAGCCCAAAGAATTATCGCCAAAGTCCAGGACACGCGTCAACTCCGCAAGGAACTCCAAGAGGTCAAAAAACTGGCGCGCGAGCGAGCCAAGGCCATCAGCATCCGCATCCCGCAACTCAAAGACTGCAAGCTCCATTTCGACAAGGCCAAAGACAAGGGGAAGGGCTCGATGATCTTCCTCACCGAAGGCCAGTCCGCCGCGGGCTCCATCGTCAGTTGCCGGGATGTGAACACGCAGGCCATTTTTGTTCTCAAAGGCAAACCCCTCAACGTCTGGGACCTGAAGCGCGACATCGTCTATAAAAATGATGAACTCTACAACCTGATGCGCAGCCTCGATATCGAGGACAACACCTCCGCCTTGCGCTACGAAAAGGTCATCCTCGCCACGGACGCCGACGTGGACGGACTGCACATCCGCAATCTGCTCATCACCTACTTCTTCCGGTTCTTCGAGCAATTAGTCCATGACGGTCACCTGTTCGTCCTGGAGACCCCGCTATTCCGCGCCCGAAACAAAGAGCAGACCCTCTACTGCTATTCGGAAGCGGAGCGCGACGAAGCCCGCAAGAAGCTCGGGGCCAATTGCGAGATTACCCGGTTCAAGGGCTTGGGCGAAATCTCCCCCTCCGAGTTCAAGCAGTTTATCGGGCAGCAAATGCGACTAAGCCAGGTTGAATACGCGCCCAAACCCGAGACCGCCGGGATTCTCACCTTCTATATGGGCAAGAACACCCCCGAACGCAAAGACTACATCATGGAGAACCTGGTCGTGCCGGTGGAGGATTGAGATGCACCTGCGCGAGGTAATTGAAAGCGAGGCGGGGGCCCATCAGACGCGCCTCACCAACGTTGCCCCCTGGCCCCCTAATGCGCTGGCGAAGGCTTACAGCCGCGTGGAGAGTGACTGGGAACACGTCGAGGCTGCGGCAACCGCCGCCCAAGGCCCGCCTTCCTGGGATGACTGATGAGGCCGCGGGAGCTAGGCCCGGGGCAAATGCGCCCTGGCAGAAGCGGGATTTCGTTCAGAGCGATTCCAGTGGTCAATCAACTTTAAAGGCCGCTCCAAAGCTACTCTGCAACTCAGCACTGAAGAGTTCTACCGCGATTTTCCCAACCGAGCAGTTCCAGCGGACGTTCACGGAGTTTTGCTTGGGGTCGCCTCGCTTGAGGACACATTTCAAGGCAAGATCAAGGCCTGGAGTGACTCAAAGCAGCGGCAGAGCAAACGGATAAAGAACTTGGGCGACATTGCCCGGCTGATCGAAGCGCATCCACATTTGCGGGGACTCCTGCCGAAGGATTTGAAGCAGCAACTTGAACCACCCAAAGAAGAAAAGGCCTAACGAATCGATGCACCGGACCGGGAGCAGCCGGTTCAGTTTCCGGCGGTCCGGGTGTCGCTGGCGGCTGCTCCCGGCCAGTGAGCTTCGTCGTAGGCCACATCCAGCACACCAATTCTTCCGAAAGTGAGCATGCCAGATGGCTGGAGCTTTGCCACTGGGGAGCCTTGTCACCGATACATTGACGCAGGCTTGATGCAGGAGTTGCATCAGCCTGTTTAGGGTTGAAGAGTAGCGTGGCATAGGATCAGACATATCTGGGCAGATGTCCGGATCTGATTTCCGGCATCCATGGCGGCGATCCGATCCGGCTTTATGTTGAGTTGTGCGAGGTGCTCGATGAGGTGATCAGCCATTTGCAGGCGGAAGGACGACGTCTGCCTTCACCCCGAACCCGGCCCATGCAGGAGGTCGCCTGAATCCCGCCCAACAATCGGACGCACACGAACCGCCGTCTCCCCTTCCAGTTCGAGTGTTGGGGGTTTTGAGGGCCGCCAGCTTGGCGTTCGGCGGTGGCCCCGACGACGACTGACTTTCCTATCGGCCCTTTTGGTCACGAGCGTTGAGCGTGTGGGGCGCAACGGTGCTCCGGCCCAACAGGAACGGTAACGCCGCCGAACCAGGCGCTTTAGCCGACGTGCGTGGTTACGGCTCCGCCTC
>JAJYHY010000051.1 GCA_021784555.1 bacterium
CAGGAGCCGTTTTACGCGAACACTCAAGACGAGTCCAGCACAATCTTCGCCCCGCCGACCCGGCCCCCCTCAGAACGACGCCCTCCTTCCCAGGAGCGCAAGCCTTAGCTTAACAGCTATTGGCACCGGGCCGGCCGATCCGCTGCCAGTTGACATCGATTGGTTCAAGCTTGGCCTGGACGTAGGCGACAACGACCCCATGCATGGCCTCATTGATGATTTCGCCGTCTATGGGGGCATCCTCAGCTCAAATGACATCGTCAATCTCTATAACGGGGCGGCGCCGGATTCGCTGCCGGCCAGCGCCAAGCTGCTGGCCTATTGGAACTTCAATGACGCCCCCACGACGAGTCCAAGCGCGCCCAACATCAGCATCGGCATGGCGGCCGGCAAGGTGGTCATCACCTACACCGGCACCCTCCAGTCCGCCACAACCGTAAGCGGCCCTTACACCGATGTAACCGGCGCCACCAGCCCCTATACGCCACCGAGCCTGGGGACGGCGCAGTTCTTCCGTTCACACCAGTGAGGCGCCACCGGACCGGTCAGACCCGTCCGACTGGACGGACGGGTCAGACTGGTGGGGCGCGGAGGCTGAGGTTTAAATTGGCTTGAAGAATGAAAACCAAGATAGTAGAGCAAGTTTCGGGTTCCAGATGCCGCGGGCCTGCCCATAAAGGCCGCAGTCTCCGGCGAGGCTTCACCCTTATCGAGTTGCTGGTGGTGATTGCCATCATTGCCATTCTGGCCGCCATGCTCCTGCCGGCGTTGGCGCGGGCCAAGATGAAGGCGACCGCCGCTGTTTGCCTCAGCAACCAGAAGCAACTGGCGCTCGGGTTTATGATGTACGCTCACGACAACAATGACGTCATGATCGGGCCCAAGTACAACGGCGTTTCCCTTTACGGCGGCGGCTACTGGGCCGGACCGCAGCCCGACATCACGACCGGCATGAATGAGCGGCAGGCGCTGGCCGCAATCACCAAGGGATTCAGCGAGGGGCCGCTGTGGCCTTATGTCCATTCGGTCTGGGCCTATCATTGCCCGGGGGACCTGCGTTACAAGCAGCAGCACATCGGCGGGACCTGGGCCTTTGACAGCTACTCCAAGACGGACGGCATGAACGGCCAGGAGTGGTTGCAGCGCCGTCAAAACATCCTCAAGCTCACGCAGGTTCCCAACCCGGCCACCGCCATGGTCTTCGTGGAAGAGGCGGATTCGCGCACCTACAACCTGGGCACCTGGGCCTTCAACCCAGGCTCCACGCCCGCGGCCTGTGAGTGGGTGGATACTTTTGCCGTCAATCACGGCGATTCAAGCACAGTGGGCTTTGCCGATGGCCATGGCGAATTGCACAAATGGCTTGAGCCAACCACGCTGGCGGCCAGTTCAGCCGCATCCAAAGGCCAGCAGAACCCCTTCTACTGGTCGCGTCACAAACCGGTTGACCTGGACATCAACTGGGTCATTCCGCGCTACCAGTACTCCGGCATGCGTTACGGCACGGACTGAGGTGGCCAGCTCCGCGGAAACCCAGGAGCGTCCGGTCGTATCTATGGGCTGGAATGGGCTGGGCGCTCTTCGTTGAGGCGGCGCTGCTCTGCTCACGTTACGCCTCCTTCTTCGGCCTAAGGCTCAACGGCCAGTTCCTGTTCCTGACGGCCAGCGCGCATCTCATCTTCGGCGCCACCCTCGGATTTTACTGCCGGAGCAGCCTGGCGCCAGCCCAAATCCTCGCCTAAGGAATCCCGAACGCGATCCCGACCAATGAAACCAGGTACCTCATTTTGCGTGCCAAGATAGAATTCCTATCGAACCCGCAAAGTAGCGAACGCGCGCCCAGCTTATGTCGGACACGCTTTTTCATTCCTTAGGCGGGGATTTGGGCGCCAGCGCCCGCCCTTGCACCCGGTCATTAACAGCCGGGGCCGAAGTCTCCGAACCGGCTAGCCCGGTGAAAGCGCTTCGCGCGGCGCGGCTTATAGGGAGGAGGCTTCCGGCTTGCTGCGGCTTCCCTTCATTCTGATTAGCCTGCTTCTGAACGCAGATGTCGTTCGACGATTTCCTTCACGTATGCAGGAATGTTCTTCTGAAGCTGAGTTGTCCGCCGCTTTAGCTTTTCGTAAACCTCGACCTCCCGTTCACTCCACATGATGTCCGCGCGGCGCACTTGCCGCATCGCGACGTGCGTGTAGTGACGGCGCGTGGCGGATGGTTGTAGCCGTATTTTTCCTTGAGCTCCTGCGTGGTGATGGACCCATGCTGAAGGATGTGATTGATAACCGTTCGCGGACGCTTCGCGGTGACGGCCTGGCAGAGCCTGACGAAATCCGGCGGCAGCTTCGGCCGGCTCATCGCCCGGCCTCCAGCAAGGTGAGTTGCTCGATCGCGCGTTGCGGATATCGCTGCCGGATGCAGAGACGGCCAGCCAACGCAGGAGAGAGGTAAAGCGATTCAACGGTCACTTCATTTCTGCCCAGCAGGGTGGCTTGCGAGGAACGGCCTGCTTCCAACTCCACCGACGCAGGCTGAGATGCTTTGGCAAGGCCCGCCCGTGGACTTTGAGCCCGGTGCGCCCGTCATAGCTCACGAGGAAGCTGATGTCGCGCGCGTTCAGTGCTTCGAGCACCTCGATGAACTCGTCGAACAAAACGGCCTTGAGATAGCGCGGGTCGCGTTCGCCGCAAACGCCCTGGTAGGGTGGGTCCAGATAAACCAAATCGTCTGCGGTCGCCGTCGTGACGACTTCCTTGTAATCCAGCGAGGAGCATGCCGCTCTGCCGCGCAAGAGTGCGGAGGCTGCAAGAATGTTGTCGCGCATCGTGCCCGGTTGCATTCCCAGACGGCGATTGTCAGGGCTTTGATTGAACTGGCCGTTTGCGTTGTAACGCACTGCCGCTTTCACGCAACGCGCCAGCAGATACAGCAACAATTCGGGCTTTCCCGTGCAATTGAATTCCTCGCGCACCTGGTCGTAGTAACGCCGACGGTCGGCGTGCTGCTCTCGCCAGAGCGATTCGTATCGTCGCGCCAGCTTCTCAGGAGAATTGATGATGCAACGCCAAAGCTCCGCCAAAGGCTTGTTGAAGTCGTTAATCACGAAGCGCTCCGCGCGGTTGGCTGCTGCCGCCGCAAGCGTGATGGCCGCTGAACCGGCAAATGGCTCAATCAGCGCGCCAACGTCCGCTGGAAAATATCCCAGAATCGCGGACGCCAAGTTGCGCTTGCTTCCTTGATAGGGAAACGGCTGCGTCGCTTTCATCGCGAATTCTTTAGCCCACCGTTTGGGGTCTTGCGAGACCCTTTCTTCGAAGTCAGCTCCGCGGAAATCCAGGACTTTCAGGAGAACCCGCCCGCGACCGAGCCGACTTGGGAGTCTGGGCGAGAAGGCACCGACTTTGTCAGTAGCCGTGCCCAGTGAACCGCCGCTCAGCGGGAGACCGCATAAATGGCCGGACGGTAGCGTGGCTTGGGAATTGGCTTCTTGCGTGCGCGACAGCTTTTCAGCCATGCCCGCTTGGCGACTTGGACTTCGCGCAGGGCCTCCTCAGGCGTCTCGCCGAACGCGGAGCAGGACTTGAGATCGGGAATGTCGGCGATGTAACCACGGTCCTCGCTGCTATAAAACAGGTTTATATGGTAGTCTCGCATGTGCTTAGTCCTCCAGTGTTAGGTCAAATTCCTCTACATCACGCAGAAACTGCCGAATCTGATACGGTTTCGCTTCGCCTCGGCAGCTTTGCACATTGAGCGGTCGCGTAGCCGCTGGGTGCTCGAAAATGTGATGGCTGCCACTGACCCGATCCAGGCGATAGCCGAAGGCTTCAAGGACCTTGCAAAAGTCGGCGAACCGAACGTTGTGCGGGCTGGCCAGCAGCTTCTGATAAATGTCACGCGCACGCATCGACACTAGCCTGTGCCCGCGTGCGGGCAAGGGTCAAGCCTCCGAATTGATCACAGCGGTTTCGGCCGCCTCGCGCTTCTTTTCCTGGCGCTCCCAGTACCAGGCGACCCAGACGCTGATCTCGAAGAGGAGTTGAAGCGGGAGGGCCATCAGGACCTGGGTAATGACCTCTGGCGTTGTCAGAAGCGCGCCGAGGGTGAAGTTGATGACAATGACATAGCGCCTGGCGCCGGCCAGAGTCTTGTAGCTGAGCAACCCCAGCTTGACGAGCGTAAGGATGACCACGGGCAGCTCGAATCCCAACCCCATCCCGAGCATGAACTTGCAGACAAAGCTGATATAGTCCTCCGCCCGCCATTGGGTCGCCGTCATCCCCAGCCATTCGGCGTATTTGACCGAGGCCGCCAACGCCACCGGCATCAGCACGAAATAACAGAAGCAGACCCCCGTCGCGAACAAGCCGAAGGCGAAGCCTAACCCGCGGTACACGTACTTTTTCTCCCGCATTTTCAGTGCGGGAAAGACGAATTGCGCGACAAAATAGAAGATGAACGGCGAAGCGAGTCCCAGGCCGCCAAAGAACGCTATCTTGGTCGCCACAATAAAAGCCCCCGCCGGACTCAAGTTGATGATTTGAATCGCCAGTGTTGCCTCTGCCGGAGCAATAGGCACCCGCTTGGCGGCCATGCCGAGCAGAAACGTCGTGTTCGTCCCGCTGCTACCGGCATCCCCGGCAAGGCCCGTCGCGGCATGGTTGGTTCCCATGGGCACCGGCATAAGTTGCACCTCCAGAGAGGAATTGGTGCCGGCCAGCGAAGCAAACTGACTTCCCTTCAGAGGAGAAGTCCATTCATTGGTTCCGATCTTGACCGTGAGCGTCGCGGCCTTGGTGCGGTGAAACGAAGGGGCGCGCTCCAGCGGCCATACCAGGATGCCGAAAACATAATGGCCCGCGATAAGGCACAGAAGCATGGCCACACCCGCCGCCACCAAGCTCTTGATAAGGACCCACCTCAGGTCCTCCAAGTGCTCGAGAAACGACTTTACCGGCCCGCCTTCCTCCTCCTCCGGAACCTCTTGGCCCTCAAGGGGCTCCGCTACGGGATCTTCAACCATGCGTGAAGCCGGCCGGCAAATCAGGCCTTGTGAGAGCTGGGCGCCGGGTAGTGGGTACTCCCGGGTTCCGGCTCAGACTGCGGGACGGTCTGCTGCACTTCGGACGCTGCTTGGTTCTGCGGCAGACGCTTGGCCGGACGGGGAGTCGTATCATCCATCGCACTCTGGATTTCGTCGGTGACCTCGGATGTCGCCTTCTTGAATTCCTTGATGCCCTGTCCCAGGCCCTTGGCCAACTCCGGCAGCTTCTTGGCGCCAAACAAGATAAGCACCAGCGCCAGAATCAGGATTATCTCGCTGCCACCGAAATTAAATAAGGCAAACATTTCGTTCATACAATCGCAAACTAGATTGGCAATGCCAACAAAATACTAAGCCTGCGGTCTGAAATAGTAAAGCTCTAAGAGTTGAAAATATCCGTCTTCTCCCCCAAACTATAGGGCGATGTGCAAAATGGTTTTTTCGGTCCTCCTGCTGGTGGTAGCCCTGTGCGCCGGCTGCCATGAGCAGGTTGTGCCCAAACCGGCGCAGGCCGCCGCCTCTCCAGCCGATCCCAATGAAATCCACCACGCGCAGCCCAAGCTCCCAACGATGATGCTGTGGCTCGGCGCGGAGCAGTTGAAGACCGAGCTGGCTTTGACCCAAAAACAGGAGATGACCGGAATGATGTTCCGCACCAACATGGCGGAGAACGAGGCAATGCTCTTTGTATTCCCGGAACCCCAACAGGTGGCCTTTTGGATGAAGAACACGCTTCTGCCTTTGTCCGCGGCTTACATTGACCCGGATGGGGTGATTCAGGAAATCCACAAGCTAAAGCCCCTGGACACGAACTCGGTGGTGGCCGCTTCCGACCAAATCCAGTTCGTGTTGGAGACAAAGCAAGGATGGTTTAAACGGCATAACGTCGGCATTGGCGCTGTCGTCCGCACTGAGCGCGGTTCTCTAATGCAAACCTTTTTCGGGAGATCCAACTAGTGGCGTGAAACGTAAAATGTGAAACGTGAGGCGCTCAACGCTTCGACGTTGGGTGGGGGTGCGAACCGAAACAAGTCCCAACAGGGACGGCTGAGGGGCCAGAATAACGGCTCCGCAGCCTATTCCTGGAAGCAGGTACGGCTGGGATGGCAGGCCTGGCGGCCCACCGGTTCATCATCCGGGCCGACCTCAGTAAGGGTGCGATTGCACCAGCAATGCGCAGACTCGTGGAGGTCGTCATCCGCGGGGGCGCTCTCATTGGTCAGGGCCGGGATGAACATTTTCTTGGTGCGCAGAAACTTGCAGGGAGGCGTCTGGGTCATAGTCACGCTTTGAGTTGAAGGAGAGTGCGGCGGATTAAAGCGCGCGCGATGGGCAGTTTGTAGGCGTTGTCAGAGAGAGGTTCGGCACCCTGGAGCATGAGGTCCGCAGCCTTGTTGGCGTTATCTTCGTCGAGGGTCTTGCCTTCAAGGAACTGGTTGGCGGCCTGAACCTGGTAAGGCACGTTGGCGATGGCACCCAGGACGACGCGGGCCTGGTGGAGCTTTCCGCCCTGGATTCCGCCGGCGGAGGCGCAACTGACCAGGGCCCAGTCGAAGGCCGATTTGTCGCTCACTTGGAGGTAGGCGCTGCGCCGATTCTGGACGGGCAGTTCCACCCTGAGGATGAGGTCGCCCGGGTCGAGCGAGTTTTGGGAAATAGGATTTTCCCAGGCCCGGGCGTAAAGGTCGGCGATACTCATGCGCGCAAGGTTGTTAGGGCCGCGTTGGACAACGACAGCGGCGTTCAAGGCGGCCAGAGCAATCGCCAGGTTGGAAACCACGGGGCTGATGCAGGTGGTTCCGGTAAAGAGGCTATGATAGCGGTTATCCCCGTGGCGGGCGTAGCACATGTCGCCGCCCTTTTTGAGGCAATGCACGTCACGCTGGCGGTAATACCAGCAGCGAGAATGTTGGGCAAGATTGCCACCGAGAGTGGCAACATTACGAATCTGGCGGGAGCCGACTTCGGCGGCGGCTTGTTGCAGGCCAGGAAAGACGCTTTTGAGGTCGGGGTGGTCTTCGAGTTCGGCGACAGTCACGTTGGCGCCGATGCTCCAGCTCTTGTCGGTCTGGTCAATGCGGTGCAAGTCGGGCACGGCCTTGACATCCACCAATGTGTCCGGCTGGGCTATATACTCCTTCATCTCACCCAGCAAGTCGATGCCCCCGCCGAGGAACCGTCCGTTGTTGCCGAGGAGGTCCCGGGCGCGCTCAGGTGAAGTTGCGGTGACGAACTGAAAAGCCTTCATAAATCAACGACGGATGACTCTCACGCGGGCGCCGGGGTCAGCCCTACACCTTTTTCCGCCACTCCGCCCTCCATTTCCGCGGAAAAAGTGAGGACTGACCCCGTGCCGCCCGACGTTTTGAATCGCACCCCTTTCATGCTACAGGTTTGACTTTGCCCAAGGCGGCCAGCACCTTGGCCGGAGTAATTGGCAGGCTGCTGACCCGCACACCCAGGGCGTTTGCCACGGCGTTGGCGATGGCGGCGGCGGTCGGAATGGTGACCGGTTCGCCGATGCCGATGACGCCGCGCTCGGGCATATCCAGGAGCACGACATCAATCTCAGGCGTGTCCGCCAAACCGGTGAGCTTATAGGTCTCGAAATTAGGGTTGAGCACGACCCCGGAGGTGCGGTCCATGACGCGTCCTTCATACAGGGCGTAGCCCATGCCCATGAGAATGCCGCCATTGACCTGGCTCTCGGCGGTCAGTTCGTTGACGAACATCCCGCCATCCTGAATGCAGGTGATCTTTTTCACCTTCACAAACCCGGTCTCCGTATCCACCCGCACCTCGGCGAATTGGACCCCACCGGCGCCGCTGGAGGAAAGCCCGCGCTGCCATCTGCCCGAGACGATGAGCGGTTCGACACCAAGTTTCTTGCAGGCCGCGGCCCAGTTTGGGCCGCGGGCATCGGTGATGCTCGACCTTTCCTGGAGCTGTTGGAGGGCGTTCATGCAGACGTCGTAAATGGCCGGTGAAACCGAAGCCGCCGTGGTGCTGCCGCCGCTGCCGCCTGAAGGCGGGTAGCGCGTATCTCCAATCCGCACCGTAATCTGTTCCGGTTTGAGGCCGAGCAGGTCCGCGGCCACCACCGCGATGAGCGTGTAGGTGCCGGTGCCCAAATCCTGCGTGCCACAGCGGAACTCGATGCTGGAATCAGGGTTAATCTGGGCCTCGGCATGGGTACCATGACCACCGCCGCCCCAGGTTGCGCCCGCGCACCCGACTCCGGTCTTGATTGGACCGGGTGAACTGCCTGGTTTGCGGTATTTCTCTGTCCAGCCGAACCGCTCGGCCCCCAGCCGATATTCCTTGCGGCGGACTTCGGAAGGATCGTTGCGCAGGCGCAGTTCAAGGGGATCGAGGTTCAGCTTGACTGCCAGTTCGTCCATGATCGATTCCATCCCGAAGGAGGCCGGTGGGTGGCCAGGGGCGCGGAAAGCGCGGGCGGAACCGGCATCGACGTTCACGCCCGATTGTCTGACACGGATATTAGGAACATGATAGATATAGGGCATGCGGATTTCGGCGCCGCCCCCGCCGCCTTCGGTCACGCCGCCGCTGCCAATGCCGGCGGTGCCGTAATTGTCCATTTGGAAGGCGTGGAGTTTGCCCTCAGCGGTGGCGCCGAGTTTGAGTTGCTGAAAGCTGGAAGGGCGATTGCCTACGGCCAGGGCCTCGTCGAAACGCGGCAGCATCAGTTTGACCGGCGCCTTGGCCTCTTTGGAAAGACGGGCGGCCACCGCGCCTTCGACCCCTGGACCAAACTTCGAGCCAAACCCGCCGCCCATGTACTCAGAGATGACGCGGACTTGGCTTTGCGGCACATCCAGGTTGCCGGCCAACCCATCGCGGACGCTGGTGATGCCTTGGGTGGACGACCACGCCGTCAGGCCCTCCTCGGTCCAGGAAATGGTGTTTCCGTGGGTTTCCAGGCAATTATGAATCTGAACCGGTGTGGTGAAGAAACCCTCGACAACAGCGGCGCATTCGGCAAAGGCCTTGTCCACGTCGCCGTGTTCGTCGAGCCTCGGCTTGGAGAGGTTAGCGACTTTGTCCCACACACGCGGGGAGCCTTCGTCTTTGGCGTCTTCTTCATGCACAACGAAGGGCAAAGGGCGGGCTTCGACCTCGATGGAACGAAGGGCATCGAGGCAGGCCTGCTTGCTGGTTCCCGCCACGGCGGCCAATTCCTCACCGTAATAGCGGACGGTGCGGGGGCAATCGCGAACGAGAATGGCGGCCTTGATGCCCGGCAGCTTTCTGGCCTTTTCCAGATTGATGCTGGTGATCGTCGCCTTCGGCCACTTGGAGCGAAGAATCATCCCGTAAAGCCAACCGGACGGCTGCACATCAGAAGTGTATCTAGCCGTGCCGCTGACCTTGGCCGGGCCGTCGATGCGGCGAGTATGGGCGCCGATATAAGTGTGTTTTTCAGGCCAGCTTGGCATAAGAAATCACCTCGGTTTTGCTCGTGGTCACAGGAACGCCGGCGGCTCGCAAAGCGGCGCGCAACACACGCGGATATGTCCCACAACGGCAGAGATTGCCCGCGCAGGCGTGGCGAACCTCCTCGGCGGTTGGCTTTGGATTCTCTTTGAGCAGTCCAGTCACGCTCATGATGAAGCCGGGAGTGCAATAACCGCACATCAGGGCGTCTTCTTCGATAAAGGCCCGCTGAACTCCAGTCAGTTCGCCATTCTCGGTCAACCCCTCGATGGTCGTGATGGCGTGGGCTTGCGCGTCGATGGCGAGCCGGGAACAGGAATAAATGGGTTTATCGTCCAGGAGAACGGTGCAGGCGCCGCAGGTGGCCCGGTCACACACCTCCTTCGAGCCGGTCAACTTACAACGGTCGCGCAACGCTTCCAGCAGTGTGACACGCGGCTCCACCTCCAGTTTCAATAGCTTGCCATTGACCTGGAGGGTGATGGGAACGGCGCCGGGGCCATACACCGGCTCGGCATCCGCTTTCTCGAGTTCCTTAGCGACGGTCTCGACCTGCGCCGTGGCCGCAGCGGCGGCCGTCGCGCCAAAGCTCTTCAGAAAGGCGCGTCTCGAAACGGTGAACCGGTCCTTTGCGGTTGATTCATTCATATCACTTGGATCCTAAAAAAACTCCTACACCCTGTTTGCGGTTGGCGCAAGAGGGCCAACGAAACTTTGTGCCTCGCTAGAGTCCTTGAATTTCCAAAGATGTTGCAGACAGGTCAAGTTTTGCTGCGTGCGCGGCGAGAGTGAAGAGGTCTGCGGCGCGCCCATCGGCGTTTTTCATTAGGCATTGGGCATTCACCATTATGCATTGGCAATGCCCAATGCCTAATTCTCAATGCTTAATGAGCTCGCAAGAGAGGCCTGAGGTCTGCCTCGCTAGGTCTTTACCGTCTTCCTCGGCCGCCGTCGGACCTGCTGGCGGATCTTTCCCATCTGGCCGGCGAGCTTTTGTTCGACGGCTTCATGCCAGACCTGGCGGCATTCGCATGTTTTATTGGGGCATTTGGCTAGGAAGGCCAACTGTTTGCGTCGAGCCCGGACCAACGTGTTGAGACGAATCAATTCCGCTTCGAGTTCCAGGATCTCGCTCTGTTTACTTTTCATTTAGAATGGTCTAAAAGTGACTCCCCATAATATCGTATGTTAGGACAATCTCAATCGACAAACTGGAGGGCGGTCGCGCAAGGGCGCGCGGCAGAAGGCTTCGTAGCGCCGAAGATTTTTGTCTTGCGCGCGTCGCACAATTTTGCGGCTGAAGTGAATTAGCCGCGCCTGAAGAGCCACTTTAAATCGTCATGTACTCAAATTCTCTTATGCTGAGCGAGCTGCTTTCGCCCGCCGCCATCAACCTCAACCTCAAGAGCGCCGACCGCGACGCGGTGCTCGATGAACTGGTAAACCAAGTCCCTCAACTGGCTGGCCAACCGCAGGGCCGCGAGACTCTCCTGCGCGCCTTGCGCGAACGCGAGCAACTGCACAGCACCGGTATCGGGGATGGCATTGCGCTGCCGCACTCGCGCAACGCCCTGGTGGGGCTGGTGGACCACTCAGTAATTGTATTTGGACGGCATCCGCACGGGATTTCATACGGCGCCATCGATGCCGTCCCGGCGCGGCTCTTCTTTCTGCTGGTTGCTCCCACCGTGACCCAACATTTGGCCATCCTGGCCCGGCTCAGCCGCCTTCTTCACGACCCGAAGCTGCGCCAGGACCTCTTGACGGCTGAGCGTCCGGAGCAAGTGATCGAGTTGATCCGCAAGGCGGAGACCAAGGAGCGCGGGGGGCGAGTCTGACCCGTCTGACTCGTCGGAGCGGTCTGACAAGTCTGACCCGTCCGACAGGTCGGACCGATCAACAGACCTCGCCCTCAAAGCCCGTTTGGCGGAGGACCTCGAAGAGCACAAGGGCCACACAATTGGACAAGTTCAAGGACCGTGCCTTGGGATTGAACATGGGAATGCGGAGCCACCGATCCGGATTCTCCTTGAGGAGTTTCTTTGGCAGGCCGGCCGTTTCGCGTCCGAAGACCAGGCAATCCTGGAGGGTAAATCGAGCTTGGGTATAGAGCCGAGGGCCGCCAGATTCGATGAACCAAAGCTTGGGGGCCGAAGGGAAGGAGTGCAGGAAGGTCTCCCAATTCGGCCATCGATGCCACTCCAGGTGGCGCCAGTAATCCATGGCGGCCCGTTTGAGCCGGGTGTCATCCAGCTTGAATCCCAAAGGTTCAATCAAGTGAAGGCAGGTGTGAGTCGCGGCGCACAGGCGCGCGACGTTGCCCGTATTGGGGGGAATCTCCGGTTCAAACAGCGCGACGTGCATGATTGCGGCGCCGGTAAAACACGCGCCAGAGCACCAAACCGTGGGGCGGGGCCGTCATGCCGGCCAGGCGGCGGTCTTTGCCTGCCAGCATGCCCCGCACCGCTTGCGGTTCAAATTTGCCCAAGCCGACCTGGACAAGCGTCCCAACCATACCACGGCACATCCGGTAGAGGAAGCCATCTCCCTCGATGATGCAGGTGAGGAGCGGACCGCTCTTGCGCAGGCGGCAGTTCCAGAGAGTTCGGACCGTGTTTTCGCGTGAGTAACCCGGGTTGGAGGCAAAAGCCCGGAAGTCATGCCGCCCTTCGAAACAGGCGGCCGCGCGGCGCATCGCCTCGAACTTGAGAGGGCGCGGGACATGCCAGGCGGTGTGCCGGAGCAAGGGATTCATGGAGGCGTGATTCCAGACGAAATAGCGGTATTGCTTGCCAGTGCTGTCGAATCGGGCGTGGAAGCTATTGGGTGCGCGGGCGGCGGAGAGGACCCGGACATCCGAAGGAAGCCACGCATTAATGGCAAGCGGAAGTTTGCGGGTGGTCATCCTGAACTGCTCCCGCGGCAGATCAAAATGGACGACCATGCCCAGGGCATGTACGCCCGTATCGGTCCGGCTGGAACTGTGTACCCGGGGATGGCTGGCGAAGAGGCGGGCGAGGGCCTGTTCGAGTTTCTCCTGAATGCCAGTGCCCACCTTTTGTACCTGCCAGCCCTGGTAGGCGGTGCCGTCATAGCCGACAACGAGCTTAAGCCTCAGCGTGTCCACTCTGGCTGTCAAGATAGCTTTGGAGGAGGATAGCCGCAGCCATTTTGTCCACCTTCTCCTTTCGCTTGGCGCGGCGCACCCGGCCCTCAATCAGGACGCGGTTCGCCTGAACGGTGGTGAGCCGCTCGTCCCAGGTGCGGATAGGGAGGTCGAGCACCTTTTTCAATTCTGTGACAAGTTCCTGCGCTTTGAGAGCCGCGGGGCCACAACTGCCGTTCATGTTGCGGGGCATCCCCACCAGGAGCAATCCGATGTCCCGCTCCCGCAGGAGCTGGGTCAGCCGCCTTAGAAACGCCTCGAATGGTTCGGTCGGAATGAACTCAAGCGGCTGGGCAATCGTTCTCAGTTCGTCACTGACGGCGACCCCTACACGCTTGGAGCCATGGTCCAGGGCAAGTATCCTCATGCCGCCGCCCTCCTCCATCTCTTGAGCACCCTGGAAGCCGCCTCAACGGTTCTTTCGATGTCGGCCCTGGTGTGGGCGGTTGAAAGGAAGCCGGCCTCAAACTGGGATGGGGCGATGTAGATCCCGGCTTCGAGCATTCCGTGGAAATATTCTTTGAATCGTTCGCGGTCGCTTTTCAGGGCATTGGCAAGGTTAGCAACCGGTTCGGCCGAAAAGTAAGCGCAGAACATCGAGCCGCATCGGTTGAACTGCATCGGCACGCCGGCGGAAGCCGCCGCGGCACGGAGGCCTGCCTCGAGACTGGCGCCCAATTCTTCCAGGGCATCGTAGGCATTGGTCTGGTGGAGTTGCTCCAGGGCGGCTATCCCGGCAGCCATGGCAAGAGGATTGCCGCTAAGAGTGCCCGCCTGGTAAACCGGGCCTGAGGGGGCGAGCAAATCCATAATCTCGGCGCGGCCCCCAAATGCGCCGACGGGCAGGCCGCCGCCGATGACCTTGCCGAAACAGGAGAGGTCGGGGGCAATCCCAAACCGCTCTTGCGCGCCGCCTTTAGCAAGACGGAAACCGGTCATCACCTCGTCAAAGATGAGCAGAGCCGCGTTTGCCTTGGTGATTTCGCGCAGAAAGGCCAGGTAGCCTAGCTTCGGCAGGTAAAGGCCGGCGTTGCCTGGAACCGGCTCGACAATGATCCCCGCTACCTGGCCATGGTTCGCGGCAAAGGCTGCCTCGACGGCGTCCGGATCGTTGAACGGCAAAACGATCGTGTGCCGGGTAAAAGCCGCGGGCACACCGGCGCTATCGGGATTTCCGAAAGTGAGGGCGCCTGAACCGGCCTTCACCAGCAGTGAATCAGAATGGCCGTGGTAACAACCCTCGAACTTGATGACTTTATCTCGTCCGGTGAAACCGCGCGCCAGCCGCAACGCGGACATCGTGGCTTCGGTTCCCGAATTGCACATTCGAACCTTTTGAACACTTGGCACCCAGGAGCAGATCATGCTTGCCAGCCTGACTTCCAATGGATTCGGAATCCCGAAACTCGTCCCGTCGGCGGCGGCCGCTTGCACGGCGCCAACAACCTCTTTAGGCGCATGACCAAGAATGGCCGGCCCCCACGTCCCTACGTAATCCAGGTACTCGTTGCCATCCACGTCCCAAACCCGCGCCCCGCTGGCCCGATTCACAAAGAACGGCTGCCCGCCCACAGCGCGGAATGCCCGCACCGGCGAGTTGACCCCGCCGGGGATAAACTTGAGTGCCTCGGAAAACAACTGGTCGGATTTTGCCCGTGAAATCATCGCGACGAGTTTAGCCCGTGGAAGCCAAAAGGAAACCACGGAATACACGGAGCACACGGAAGGAGCCCCGCCAAATGGCTGCCGCTGGCCTCGACTCTGCGCCCAGGCGATTTACCGCCCCTCTCGCTGCCTGCTTTCGGTGTGCTCCGTGTATTCTGTGGTTTCCCTTTGCCGCCATTGAGGTTGTTTCTGACTTTGAGTTTCGAGTCTGGCAGGGCCCCATGGGCAGTGACGGGTTGCGCCCGGAGAAGGTTTAGATGTTCTTTTTTTCTTGCACCCATGGAAATTTCTTATGGACAACCAACCGGCTTTAGGCTTAAATGGGCGTCAGTTACCCAGGCCTATGAAGGCAACATACCTTCGATTCTCTGTCGCGGCCGCCGCAGTTCTGGCGGGCGGATTCATCGTCTTTGTCGCCCAGCCTCGCTCCCCCATCTCCTGGAGCGTCCTCGAAAGTGGCGGCCCGTGCCCTCCCATCAAAATCGAGCATCCACTCGAAGGCGCGGAAATGCCGCGGAACATGCCCGCGCCAGTCGTGTTTTGGAAGACTAACGGCGACAGCGCGGTCCGTTGGGCGGCCGGTTTCAAAGCGGGAAATCGACGATGGCTCTTTCCGGACATTTATCCTCGGTGGCACCCGGAGGAGGCGCAATGGCGGAGCATGAAGGATGCGGCGAAAGGAACGATCACGCTGAGCTTGGCGGAATATCGCGCGAGGGACCCTCGGCATCTTCTGGCCCGTTCCTCCGTGCGGTTTGCCATCTCCCCAGACTCGGTTGATTACCCGATTTTCTACCGCGAGGTTAACCTGCCCTTCAGCGAAGCCGTGAAGGACCCCTCCCACATCCGCTGGCGCTTCGGCTCGATAACCAACGTGGCTGGACCTCCGATTGTGCTTTCGCATCTGCCGGTTTGCGGCAATTGCCATTCGTTCACCGCCGATGGCCGCTACCTGGCCATGGATGTCGATTACGCCAACAGCAAGGCCTCTTACGTTATTACCCGGACAGCGCCCCAGATGCGGCTGGCCACCAGTGATATTATCTCCTGGGACGATTACCGAAGGCAGGATGGCCAGCAGACTTTTGGGCTGCTCTCGCAGATTTCCCCCGATGGGCGCTATGTTCTTAGCACGGTCAAAGACCGTTCCGTGTTCGTGGCGCGGCCGAACCTGGCATTTTCTCAGCTTTTCTTCCCGATCCAGGGAATCATTGCGGTGTACGATCGGGTGGAGCGGCGGTTCTTTGCCCTGCCGGGGGCCGACGACCCGCAGTACGTTCAGAGCAACCCTACCTGGAGCCCGGATGGCAAGTGGGTCGTGTTTGCGCGTAACCGGGCCGCAAAACTGGAAAAGCCGGTCGGCGGGAGTCAGATCCTGCTCCGGCCGGAGCAATGCGAGGAGTTCCTCAAGGGAGGCAAATCGTTTAAATTCGACCTCTACCGCCTGCCCTTTAATGGGGGGAAAGGCGGAACGGCCAAACCGCTGCTTGGCGCTTCCAAGAACGGGCGCAGCAATTATTTCCCGAAATTCTCGCCGGACGGGCGCTGGATTGTGTTTTGCCAGGCCTCGAATTACATGTTGCTGCAGCCTGACAGCGAGCTTTACATCATTCCCTCGGAAGGCGGCCAGGCGCGCCGGTTAGGGTGCAACCTTTGGCGGATGAACTCCTGGCATAGCTGGTCGCCCGACGGCAAGTGGCTGGTCTTCGCTTCAAAGGCTTTTTCCCCTTATACGCAACTGTGCCTGACCCGGATGAGCAAGGACGGAGAGGCCAGTCCGCCGGTCTGGCTGGCCCAGATGGTCGCGCCCGGACGTGCTGCCAACATTCCCGAATTCGTCAACCTCCCGGCGACAGGCATCGTCAAAATCCACGAGCGGTTTCTGGACGATTATTCTTACACGCGGGCGGGAGACGCCTTCTTCCGCGGCGGCGACATCCCGCATGCCATCGAGAAATTCAAACTTGCTTTGTCGCTGAATCCAAACAATGCCATGGCGCATCAACGGCTGGGGTTCCTGCTCCTTCATGCGGAGCATCGGCTGCCCGAGGCCCAGGAGCACCTGGAGAAGGCAATCGAACTGGAGCCTCACAACGCCTTCGCCCAGTTTGACCTGGGGACGCTGCTGGCCATCCGCGGAGACCTGACCAACGCCGTTGTCCACCTCGCCGAGGCAGTCCGGCTGCTGCCCAACGGCTATGACCGGCAGTACAACGTCGTGGACATGAACTTCGGTTTAGCGGAGACTCGCTACCGCCTGGGCGAGTATGCCGGCTGTATCCCCTCGCTTCAAATCGTCCTGAGCCATGACACGGCCCATGCCCGGGCCAACCTCCTCATGGCCATGGCCAAGGCCTGGCTTGGGGAAACCGAAACAACGCTGCCCTATTTCGAGGCGGCTGTCCATTCCGACCCGCGGCTGGCGCAGTTGCCGGACTACTACGACCTGATCAGCCGCAACTACGTCAAGCAGGGCCTCTTTGCCAAGGGCCTGCAGGCCTCAGAAAAGGGCTTTCAGCTTGCCACTTCGGCGGGACGGGCGGAACAGGCCGCCCAGTTGCGCCAGCGCGCCCAATACTGCCAGATGCACATGTAGAAATCTGGCACGAAACATGGGGGCAATGGTGGACTGGCGCCCACAGCGGCGGTTTGTCTGCCGCGGGCGTGACACAATGCGCCACCTCTCAGGGCCCTTCCCAAGCGGGACCTTACAGGGTAGAGTGCGAAGGATGCGAACCCTAGCCAAAGACACTTCCACCGAGGCGGAAGCAGTGCTAATCAAAATGCTCCGCGCGGCGCCCACCCGCGCGTAAGATGGCGATGATGCTCGAGGCAAACCGCACGGCGCGGGCGCTTGCCTGGGCGGGCCTGCGGGAACGCCATCCGAGCGATTCTGTGCAGAGGCTCCAACGCCGTTTTGCGGACCTCTGGCTCGGCACGGACCTCGCCGCCAAGGCCTACGGGCCTGCTCCAACCGATGAATTGGTATCGCAAGGGCGGGGAGGTCTCGGATCGGCAGTGGCGCGACGTGCTCGGCGTCCTCAAAGTTCAAACTGGCAGACTTGACCAGGCGTACCTCGAGCACTGGGCTGGGGAGTTGGGCGTCATGGACCTGCTCAATCGCGCCCTGGAGGATGCGGGACCCTCGGGACGGGCGGCAGGAACCTGAGCCACCGTTCGCGTTCCCGTGGGGGCCAAGCTGTCCTGGCGCTGGCCCGCGCTTACTGCTTTTCGCCCGCGCTCTTGCGGGTCTGCTCCATCAAAAGCTTCTGCAGCTCCGCGTAAGACCGGGATTGAGACGCTCCTTCAACCGTCTTTTCGGCGATGTCCTGGACTTTCTGGTAAGCTGCCTCAAGCTGCTGGACAAGTTTGGCGTTGGCGGAGAGAAGGTCCTTGTTCGTCTTTTCGAGGGTTTCGTTCCTGGCGCTGAGCACGTTGCGCTCCCCTTCGAATTGCTTGGTGAGCAGGTCTTCCCGGTTCTTGGCCTCGAGCTTGAGCCGATCCGTGGTTTCCTTCACCGCCCGATTCACCGCCGTTTCGAGCTCCTTTGGAAACGCCGCTGCTTTGGCGCGGAGGTCAGCCAGCTCGCGTTCTCTTTCAACGATCGCCTTCTCCCGCTCGGCGAACTCCCTTTCGAAGGCCTCGCGCTTGAGCTTGATTTCCCTTTCCAGCGAGGTCTTCTCATCGGTGAGCTTGTCTTTGATGGACTGCTGCTCTCGCTTGAAATTGTAGATGAAGTCCTCGCGCTCCCGGTCCCGCGTCTTCTTTTCCGCCGCATCGCGTTCTTTGATCTCGGCCTCGTGCGCTTTCCTTTCCCTCTCCCACTCAGCGCGCTTGCTTCCGATTTCTGTCTCCAGCTCCTCGCGTTCCTGGGCCATTTGGGTCTCGAAATCAGTCCGCTTCTGATTCTGCGCTTCGAGCAAGGCCGCCAAACTCACTGCTGATTTCTCAATGCCGTAAAGCTCCTTCAACTCGCTTTCTTTGGCGGTCACGGCTTTCTGGATGCCACGGAATCGACCTGACTCCGCGCCCAACCGGTCCGAAATCTCGGCGAGAAACTTGCCCACCTGCGCCTTGAGTTGGCCGATTTCGCGGTCGATCTCCTCTGGAGCCGCCGCCTCGGCCAACTGGATCGCCTCGGCAGCCTGTTTTTCTTGAAGCCGTCGTTCCGGGGCGAGTTCGGCGGCGCGGCTTTCCTGGAGTTGTTTGGCCAGCACCTGGTAGGCCTCCAGCATCTCCTGTTTAGTGTTTTTTTCGGTCAGTCGTTTTGTAGGAATAGGTTTTTCAGCCATAAAATCTATCTGTCGAGCGTAGCCGCCGACCGTTAAGTGGTCAATCGCCGCTGTCTTAACGCTGTAACTGCCAAGGTCAGGCTGCCAGACGCACACGATAGGAGCGCGGACGCCCTCCTCCGCGACTGCGTCCTTCTGGGGTCGCGGACGAGGGCGTCCGCGCTCCTAGGTTCAGCCGAGCAGCGGGTTCGGGGCCGCCGCGGTGAAGGCGGGCGGCAACTCCTCGGGAGCCGCCTCCTCCTCTTCGGCAACATCAATGAGAGGTTTGAGGCGGACCTTGCGGTGGTAATCGAAGCCAGTGCCCGCGGGGATGATGTGACCCATGATGACGTTTTCCTTGAACCCGCGCAGGTAATCGACGCGGGCGCGGGTGGCCGCCTCAGTCAAGACACGAGTCGTATCCTGGAATGACGCGGCGCTGAGGAAACTCTCGGTTTCGAGCGAGGCCTTGGTGATGCCCAGCAGTACCGGCTGGGCCTCGGCGGGTTTGCCGCCCATCTTTTCGACACGCTGGTTTTCCTCTTCGAACTCGAGCTTATCGACCTGCTCACCCCACAGGAAGGTGGTGTCGCCCGGCTCGGTGATGCGGACCTTGCGGAGCATCTGGCGGACGATGATTTCGACATGCTTGTCATTGATGGTGACACCCTGGAGGCGATAGACCTCCTGAACTTCATTGACCAGGTGCTCCTGGAGCTCCTGCGGCCCGCAGACGTCGAGGATTTCGTGTGGGTCGATGGGACCTTCGGTCAACTGCTGGCCCTTTTTGACATAATCGCCCTTGAAGACGATGACGTGCTTGCCGATGGGGATGAGGTGCTCCTCCTCGACCCCGGTTTGTTGATCGCGAATGAGGATGCAGCGCTTGCCTCGCACGCTGGCGCCGAAATCCACGATGCCGTCGATCTTGGAGATCTCCGCGCCGTCTTTGGGACGGCGGGCTTCGAACAGCTCGGCGACACGCGGCAGACCGCCGGTGATGTCTTTGGTCTTGGAGGTCTTGCGGGGTGTCTTGGCCATGAGGGTGCCGGCCACAATCTTGTCACCCTCGGAGACGACAATATGGGCGCCGGAGGGGATTGGATAATTGGCCAGCGGCTCGTCCTTGTCATCCAGGATGATGATTTGCGGGCGGAGATCTTCCTTGTGCTCGACAACGACCATAGCTTCCTGGCCGGTGGTTTCATCGGTCTCGTGCCGCATGGTGACGCCTTGGATGATGTCGAGGAAGCGGACCTTGCCCGCTTTTTCGGAAAGAATGGGGACATTGTATGGGTCCCACTGGACGAAGGTCTCACCCTTCTTGACTTTGGCGCCGTCGCGGATGGAGATAACCGCCCCGATAACGACATTGTGCGCTTCGAGTTCGCGCCCATCATCGGCCAGGATCGAGACCGAGCCGTTCTTATTGAGGACGATGTTATTGCCATCTTCAAGCTCAACGAGGCGCAACTCATTGTAATGGATGGTGCCGTCGAACTTGGCCTTGATTTGAGGCTGCTTGAACACCTGGGAAGCGGTGCCGCCGATGTGGAATGTCCGCATGGTAAGCTGGGTGCCCGGCTCGCCGATGGATTGCGCGGCAATGATGCCAACGGCTTCGCCCAATTTGACCGGGGCGCCCGTGGCAAGGTTCCGGCCATAACAGGCAACACAAACACCGTGTTTGCTCTCGCAGGTGAGGACGGAGCGGATCTTGACCCTCTCGACTCCGATGTTCTCCAACTGGCGGGCCTTGACCTCGTCGATTTCCTCGTTGGCGTGGACGATGAGTTCCTTCGGGTTCTGCGGATTGAAGATGTCGTCGCAGGAGGCGCGCCCGATGAGCCGTTCGCTCAGGCGGACGACTTCATCTTCACCCTCGTAGATGGCCTGGACCCAGATGCCATTGGTGGTGCCGCAATCCGCCTCGCGGATGATGACGTCCTGGGCAACATCGACCAGCTTGCGGGTCATGTAGCCGGAGTCGGCGGTTTTGAGGGCGGTGTCGGCCAGACCCTTGCGAGCGCCGTGAGTGGAGATGAAGTACTCCAGAACAGTCAGGCCCTCGCGGAAGTTGGAGAGGATCGGTTTCTCGATGATGTCGCCGGAAGGCTTGGCCATGAGACCACGGACGCCGGCGAGTTGGCGCACCTGCTGGCGATTGCCACGCGCGCCGGAATCGACCATGAGGGAGACGGGATTGTATTCGCGTTTGCCCTGGTTGGCGTCGAGGGTGCGGAGCATGACGTTGGCGATCTGGTCGGTGCAGTGCGTCCAGATATCGACGATTTTGTTGTAGCGTTCGCCCGGAGTGATAACGCCCTTGCGGTACTGCTTTTCAACCTCGCGGATCTGTTTCTGGGCGGCATCGATTTCCTGGTCCTTCTCCTTGGGGATGATCATGTCATCGATGCCAATGGAGACGCCAGCTCGAGTGGCTTCGCGGAAACCGAGCTCCTTGAGTTTGTCGAGCATCACCACGGTCTTGTCGTGGCCGCAGATCTTGTAGCATTTCCAGATGAGATCTCCCAGCTCACTCTTCTTGACCGGCCGGTTGGGGAAGCCAAGTTCCGGAGGCCAGATCTCGCTAAAGAAGACGCGGCCGACGGTGGTCTCAATGACTTTCTTGACGGCATCGCCCAACTCGGTTTTTTTGCCGAAGTCGGGGTTGGCGAGGCGAATCCGTTCATGCATGCCGACGGCGCCGTCGCTATAGGCGAAGATGGCCTCGGTTTTGGAACCGAAGAGGCGCATTTGGTTTGGATCGCCGGGCGGAGCCGTGCGCGGCTCGGCGGTGAGGTAGAAACAGCCGAGGGTAATGTCCTGGGTTGGGGTGATGATAGGCCGCCCGCTGGAGGGGCTGAAGATGTTGTTGGGCGCCATCATGAGCAGGCGCGCCTCCATCTGGGCCTCAACCGAGAGCGGGACGTGGACGGCCATCTGGTCACCATCGAAGTCGGCGTTATAAGCGGTGCAGACCAGCGGATGAATGCGAATGGCCTCGCCCTCGATGAGCTGAGGCTCGAAGGCCTGAACCGAGAGCCGATGCAGGGTCGGGGCGCGGTTGAGCAAGACCGGATGGCCTCGGGTCACCTCTTCGAGAATGTCCCAGACCTCGGTTGTCTGGCGCTCAATCATTTTCTTGGCGGAGCGGACAGTATGAACGTAGCCCAACTCCTTCAAGCGCCGGATGATGAACGGCTCAAACAGGACGAGCGCCATTTTTTTGGGCAAGCCGCACTGATGAAGCTTCAACTCAGGGCCAATGACAATGACCGAACGTCCCGAGTAATCGACGCGCTTGCCCAGGAGGTTCTGGCGAAAGCGCCCGCTCTTGCCCTTGAGCATATCGCTCAAGGATTTGAGGGCGCGATTGCCCGCGCCGGTGACGGCGCGGCCATGGCGCCCGTTATCGAAGAGGGCATCGACGGCCTCCTGGAGCATCCGTTTTTCGTTACGGATGATGACCTCGGGTGTTTTAAGCTGGAGCAGGTTCTTCAACCGGTTATTGCGGTTGATGACGCGACGATAAAGGTCATTGAGGTCGGAGGTGGCAAAGCGTCCTCCCTCCAGGGGGACCAGCGGACGGAGGTCTGGGGGGATGACCGGCAGGACCGTGAGGATCATCCATTCAGGCCGGCTCTTGGAGGACTGGAGCCCCTGGAGCAGCTTGATGCGTTTGGCGAGCTTCTTGCGGATCTGCTTGCTCTTGGTCTCGTTCATGCCAGCCTGGAGCTGTCCGATCTGCTTGGCGAGATCGACTTTGGCCAGGGCGTCGCGCACGGCCTCGGCGCCCATCTTGGCTTGGAAGGCGTCGGCGCCGTAGGTTTCGCGCGCCTCCTTGATGTCCTGCTCGCTGAGCAGTTGGTTTTGCTTGAGGGGTGTCGAGCCGGGGTCCACGACCATGTAATCCTCATAATAGATGACACGCTCGAGATTGCGGGCGGTCATATCGAGGACCAGACCGATGCGCGAGGGCATGCACTTGAAGAACCAGATGTGGCAAACCGGGACGGCCAGCTCGATGTGGCCCATCCGCTCTCGGCGCACGCGGGCAAGCGTGACTTCGACGCCGCAACGGTCGCAGACAACACCGCGATGTTTGATGCGCTTGTATTTGCCGCACGAGCATTCCCAGTCTTTAACGGGGCCAAAGATGCGTTCGCAGAACAAGCCGCCCTTCTCCGGTTTGAAGGTGCGATAGTTAATCGTTTCGGGGTTTTTGACTTCCCCTTTGGACCAGGACCGGATGGAGTCGGGCGAGGCGACGGAAATCGCCACGTAATCCACCTGGTTGACCTTGTCCAGTCCGAGCAACTCTCGGGCGCTTTCTTTTGTGCTAATCATACTCTTGAATAGAGACCACGTCAGGGCTGTTTGAACCTAGACTTAGTTAAACCTGCCTAAACTCACCTAAACCTACCTAAACTGACCCGGCGTTACGCTGCGGTCAGGGCAGCCACAGGTTGGACTGGCTGATCGACGGGATTGGTGTAGCCAACCTTGACATCCAGCCCCAGGGACTGCATTTCCTTGACCAGAACGTTGAATGATTCCGGAATCCCGGCTTCGAGGCTGTTGTCGCCCTTGACGATGCTCTCGTAAATGCGAGTGCGGCCCTGGACATCGTCGGACTTGACCGTGAGCAACTCCTGCAGCGTGTAGGCGGCGCCATAAGCTTCCATGGCCCAGACCTCCATCTCCCCAAACCGCTGGCCGCCGTACTGCGCCTTGCCGCCCAGAGGCTGTTGGGTCACCAACGAGTAAGGCCCCACGGCGCGGGCATGGATCTTATCGGCCACCAAATGGCCCAATTTCATCATATAGATATAGCCCACGACAATCTCCTGGGCGAACTGCTCACCGGTGCGACCGTCATAAAGACGGGTCTTTCCGTTCTCCGGCAGACCGGCCTGGGTAAGGTACTTACGGATGTCCTTTTCTTTGATGCCGTCAAAGACGGGCGTGGCGAACTTGAGGCCGAGGAGTTTCGCGGCCCATCCGAGATGGGTCTCGAGAACCTGGCCGACGTTCATACGGGACGGTACGCCCAAGGGATTCAGAACGATATCGACGGGGGTGCCGTCCGCTACGAAGGGCATATCTTCCTCCGCCACGATCTTGGCAACGACGCCTTTGTTGCCATGGCGTCCAGCCATTTTGTCGCCGACAGAGAGCTTGCGTTTGGAGGCGATATAGACTTTGACGGACTTGATGACGCCGCTATCGAGGCTCTCTCCGGATTCAGCGCGCTCGATTTCCTCGTCATACTGCATCTGGAGGTCATCGAACTTCTTCCTGAAGCTGCCGATGATCTCGTTGATTTTGTTGCGAATGGGCGAGGGGTCGATCTCGATGCGGTCATAGACTTGGGCCAGCTTGCGCAGGAGGGTCTTGGTAATCTTGCGGTTGGCCGGGATGATAATCTCGCCCGTCTCGCTGTTGACGACATCAAGCGGGATTTTCTCCCCGAGCAGGATGTTACTTAAGGCCTCGGTAAGCTGCTCCCGCAATTCGTCGAGCTTCTTTCTGTGTTCTTCCTCGACCTCCTTCGCGTGGCGCTTCTCCTCGGAGGCAGCGGCCTTGATCTCGCGGTCTGGTTCCTTCTTGGAGGAGACTTTGACATCCATGACGATGCCGTAAGTGCCGGAAGGCACTTTCAGCGACGTATCCTTCACGTCGGCGGCCTTCTCGCCGAAGATGGCACGGAGCAGCCGCTCTTCAGGCGCCAACTCGGTCTCGCTCTTGGGAGTGATCTTGCCAACGAGGATGTCGCCGGGCTTGACCTCAGCCCCAACGCGGATGACACCGTCGGCGCCAAGGTTCTTAAGGGCGTCATCGCCCAAATTGGGGATGTCCCTGGTGATTTCCTCGGGCCCGAGCTTCGTGTCGCGAGCGCCGACTTCAAATTCCTCAATGTGGATGGAGGTAAAGATGTCTTCCTTGACAATGCGCTCGCTGATGAGGATAGCGTCTTCGAAGTTATACCCGTTCCAGGGCATAAAGGCGACCAGGACATTGCGTCCGAGGGCGAGCTCGCCCCCCTGGGTGCAAGGGCCGTCGGCGATGACCTGGCCCTTTTTGACCGTGTCGCCTTTCTTCACCACGATCTTCTGGTTAATGCAGGTGGCGGCGTTGGAACGCATGAACTTGCGCACCGGATAAACGTAGAGGCCCTTTTCCGGGTCGTGCTTAATCTTCTTCTTGCCTTCGAGCAGTCTGCCATCGGCGGCGATAATGATCTGGTTGCCACCGACCGACATGACTTTACCCGCCTCCTCGGCCACCAAGACAGCGCGTGAATCGCGCGCGACCCGCTCCTCCAGCCCGGTGGCGACCAGCGGGGCTTCGGTGACCAGCAAGGGGACGGCTTGCCGCTGCATGTTTGACCCCATCAAGGCGCGATTGGCATCATCATGCTCCAGGAAGGGAATGAGACTGGCCGCGACAGATACTAACTGTTTGGGCGACACGTCCATGTAATCGACCCGAGCGGGTTCAACGTCTATAAAGTCGCCTTTGCCACGGCAGACGACGCTCTCGGTGTTGAACTTGCCCTTGTCATCGATGGGGGAATTGGCTTGGGCGATAATGTAGGACTCTTCCCGGTCGGCGGTTAGATAATCGATGTGGTGAGACACGCGTCCGGTTTCCGCCTTGCGATAGGGTGTTTCCAGAAAACCGAAATCGTTGATTCTGGCAAAGGTGGCGAGGGAGGCAATCAGGCCGATGTTGGGGCCTTCAGGCGTCTCGACCGGGCAAATGCGCCCGTAGTGGGAGGGATGCACGTCCCGAACCTCAAAGCCAGCCCGGTCACGGGAGAGGCCGCCCGGTCCCAGAGCGGAGAGCCGGCGTTTATGGGTCAACTCGGCCAGGGGGTTGATCTGGTCCATGAATTGGGAGAGTTGGCTGCGACCGAAGAAGTCACGGATGACGGCGGAGAGCGCCTTGGGATTGATGAGCTTCTGCGGGGACATGGATTCGACGCCCTGATCGAAGAGGGTCATGCGCTCCTTGACGAGGCGCTCGGTGCGGGCAAGGCCGACGCGGCACTGATTGGCGAGCAATTCGCCGACGGTACGGACGCGGCGGCTGCCGAGGTGGTCGATGTCATCGAGCGAGCCCTCGTTTTTCTTAAGGCGCAGGAGGTACCTGGTGGCGCCGACCAGGTCGTCTTTGGTCAAAACCCGGGAATCGCCGCCTTTGATACCGAGCTTCTGGTTGATTTTGTAGCGGCCAACGCGGCCCAAGTCATAGCGTTTGGCGTCGAAGAAAAGGCGCTTTATCAAGGCGCGGGCGTTGGCGGCGGTAGGAGGATCGCCGGGGCGCAGCCGTCGATAGATGTCTTTGAGGGCTTCCTCCTCGTTTTTGGCGGGGTCCTTCTTCATGCACTTGATGATGATGCCATCATCAACGGTCGTATCGACGACCTTGATCTTTGTAATCCCCGCTTCGGCGATCTGGCGGACGACGGCCTTGGACAGCGGTTCAAAGGCGCGAGCGACAACGAGGTTGCTCTCGGCGTCCACGGCGTCAGCGATAAGAATCTTGTTGGCCAGGTCGTCGCGTTTCTCGGCATCCTTGACGGAGAGCTCCTCGATGTCGTAGAAGAACTTAAGGATTTCCTCGTCGGTGCCCCTGGGCGGGCCGTCCTTGCTCCTGTTCTCGCCATCGAGGAAGGCCAGGGCGCGGAACAAGGTGGTGGTCAAGAACTTGCGGCGGCGCTTCTTCCGGTCAAGATAAACGTAAAGCAGGTCGCTGGTATCGAACTGGGCCTCATACCAGGAACCGCGGTCCGGGATGATACGAAAAGAATGGAGGATCCTGCCATTGGGGTGCTGTGTGGCCTCGAAGGCGATGCCAGGCGAACGGTGGAGCTGGCTCACAATGACACGCTCGGCGCCGTTGATGACGAATGTGCCTTGGGGTGTCATGAGAGGCAGTTCACCCATGAAAACCTTCTCTTCGCGGGTCCCCTTTTCTTCCTTCAGCAGGAAAGTAACGTAGAGAGGCGCGCCGAAGGAAAGGCCCTCGCGGAGGCATTCGAGCCAATCCACCTTGGGTTGGCCGACTTCATAGGAATGGAAATCGAGGACGCATTTCCCGTCGTAGCTTTCGATGGGGAACACCTCGGTAAAGACCGCCTGCAACCCCAGGTTCCTCCGCTTCAAAGGAGGCACATCCGCCTGCAGGAACTCACGATACGAGTTGGTTTGCAACTCAATGAGGTTGGGTGGCGCGATGATTTCTTTGATCTTTCCGAAATATATCCGTTCAGCGGGTCGCGATGGCATTTGGATTCTTATGGATGGGCCGGCAGTCAGGCCAGGCCGTTGGCTACTGATAAACGACACACGGCAAGTACGCCGCGTTCAAGAGCGGACTTGCCGAACTCAGGCCACCAGAGGCGGCCGCAAATAGCATTGGGCTTTCTAATCTAGTCTCTTCCTCACTCGGCAACCAGGCGAGCGAATCGGCGGCGGGAAAATCCCGCCGCCGATTCCTGGCGGCAATCGCCCTACTTTATTTCAACCTTAGCCCCCGCATCTTCAAGTTTCTTTTTCGCGGCATCGGCATCCGCCTTGGCCACACCTTCAAGCACCGCCTTTGGCGCGCCTTCAACCAGGGCCTTAGCCTCGGCAAGGCCCAAACCGGCTTTAACTTCGCGCACGGCTTTGATAACCGCAATCTTCTTGTCCGCCGGCAGGGATGCCAGGACAACATCAAAGGAGGTCTTCGCTTCCTCCGCCGGAGCAGGGGCGGCGCCGGGGCCCGACGGAGCCACTGCCACGGGCGCGGCGGCCGAGACACCCCATTTCGATTCTAATTCTTTGACCAGGTCCGCGATTTCCATAACGGTCGCGGCACTAAGTTCATCTACAATTTTTGCTTTATCCAGAGCCATTTTTTACCTTTCGTTGCGTCTCGTCGTTACCTGTGGCCACAGGCATTTTAAGTTCACGGCCCGCGAACCGACGATTTACGGATTTCTGTCTTGGTTCTCACCCCCATTGGCTTGAATGAGGGAGAAATGGAGAATCTTCTCCCGTTAAGCCGCCATTTTGGCGGGCTCCTCGGGGGGCCGCTCGGTATAGGCCTTGAGCACGCGCGCTAACTGCGTTGCCGGCGTGTTCAGGAGCCGCACCAACCGGCCAGCCGGTTCTCTGAACAGCCCCAATAGCCGGCCGCGCAACACGTCGAGCGATGGCAGGTCGGCTAATGTCATGATTTCGGGCTCCTCAACCCGCTGATTGTTCAGGTAACCGAAATAGACTTTCAGGCGCTTCAACTCGGCGCCGTACGTCTTGACGACTTTGGCAGCGCCGGAGACATCCCGCTTGCCAGTCACAACCGCCAACTGGCCGGAAAGGCCTCCGTTGAGGTCGGGCAATCCTGCTTCCTGGGCGGCGAGCCGGAAGATAGAGTTCTTGACGATATGGACTTCGGCACCTGCCTTGCCGAGGCGTTTGCGCAACTCGGCGATCTGCGAGACGTTGAGGCCTTTATACTCGACAACGATGAAGAACGGGGAGGCGTTGAGCCGCGCCAGATATTCCTTGGTCAGGTTTTGTTTTTCGAGACGCATGACTTTAGTTGCTGAGTATTAAAGAGTTAAGCAGAGAATTCCTTTAGGTCCACACCCACACCCGGGCTCATCGTGGCGGAGATCGTGCAGCTATTGAGGTAAGTGCCCTTGGCGCTATGCGGGCGCGCCTTGACGACCGCGTCGATAACCGAGCGCGCATTCTCTTCGATCTGGAGGGGGTTGAACGTCACTTTGCCGATAGGCACATGAACGTTGCCGGCTTTATCGATCTTGAATTCGACTCGCCCGGCCTTGACTTCCTTTACGGCTCGACCAGTGTCGTCCGTGACCGTGCCGGTCTTGGGATTTGGCATAAGGCCTCGTGGACCCAGGACTTTGCCCAGCTTGCGGACCTCGGTCATGGCCTCCGGGGTGGCAATGGCCACGTCAAATTCCGTCCACCCTTCCTGGCACTTCTTGATCATGTCCTCAAAGCCGACGTATTCGGCTCCAGCGCTTTTGGCAGCGTCCGCCCCAGGACCGCTCTTGGCAAAGACCAGTACGCGGACGGTCTTGCCGCTGCCGTGGGGGAGCGGGACGGTGCCGCGGACCATCTGGTCTGACTGTTTGGGATCCACGCCTAGTTTGAAGGCGAGATCGACCGTCTCGGTGAACTTGGCCTTGGGGAACTTGCCAACCAGTTCAACGGCGGATTTGAGTGGATAGAGCTTGTTCCCATCCACCATTTCAAGGGCTTTTCTGTAACGTTTACTTGCCATAGTGAGGATTTGCGGTGCCAACGAGGACCGAACTATCGGCCCTCTCCCGCGGATTTATTGCATGTCAGTCATTCTTGCCTGGAAAAGGGAACGAATGGAAATCAGCAGAGTCTGGTCCATTTCAACGAGAGGCCTGCCATTTAGTCCACCACTTCGATGCCCATGCTGCGGGCGGTGCCGGCCACAACGCGGAAGGCGGCCTCCTCAGTGGCCGCATTAAGGTCGTTCATCTTGGTTTTGACGATCTCCAAGACTTGTTTGCGGGTGACCTTGCCCACCTTTTCCTTGTTGGGTTCTTTGGAACCGGCCGTAATGCCCGCCGCTTTCTTGAGGAGGGCGGAAGCGGGGGGCGATTTGGTGATGAAACTGAAGGACTTGTCCTGGAAGACCGTGATGACGACCGGGATGATGGTGCCAGCCTGGTCCCTGGTCTTGGCATTAAAGTCCTTACAGAACGCCATGATATTGACGCCGTGCTGGCCTAGAGCCGGGCCAACGGGCGGCGCGGGATTAGCTGAGCCGGCCGGGATCTGGAGTTTAATAATGCCAGTAATTTTCTTTGCCATATAATACCAAAAAAGGCAGCGAGCGCTTCTCATCGCGACGGCAGCGAGTCCACGCAGCGGTCAGGTCAGCACTCGATGAGTTCAGTTCAAAAGAATTAGCCTTTCTCCACCTGCCAGTATTCGAGTTCGACTGGCGTGTTGCGGCCAAAGATGTTGACCGTCACCTTGAGCTTGCCACGTTCGGGGTCGATTTCCTCGATGATGCCACTGAAGTTCAGGAATGGCCCATTGTTGATCTTGACAGTTTCGCCCACGTCGAAGCTGACCTTTGGCTTCTCATGCTCCTCGGAGGCGGAGATCTGGTTCTTGATCGTTTCGACCTCTTCGTCAGGAGTGGGCGTGGGCGGCTCACCACCGACGAAGCCGATAACGCCCTGGGTTTCCTTGATAAAATACCAGGGCTTTTCGATGATCCGATTGTCTTCGTCGAGCAGGACCATGTCCACAAAGACGTAACCAGGCCAGAGCTTGCGGGTCGAGACGGTCTTCTTTTGGTTGCGCACCTCGACCACCTTCTCCATGGGGACGAGCACTTCTTTGATGTAATCGCCCATCTCTTCAGTCTTGATGCGCTTGTCGATGCTCTCCTTGACCTTCTGTTCCTGGCCGGAGAGGGTATGGATGACAAACCACTGGCTTCGCATGTTCAACACCTGGTGCAACCTAGAACCAGCCCAGAGCTTTCGCAAAAATCAGGTCAGCCGCCACGGTGAAGCCACCCAGCAAGAGGATGGAAATCCCTATTACAACGGTCGAGCCTTTAAGCTCATCCCAACTCGGCCAACTACACTTGCGCAACTCTTCACGGGTCTCCCGCACATAAGCAGCCAACCTGGCAAGGTGACCGGCCCACCACAGCCAAGCGAACGTGGCGCCGATCAACACGCCCCACACTATGATCCAAATATTTGAACTGTCCATACTTACAAATCTGGCGGAGAGGGAGGGATTCGAACCCCCGTCCCCGAGTTAACAGGGAAGCGGTTTTCAAGACCGCCGCAATAGACCACTCTGCCACCTCTCCAGAGTGAAAAACGCAAAGTGGAGAGTGTAGAGTGCCAAGCAGACATCCGGTGTGGCCTTCTGCTCTGATTCTTCATTCTAAACTCAACATTCTTCATTCGAGTGGCAGGGCGGGAGGGACTCGAACCCCCAACCGACGGTTTTGGAGACCGCTACTCTACCAATTGAGCTACCGCCCTACACAGGACCCGCGCCCCGGCCCATGGATAATTGGATTGTTACGCCATCACCTCCGTGACCCGTCCGGCGCCAATCGTGCGTCCACCTTCCCGGATGGCGAAACGTTGTCCTCTTTCCATGGCGACCGGCGCGATGACTTTGACTTCAACCGAGACATTATCACCAGGCATCACCATCTCAACGCCCTCGGGCAGCGTCACGGTGCCCGTAACGTCAGTCGTCCGGAAATAGAACTGGGGACGGTAATTGGTAAAGAATGGGGTGTGCCGCCCGCCTTCCTCCTTCGAGAGCACATAGACCTCAGACTTGAAATGGGTGTGAGGCGTGATGCTCCCGGGCTTTGCCAAAACCATTCCCCGCTCGACCTCGTCTTTCTTGGTGCCGCGCAGCAGAACGCCGACATTGTCACCGGCATTGGCGGAATCGAGCAGCTTACGGAACATTTCGATATCGGTTGCGACGGTTTTGCGCGTGTCCCTCAGGCCGACAATCTCGACGTCATCCATGCGCTTGAGTTGGCCGCGCTCGACTCGGCCTGTAACTACCGTGCCGCGTCCTTCAATATTAAAGACGTCCTCGATGCACATGAGGAAGGGCTTGTCCACTTCGCGGGTAGGCAGCGGGATAAAGGCGTCGATAGCTTCCATGAGCTGCTGAATAGCCTTTTCAGCTTCTGGATCGCCCGCCAGGGCCTTCTTGGAGCTGCCCCGGATGATAGGGGTGGTCTCGCCTGGAAACTTGTATTTGGTCAGGAGATCGCGCACCTCCATTTCAACCAGGTCCAACAGTTCGGGGTCATCGACAAGATCCACTTTGTTGAGAAACACCACGATGGCCGGAACACCGACCTGACGCGCCAAAAGGATGTGCTCGCGAGTCTGAGGCATTGGGCCCTCGGAGGCATCAACCACCAAAATGGCGCCGTCCATCTGGGCCGCGCCGGTAATCATGTTCTTGACGAAATCGGCATGGCCTGGGCAATCGATGTGCGCGTAATGGCGCTGGTCGCTCTGGTACTCGACATGCGACACCGCGATGGTCACGGTCTTGGTTTCGTCGCGGACAGTTCCACCCTTGGTGATATCGGCATAAGAAATGGGGGTGGCCAGCCCCTTCTTGGATTGGGTCTGGACAATCGCAGCAGTTAACGTGGACTTGCCGTGGTCAATGTGCCCGATCGTGCCAACGTTGACGTGCGGCTTTGTTCTCTGAAATTGCTCTTTTGCCATTGCTAACTCCTGGTTTGCTTCGGTT
>JAJYHY010000414.1 GCA_021784555.1 bacterium
GAACCAAAAAATTTGACCCGCCCAAGAAACTCGCCCCGGCTCCCAGATATGCCGGGCCGCAACCGTGATGCCCATTTAACCAGCTATCACCCGATTAGGCCAGCGAAAACTCCGCGCCCCAGGCCGGTTGGGCGCGGCCAGTGACAAGGTCATCGTAAACCGTTGGAAATCAGGGGTACGGTAGCGCAGGTTTCCCAACCTGCTGTATCGCCGATTTCCCAATCGGCAGGCGCTCGAAGCGCTTCCCGGCACGCAAGTTAGGAAACTTGCGATGCAGCACGTTGGGAAACCTGCGCTACGACTTTGCCAATGGCCGTGGCCGACTGGGCGCACTTGGAAGAATTGCCGCGTTTCCGCCGGAAGGTCTTGAAATCGGTGGCCCAGGGCGCACGCCAGAATTCTTCGCCTTCGCATTGGACCAACCCGCCTTGGGAATCGCTCTGGCCGGGGGCTGCACCCGGCGCCGGGCGCGACAATTAATTACGCGGCCGCGCATTTCATTGTCGCGGCCAAAAGGACGGTCGAACTCCGGGCATTGACAATTTCACCCCGAGCATGGCCCCTCGAAGCGTCCAGTCCTTCAATTCAAGAGCCGGAAGAACTACGCAGGGATGGGCGAGAAACGCCGCTTGAAGTGATAATCTCACGCCAAAATCATCGCCAAAATGTCAGTTAGCGGCATTGGGATGCCATCCTGCGCCGCACGGCCAGTGACAAAGTCGTAGCGCAGGTCTCCGAACCTGCTGTATCGCCGGCTTCCCAGCCGGCAGGCCGCTGAAATGGTCGCGGTCGGCGGGCTGGGAAGCCCGCGACACAGCAGACTTGGAAGTCTGCGCTACGCGGTGCGGACTTTGTCACTGGCCGTGTCCTGCGCCGTAGCGCCGAACATTTTTGTCTTGCGCCCGGCGGTGCAGGCCGCCATTTTCCCGGCTTGCCTCTGCCCTTAATTGGGGTCATGCTGGCGGCGTGGAGTCGGTTCACACTCCGGCTCCGAGAGGCCTATGAAAAAAGTCACTCAAAAAAAGGCGGGCGCGGGCAAGCTCGCCGCGAAGAGCGAAACCACCCCTAAACCACTGCGTCCGCCCGCCCCGCCGGAAGACCCAGCCGCAAGCACCGCCCAGCAGATCGTCGCGGGCGCCCGGGAGCTTTTTGACACAGCGCAGAAGGTGGACCAAAAGGCGGATGCCCTGCACACTTCCATTGGCGAGGCGCACGAGGCGGCCCGGGCGCCGCACGGCAAGGGCTTGCCCGCCGTTCAGGGCGCGGAAAGCGGCGCCATTGTGACTGACGACAAGCGGCAGGAAACGAGCAAGCCTTTTCCGATCGTGGGCATCGGGGCGTCAGCGGGCGGCTACGAGGCCTTTGCGGAGTTCCTGCGCCAACTGCCGCGGGACACCGGCATGGCGTTCGTGCTGATCCTGCACCTGGACCCCAAGCACAAGAGCCAAGTCACCGAACTCTTAAGCCGCAGCTCGAGGATTCCCGTCTTGCGTGCCAACAACGACATGGAGGTCAAACCCGACCACCTGTTTGTCATCCCCGAGAACTCGAACATGACGCTGGCGGAGGGCAAACTGCGCCTGCACCCGCGCAAGGAGCGGGAAACGCCGCCGATGCCCATCGACATCTTCTTCCGTTCGCTGGCCCAGAGCCAGCAGGCCAGAGCCATTGGCGTGGTGCTCTCGGGCACCGGCTGCGACGGCACGCTGGGCATCGAGGCTATCAAGGGCGAAGGCGGCATCACCTTCGCCCAGGACGACCGCTCGTCGAAATTCTACGACATGCCCGGCAGCGCGATTGCCTCCGGCTCGGTGGATTTCGTCCTCTCGCCCACGGCAATAGCCGCCGAGTTGTGCCGCCTGGCCCGGCATCCGCTGGTGGGCCAGGCCCAGACGGCCCCGCGCGCAGGCACCGAGCAGGCCGAGAAGGAGAGCCTGCTCCGCGAGAGTCCCAACGACATCAACACGCTCTTCCGCCTCTTGCGCGTCCGCACGGGGGTGGACTTCGCGCTCTACAAGCAATCCACCCTGAGGCGGCGCATCATCCGCCGCATGATCCTGCACAAGAAGGATTCGGTAGCCCAGTACGCGCGGCTGGCCGAGGCGAGTTCCGCCGAACTGGACGCCCTCTTCAACGACCTGCTCATCAACGTCACCAACTTCTTCCGCGACCCCAACACTTTCAAGGTCCTGAACAAAAAGGTCTTTCCGCGCATTCTCAAGGCGCACCCGGATGATTCGCCCTTGCGCTTCTGGGTCTGCGGCTGCTCCACCGGCGAGGAGGCCTATTCGTTGGCCATGTCCTTGGTTGAGTACTTCGAGCAAACCCACACCCACCGCCCCGCGCAAGTCTTCGCCACCGATGTCAGCGAGGCTGGCATCGAAAAGGCGCGCGCCGGCATTTACCCGCCCAACATCCAGCAGGACGTCTCGCCCGAGCGGCTGCGTCGCTTCTTTGCCAAGGTCAACGGCAACTTCCAGGTCCACAAATCCATTCGCGACATGTGCGTCTTCGCCCGCCAGAACGTGCTGGTGGACCCGCCCTTCTCGAATCTCGACCTGGTGAGTTGCCGCAACGTCCTCATCTACTTCGGCCCGGTGCTGCAGCGCAAGGTCGTGCCCCTCTTCCACTACGCCCTGCGCACCACGGGCTTTCTCCTGCTGGGAAGCTCCGAGACCATCGGCGCCTCGACGGAGCACTTCTCGCTCATCGACAAGAAGAACAAGATCTACTCCAAGAAACCCAACTTCCTGCGAACCGGCTTTGAAGTCCCCGCGAAGACCCCTGAAACGCGCCAGGCCGAGCCCCCGTCCGCCGCCGAGCCGGCGGTGCGCGCGAACACGCCCCTCGATTTCCAGCAGCAGATCGAACGGCTGCTGCTCCGCGATTTCACTCCGCCAACGGTGGTGGTCAACTCCGGCATGGACGTGGTCTATTTCCGCGGCCGCACCAGCCTCTATCTCGAACACGCGCCCGGCACCGCCAGCTTGAACCTGTACAAAATGCTGCGCGAGACCCTCTCGGTCAGCGTGCGCACCGCCATCAGCAAGGCCGCCCGCGCGGACACCACCGTCAGGCACGGCGGCATCGAGTTCCGCCGCAACGGCCACGTCTTCGAGTTGACCATCGAGGTTGTTCCCTTCCGCATGGAACCCATCGACGAACGTTTTTTCGCCGTGGTCTTCCGCGAGAGCTCCAGCCCGCTGCCGGCCTCCCAATCCGAGGGCAAGGAGGCCCCCGCCTCCAATGCCGGACGCCTCCGCCGCGAACTCGCCCGCGTCAAACTCGATTTGACGGAGACCAAGGAATCCATGCAATCCATCATCGAGGAGCAGGAGGCCACCAACGAAGAACTCAAGTCCGCCAACGAAGAAATCCAATCCTCCAACGAGGAGCTTCAATCCACCAACGAGGAACTCGAAACCGCCAAAGAAGAGCTTCAATCCACCAACGAAGAACTGACCACCCTCAACGAAGAACTCCAGAACCGCAACGCGGAGATCAGCCAGGTCAATAACGACCTCCAAAACCTCCTGGCCAGCGTCAACATCCCCATCCTCATGGTCGGCGGCGACCTGACCATCCGGCGCCTCACGCCCCTGGCCGAGCGGCTCTTCGATGTCATCCCCACCGATGTCGGCCGTCGCCTTTCCGACCTGCACCGCACTTTGTTGCCGCCCGACCTGGAGGCGACCGTCCGCCAGGTCGTTGACGACCTCTCGGTCATCGAGCGTGAGATCCAGGACCGGGACGGCCATTGGTACTTGATGCGCATCCGGCCCTACCGCACCCGCGAGAACCGCATCGAGGGCGCGGTCATCACCCTGGCGGACGTGGACGAACTGCGCAGGGCCCTCGACACCGTCATGGGCATGGTCTCACAACCCCTGCTCATGCTGGACGCCGAGCTCAAGATCCGCAACGCCAACTCCGCCTTCCTCAGCACCTTCGGCATGGAGGCCCCGCGCGTCCTCGGCAAGCCCTTCTCCCAAATCGGCGACGGCCAATGGGACCACCCCCACCTGCGGACTCTCCTCCCGGAGGTCCTGTCCCGCAACAAATTCGTCAAGGACTTCGTCGTGGACGGCCATTTCCCCAAACTCGGCGTCCGCAAATTCCGCCTCAACGCCAGCCGGTTCTTCGAAGAAGGCAAAGGCATACCGCTGATCTTGCTGGCCATTGAGGAGGTCAAGAACTAAAGAAGGCATTTTCTTGTTGCCTTCCGCCCCGGTCTGGTGCAGAATAGAATCAGTAATTGGGACAAGAACAAAGCCCCACTTAGCAAGTACGACAGAAACATGCGCCCGGAACGCCAGATGAAGCGCCGCCCCTCTCGGCGCAACCGGGATGTCCTCAGGCTGTCCGTGCCCGAGCCGGGACACCCCGATCTCTCCCTGCTCTCCCGGTCCCAGCAACAGATAGCCGAATTGGAAGGGAGCGTCACTCTCCTGCGCCAGCGCGTGATGGATCTCAACGCCTCCCAATCGGAACTGATTCAAGCTCGCGTCCTCCTCGGTGACCTGTTCCAAAACGCCCCCGTGGGCTATGTCGTCCACGACCACGCCGGCGCCATCTCCGAGATCAACCATACCGCCCGAGCGATGCTCGGGTTGGAGCTGGGCCAGGGCGCGGCTTCCATTGCGCAGTTCCTGCCCACAGACCAGGTGGCCTTATGGCTCGAGCACATGCGCCGCGCCGACACCTCCCTGCGCGCCGATACGGACGTTACCCTCCGCAGCCAGCGCGGCAGGCCTATCCTCGTCCAGTTGGTCACCTTGGCATTGCCGGTCTCGAAGTCCGCCAAAATCTTTCGCACGATCTTAATCGACACCTCCCAGCGCCGCGCGGCCGAGGCCGCCCTGGCACAGACGCAGCGGGATTACCACCGCCTCATTGACACGGTCGAGGGCATCGTTTGGGAGGCCGACGCGCGGTGCCTTCGGGTGAGCTTTGTCAGCGGTTACGCCGAACGCCTTCTGGGCTACCCGATGAGCGAGTGGAGGCGCCCGGATTTTTGGCATAACCGCATCTACGTTGAGGACCGCGAGCGGGTTGCCAACGCTATCGCGGGGGCGGTGCGCGACCGCCAGGCCTTGCGGATAGATTACCGGGTGGTTGCCGCCGACCGGCGCATCGTCTGGCTGCACGACAATATCACCACCCTGGAGCGCGAGGGCCGCCTGCGCCTGCTCGGGGTTGCAGTGGACGTAACCGAGCACCACCGCACTCAGGACGACCTCCGCCGCACCCAGGAATTGCTCGAACAGCGGGTGGCCGAGCGCACCGCTGAATTGCGCGCCAACGTGCAGGAGTTGGAGGCCTTTTCGTACAGCATTTCCCACGACCTGCGCGCCCCGCTGCGCGCCATTATGGGCTTTGCCGAAATCGCTTTCCAGGCGAGTAACGACCAGCTCTCCTCGGAGGTCAAAGACTGCCTGCGGCGCATCATGGACGCCGGCGTTCGGGCTGATCGCCTCGTGCAAGACGTGCTGGCTTACAGCCGCGTCTCGCGCGCGAACTTTCAGCTCGCCCGTCTCAACCTGGACACATTTGTGCCCAACCTGATCGCCCAGTATCCCGATTTTCAGCCGCCGAAGGCCCACGTCCGGCTGGAGGGCCCCTTGCTGCCGGTCCTGGCCCACGAAGCGCTCTTGGGCCAGTGTATCACTAACCTCCTGGGCAACGCCGTCAAATTCGTTGCCGCCGGCGCCGCGGCGGAGATAACGGTGCGGACCGAACCGGCAAGCGAAGCCCAGGCCGTGCGGCTTTGGTTCGAAGACAATGGCCTCGGCATTGAACCCCAAGACCTGGTGCGGATCTTCAACATCTTCGAGCGCGTTCATCCCGGCCGGGAGTACCCCGGCACCGGCATCGGCCTGGCCATCGTCCGCAAAGCCGTCGAGCGCATGGGCGGCGCCGTTGGGGTGGAGTCCGAGCCAGGCAAAGGCAGCAAGTTCTGGGTTCAGTTGAAAGCGGCATGAACAAACCCATTCTGCTCGTTGAAGATGAAGAGAACGACGTGCTCTTCATGCGGATGGTGGTGGAGCGCATCGGCCTTAAGAACCCCCTCTCGGTCGCCAGGGACGGACGGGAAGCTCTGGACTATTTGAGAGGAGAGGGGCCGTATGCCGACCGCCAGCGCTACCCTTTACCGGGCCTGATGCTGTTGGACTTGCGCCTGCCGTATGTGCCCGGTTTGGCCATCCTCGAATGGCTCCGCCAGCAGCCGGCCTTCGCCCAACTGCCGGTCCTCGTCCTTTCCTCGTCCGACCAGGACGCGGACGTTGAAGCCGCCTACCGGCTTGGCGCCAACGCTTACCTGGTCAAGCCGCCTCTGGTCTCGGACCTCGAGCGCCGTGTCCGGCTCATTAAACGATATTGGCTCGATACGGAAGGGCCGCCGGCTGGTTGCGCCGAGTGGCAGGCGGTGATTGTGGCACGCCCGAGCGAAAAGGTTAAAGACCAGCGGTGACCGTGAACTCGTAATTCGGGTCGGTTAGGTTTTGGATCGACGTGGCGGGCGCTCCGCCAAATGAGACAACTCCTCAGGGATGTTCTTGCGGTGAGCCGCCAGAATCAGCCCAGCCAGAATGGAGAGGCTAATGACGCT
>JAJYHY010000052.1 GCA_021784555.1 bacterium
TGGTAGTGTAGGGCATGAGGTTGCACCAGGACTCGTTGTTGAAGCCGGAAGAGGTGCCCGAAGGAAACGGGGTGAATTCGAACCAGGGCTGCATCTTGTAAAGCCAACCGCCGCTGTCGTGGGGGAAATGCTCATCGACGACATCACCATCCGGATTCTGCGCGTCTTCCATCAGTGGACCGCGGCGAACGCCGTTGACATAGACGGCCACAAAGCGCCGATAAACCCAAGGCACACCCAAGGCGCGGAGGAAGCTGTTGGCGACTTGTTCACGCTGGAGAGTGGAGTCGTCGCCCGGGGTGTTTCCAGGCTGGTGCAGTTTGCCGAAGGAGGTGGCGCCGAGGAACTTATCGTCCTTGGGGAAGATCCATTTGTATTCGCAGAAAGTGCCGTTGGGGCTGTTGTATTCCTGATGATAGGGACTGCCGGCGTAACGAGCGCGCATGTTATAGATGATGCGTGAGCCGCAGACGAATGTGCCATCGACGGTCTCATTGCTGAGGTTTGGCAAAGTGCTCCAGCGATTGTAGTTCGTGCGCGTCAGCCATAAGTGGTACACGCCGAAGCTGCCGCCGGGGTCGGTGTCTCCGAACATGATCACGCACTCCGGCGCGGGCGCGTTGTCGTGGGCCAGGTCTGGAAATTGAGAGTTGGCGCCTCGTCCATCAGCCGCCGAGACATAAAACGCGGCAACGGTTCGGGCGCCTTGGCCGGGAATGGTAGCACTGTAAATGCCGTCGCCGGCGACGGCGTCCCCGCCGGTTCCGTCGTCTCGCATCGGGACGGCCGAATAGGAGGTCGAAGGATCGATGCGGTAGTTCAGGGTCACACCGCCAATGCCGTCCGGGTCGTCCACCCGCGCCGTAACCACCACAGCTTGGCCGGCGGCCGGCAGGGGCGGACTATGGGCAACGTCATAGATGGCGGGGCCGGCGTTGGGGACGGCAATGCTGTTGGGCAGGCCGGGCGTTCCCAGGTTGGTGGGCACCGGCAAGACTCCGGTCGCTTCGAGCCAATTCCCGTTGAGGCGCAGGATCGGCTCGCGACACCCGTGAAGCCAACGCGCCTTGAAGCGCAACGTGGCCGTTTGTCCCGGCGCAAGGGAGTTGGGGTTCAGGCTCATCTCGCAGCAATTATCGCCGGTCCAGAAGCGGGCATCGCTGCGGATATGCAATGAATAGGCGCTGTTATAGCCCTCATTCCCCAGGCTCGATCGGACGTGGCATCCTTGCATATACCAACTGCCCAACCCGCTCTCGAAGTCGGGATTGGCAACGAGGTTTTGGCCTGTCGCGCTTGGTATCACTTCGACGTCATCGACCAGGCATTCTCCCACGTCCAGCAGACCGATTTGGGCATATTGAATGCCCGAACTATAGTTCTGGCCGTTGTCGAGGACGCCCGTGGTCTCGATGGTTGCCCAGGAGGACTTGTGAGTTTCGTCGCTGTCGCCCCAATTCGCCGCCAGCCGATGATTGGCGCGTGGGTCGCGCAGTTCCAGGCTGCTGCCGCCGCCGTGCGACCATTGGCCCCAACTGTCCGGAAAATCAGCTCCCACGCCGTAGGTCATTTCGTCCTCGACCACATAGACGGTATTTGTGACGAGCTTCTGCCCCTGGATGGTTCGAAGCGGTTCGGGCCGCGCCAGCGCCACCCGCTCCCCGCCATGGGAGAGCCGCCCACCAAAGGGCCCGAAAGTATTGGTGGCGTTGAGGTTCGGGTATTTCGCCCAAAGGTTGGCCGGATTGCTCCCAACTACAAGATAATGATCGGGCGCCAGTGAGCTGCCTGACGGGAAGGTAAATGAAACCCCGGCGGTGAATTTCCAGCCGGCGAGGCTGATGTTGTTGGCGCCTTTGTTGTGAAGCTCGATGTACTGGTCGTCGTCATTCCCGCTGATGGGGTCGTACATCAGTTCGTTGATGACGATGTCTCCAACCTGAGGCGCGCTGTTGGCGGCTGCGGGCGTTCGCGAGGAGAGGAAGTAAAAGGCGTTGGCGCCGTCGGGCGAACGTCCGAAGGAAACCCCATCAGGCTGGGCCTCGAACTGAACAGCGTCCAGGACCCGGCTGGCATCCGGGCTGAGCAGGAAGACGGTCCCGCCGGCCCCGTCCAGGACAAAGCCGAGCTGCTGCTCGTAGAAGGCAACGAAACCGCGAGGCTCAATGAGTGTGCCCTGGGGGAGCACAAATTTGTTGGTGGTGGCGTCGTCTGTAAGGATGCAGCCGGACAAGTCGTTGGTTTGGTTGCTGTGGTTGTACAGTTCAATGAACTGAGGCACAGTGGGGTCTTCCGAATGCGCGAGCAGCTCGTTGATGACCACGTTCCGGAGCGGAGTGGAGCCGTAGCCGTCCATCTCACCGGGCGAGCCCCCGGCAAGGTCGCTCGTGGCCCAGGCGCGCGGATCGGCTTCGCCGTAGGTTGGGCGCGCCAGAACGATGGAATGGCCGGTGCCGTCCGCCGCGACGGGCCAAGGATACTGGTTTGAATAAGGGACGGACAGGAGGAGCGCGCCCTGTTCGTCCAGCAGCTCGAGCGTCCCCTTTTTCTTCAAGCTGCCGGCGTAAGGCCCCATGACATTCGTAACGCCATAGACACTGGTGATGTCCGCCGGCGCCGCTGCGACCACCAGGAACGCCCCGCCGCCCAAAGCCGTTCCCGAGGGGAACGTGAAGCTCATTGAATCTCCCACCAGTTGGTAGCCGCTGATGTCCCGGAACCATGGATTGGAATTGTAGAGTTCGATGAATTCCAGGTTCTTGCCGTCCTGGCGGGGCGCGGGTTTGTACATGATTTCGGAGATGACGATAGGCGTCTTGCGGCTGGAGGGGCCTAGCGGTTCGCGCGGGAGGGAGAGTTGGCCAACGGTGGCGTTGGTCACCTCTGATATGTCACGAAACTGAGCAACGGCGCGCTGGCTCACGTTGTGGCTGCACACCGCCATTCCGAAGAAAACCGTGTTGCTCAAGGTGAGCGTGGCGCTGCCCAACTGCCGCCAGGTTTGCCCGTCAAAACTGGCATAGCCGGTGAAGATATTGCCGCTCCGCTTGAGCCTTAACCAACTGTCCGGGAAGTTGACCGGCACATTGCCGCTGGTTGTGGCCCGTCCGCCGACGGTCGAGCGCGAGGCAAAAAGCGAGCCATTGAGGCTTGGGGTAACGAACGCCCCGGCAAAACGCGCGGAGGGCGTGAGGTCTTCGCGCGCTATCAGGCCCGCCTTGGCCAGGGGGTCCGTCTGGGTGAATCCCGCCAGCCGCACCTGAGTGTCGAAGTCACCGGTGCGAGTGACGTAGGCGAATTCGAACTGGTCGCTGGCCGCGCCGATATCCGTCCCGGCGCCGGCGATGTCATAACCGGCAGCCGCGCCGCCAACCGAGCCTTCGAGGGAGGGATTGCCGATGGCTTGGGGCGTGTAGGGAGAGGCAACGATCTGGATGGTGGTATTGGGGGCGATGAGATTGGGCGTAGTGGCCCGGTCCTTAAGGCCGTTGATGACGAGGACGTAATTGCTGCCAAGGACCAGGGGCGGCGTGGTCAGGGTGGTGGTAAGCCCGTCGGGTGTCAGGGCGGCACTTAAGACCGGCACTCCGTTGGTGAAGACATAGTTGGCCGCATTGGTCGCGCTGGCAACGTCAATCGGCTCGGAGAAAAGAATTTGGATGTGCTCGGGGTCGAGATAGGTGGCCTTGACCACGGTGGGGGGAGTCACGTCGGCGATCACCGTCAACACCGCCGGAGCGCTGGTGACGGACCCGGAACCGTCTGACACCACGCAGGCATACACGTTGCCGTTCTCCAGGCGCGAATCGGTTCGGGGAATCGTATAGACGGGGCTGGTTGCCGCCGGGCCGGGGATGTTCGTGCCGTTGGCCAGCCATTGGTAGGTCACCGGGGATTGATTGGTGACCAGGAGAGCGAAGGCGGCGGCGAGGCCATCGGAGACAGTCATATTCGTCGGCTGCAGATAAATGCCGGGCGGGTCTTCGCGGTCTTGAATGGGAATCAGACGGGTGCCGGCGGCGCTAAAGGCGGTCATCGGCTCCTCGAACGTGCCGTCGGGCAACTCCCATCTTACGGCGAGATTGTCGTTGCCGGCGCCTTGTTGCATAAGGGCCGCCAGGTAGTAGCGGTGGCCGGCCTGCAAGGTAATTGGCGCCGATTGCTGGTTGGTTTCCTTTGTCCATTCACGGGAACCGGTCCAGGTATTGACCCAGGCGATTGGGGCCGCGCTGGAAGGTGTTTCCTCTGTGCCTAGCAGCAACTCGGAACGGTCATCGCTGGCAATCCAGAAAGTGTAAGGGCCACTGAGCGGTGGAACCAAGAACGTTCGCAGGCGCTGCCCATAATAGCTCATGCCGGTGTTGCTTGGGGTCTCGAAATCCTGGAATATCGCGGTGTAGTCAGCGTCCGGGTGGTCCGGCCAATTCGGGTTGAGAGCCGTGTTCGTCAGGGCATCCAAGGTGTTGCCCGCCGCCGGGTCCAGCCCCGTCCACAATTGGCGTTGGATGCCGAAGACCGGCGGTGGGACCGCCACGTTGTCGAAGGTAGCCACGCAGAGGGTGGCATTGTCCGTGCCGCCGGCGGCAAGACCCGCCAGCGGGTTTTGGTCGATAGGCAGCGTCTGGGTCGAGCCGACCTGCGACCAAGCCACGCCATTCGTGCTCCAGTAGCCGCTGAAGCTGTTTCCGGCGCGGCCTAGCTTGAGCCATATTGGAAATGTGAATCCTGAGGCGTCCAGGGCAACCTGGTAGCTGCACGGGGCGCCGGCCTGGGCCCGCCATTGGAAGCTGATGCCCGTGCCGGGTGTCACGACCAGAGAGACCTCCAGGCCGCCCTTGGTCAGGTCATTGCGCAGCATGATGCCCGCCTCGGCGACCGGTTGATTCTGCAGGTCAGCCAGGCGCGCCAAGAGAACCGCATCACCGCTGACGCGAGTCCAGGCAAAGTGCAGTTGATCCGAATTGCACATACCCGAGCCGGTTCCGGAAACCGTCCAAACCCCGCCCGCGTACTGGGCGGAACCAAAGAGACCAGGCGAGCCGATATCCGCATCCGCCCAGCCGGGCGGCAGAGCGGCGCGGACGGTCTGGCCGAGGAGCAAGAATGCCAGAGATGCAAAAGCCATTATGAGCGCGAGCCTGTGCAATGGGGCGTGCGGTTTCGAGGGGGAAGCAGAGCGAGCAACCGGCTCCGGGGCAGAGACAGCTTGGTGACACATGAATCTAATGTGACAGAATACCGTAGCTCAGGTCAAGCTTGCGTCGGGGTCTCACTCGAATGCCAAATGGCGGTAGCGCGAACCCTCGCACCGCCGGCAATGTCATGTCGCCCCGTCGCTGCCACCGGGCTTCCAGTGGAAAGGGCTTGCCCGGCCGGGCGTTGGGGCCTTATTCTCCGGCTCAAGGTGAAACTGACCGACCTGAGAGGTATCCTCCAGTACATCCCGCAATTCCGGGAGAAGGTGTTTATCATCAGCATCGACGGGGCCATCGTCACGGACGAGAACTTCCCGAACATCCTGATGGACATTGCCGTTCTGCGCTCGCTCAACATCCGGGTGGTGCTGGTGCATGGCGCCTCGGCCCAAATCCAGCTGCTGGCGCGGCAGCAGGGCCAAACGCCGTCCGACCTCGACGGCAGCGGCGTTACCGATGAACCGACCCTGCGGCTGGCGCTCACGGCGGCCAACCGGTTGACGCACGAGATCCTTGAGGGCCTCTCCGCCAACGACCTTCGGGCGGCCTGCACCAACGCGGTCATTGCCCATCCGGTCGGCATCATCCATGGAGTTGATCACCTCTTCACCGGCAAAGTGGAACGAATCGACATTGAGATGTGCCAAAGGTTGCTCGATTCCGGCATCATCCCGGTCCTGCCGCCCCTGGGCTTCGACGGCGACGGCAAGACCTACCGTGTCAATTCGGACGGCGTGGCGGTGGCGGCGGCGGAGGCGCTAAGGGCAGTCAAGTTGATGTTCATCAGTCCGCGCGATGGAATCATGGTTAGCGACCGCGTCATCCGGCAGATGCCTCTGGCTGACCTGGAGTCGGTTCTGGCGCTGGAGCAGTCACACATCCATCCCGTCATGCTTTCCAAGGCGCTGCACGCCGCTGCCGCCTGCCGGGCGGGTGTCCCTCGGGTGCATGTCATCAATGGGCGAGTTGAAGAAGGTCTGCTGGCGGAGGTGTTTACCAATGAGGGCGTCGGAACGCTCATCTATGCCAACGAGTTTCAACAGATCCGCCGCGCGCTCAAGAAAGACATCCGCCACATCCTCCAGATCACCAAACCTTCCGTGGCGAGCGAGGAGCTCACCCGCCGCACGCGCTCGACTATCGAGAAACAACTCGCCGATTATTACATCTTTGAGATCGACCGCAACCCGGTCGCGTGCGTGGCCTTGCACACTTACCCCGAAATCGGGAAAGGCGAATTGGCCTGCCTCTATGTCAGTGCCGCCCATGAGAACCAGGGCATCGGACGCAAACTGGTTCAATATGTCGAAAACAAGGCCCGTGAACTCGGGCTGAGCGAGCTGATCGCCCTCTCCACTCAGGCCTTCACCTACTTTCAATCGAAGGCCGGCTTCATTGAGGGAACCCCAGATGACCTCCCTCCTGGACGGCGGGAGAAATACGACCAAAGCGGACGCCGCTCCAAGGTGTTGGTTAAACGCCTGATGCCCAAACAGTAAAGCCGGTTGCATTTGCGGCCCAGCCGGATGCCTCGGACCGAGCCCGGAAAGTCCAGCCGCTGTTGCTCCGTGTAATTACACTAAATCGTTTCCCCAAAAAGCGGACCGGTTTGAAAGGTGCGTGTCGTGACCAGCTTGAGATTCAGGGACTCCAGCGGTTCAGCCATTGCCGAAACACCTTGTCGTGGGCGATGCGCTGCGCCAGGAGTTGGTAGCCTTGGGTCAGGGGATGGCTGGCGTCGGCGTAGAGGGCGCTGGGCAAGGTCTGGGGCACGACGGTCGGGATGTTTTGCTTCCGGAGCCAGGCCTCAGCGGCCCGGCGAATCTGGAGATAAGCCGGACGGCTATCCTCGGCTACAAGGTGTTCGTTGAACGGGCCGAGGATCACCAGCAGATTGTTCCCTCGCGCCCTAAGGTTGCGCACCACGCTTTGGAAGGCTTGCCATTGCAGCGAGGACTTCGTACTGACCCAGTCAAACTGCATGGGCCGAGGGATTCTTTTGAACCAAGGCTTGTGCCGGGGGCTGTCGGGTCCGCGCAGAGGATCGTGCCTGGGAGCGGATGGGACGGTGAGTGAAATCTGGCGCAACGGGTCCTTGTAGACGTTGGGATATTGGGGAGGGTCGCCGCCATCGTCTTCGAGTGTCCAGTGCAGAATGCTGCGCTGGTCAAAGAATTCGTTTTGGAGATGGGCCACCCACCAGAGGAAAGGAACCTCGCGTTCGACCACAATGCTCAGGCGGTCGTTGGCGCCGGCTTTGTAGCAGGGAATGCGCGGATAAAACTGAGGCACGAGGGAGACGTGGTTGAATTGCTCTTCTTTTTGGTCGCTCAGATCGACTTTGGGGCTGGTCATCCAGAGCAGGTTGCACTGAAGGATGATCTTTTGCCGCCGGAGCGGCTGGCCGTAATACTTGAACAGGCCTTCCTCGGCCAGGGGGAAGAGGCCGTCCATGCCGCCGTTGATGAACAGGTTGGTGGCGCCTTCCTCCTGGTTCAGGAAGTGGGAGAGGGTCCCATTCGGCAGGACGTATTCGCCCCAGACGACCGAATCGCCCAGCAGGACGATTTTATGGCCCTGGGCCGCCTGGCGCATACGCCGGTTGAACAGCCAATAATCCTTGCTCAGCTTGTATGGAATCCGGTAGTCCGGCCCGGTCTTGAACCGCTCAATATGGCGCCAGACGACCGGCACCGCCTCCACCACCGCCAGCACGGCCAGGAACACGGCAATCCACTGGTTGGCGGTAAGGCGCATCTCGTTGACCCCAAACGGGACTTTGGCCGGAGGCAGAATGCGGGGCTTCCCGGCGGGTTGGTTGATGGTTGGCGGTTGCAGTTCCATGTCAGAATTGGAAATAGATGAACGCCCCGCCGCCCGAAGAGCAAACGCTGATATAAAGTATCATCGCTGCCGCCAGCCCCACCCGGACGACGCTGGCCTGCAGCAGGGGGCGGAACCTGGATTCGTACATGAATTGGTAGGCCCACACGACGGCGATCAGGCAGAGCATCAGCGCCGGAATCTGCGGGTCATGCCAGGCGGCAGTAAAGATGCGATGGACAATCAGCCAGGCGTCTCCGAGTGATTCAGCCCGGAAGAAGACCCAGGTCAGCGAAACGAACAGAAACACGAAGCCCTGCTTTACAAACCGTGGTACCCGCTCGCGATAATAGGCCGACCGCTCCAATTCCCGCGTGATCATCACGCCCAGCCCGTGCAAGCCGCCCCAGATCAAAAACGTCCAGGCCGCTCCGTGCCAAAGCCCCGAAATCAGGAAGGTGATGAACAGGTTCCGGTACATCTTGAATTTGCCGTGCCGGTTTCCACCCAAGGGGATATAGAGGTAATCGCGGAACCAGGTCGAAAGGCTGATATGCCACCGCTGCCAAAACTCACCCAGGCCGGTCGCCAGGTAAGGATTGTTAAAATTGAGTATGAGGTCGAAACCGAGCAGTTTCGCCACCCCGCGGGCCATGTCGGTATAGCCGCTGAAATCGAAGAAGATCTGCCATCCAAAGGCAAAAGTGCCAAGCAGGAGGGCGGGGGCGCCATAAGAGGCGGGGTTGTCGTAAATGCGATCGGCGTAAAAGGAGAAATAGTTGGCCAGGGCAAGCTTCTTGAACAGGCCGACCAGGAATAGTGACGCGCCATCGGTGAAGTTCTGCAACCGAATCTCCGGGAATTTCCGGAACTGAGGGAGAAGATTTCGCGCCCGCTCAATAGGGCCGGCCATGAGTTGGGGGAAGAAACAGACGAAGGTGGCGAAGCGGAGGAAGTTGCGCTCGCGATGCACCTTTCCAGCATAGAAGTCGATGGTGTAACTCAGCGACTGAAAGGTGAAGAACGAGATGCCGACTGGCAGGAGATACTCGAACCCGAAGGGCATGAAGGCGGAGGGGTCCGAGAGCGTGAAGGGCAGATGTACCCAACTCAGCAGGGCGTTGACGTTTTGAATGACGAACCGGGCGTATTTGAAGAAGACCAGCAGGGCCAGGTTGTTCACCAAGCTGATGCAGAGCCAGATGCGCCGGCTGCTGAACAGCGCCCCCAGCGCCATCAACAGCACCAGCACACTCAGCCCGGCCATGGTCGCCCGCAGCGTCTTTGGTCCGAAGATGGCCATCAGCACAGCGAACAACACCCCCGCGGCGGCGCCGATGAAGGCGTTGCGCAGGACCCGGTCCTCGAACTTCAGCCGGGTTAACCGGGCCATTATATCCACCTTTTGCCCACCCACGGGACAATGGTCCATCAAACCCACCAGGCTGAAGTCCAGGACCGTCGAATAGAACACCAGGAACAGGTAATACGGATTCCACCAGCCGTAAAAGAAGTACGAGGCCAGCGTCAGCCAGGGGAGCCAAAGAGAGGTCTTCCTCAGTGAAAAATACACCGGGACGACCACCAGCAGGAAGATCAGAAACGGCCAGGTATGGAAAAGCATCCTTGAAATCCGAGAACTCTAGTGGCGCGGCGTCCCCGACTGCTTGTTCAATTGCTCCACCTCGGCCAGCGTGATGCGCCGCACACAGCGAAAGCCGCAGAAATCGGTGGAGAAGCAGGCGTCGGCGTCGCCGGTCGCCTCGGCCTGGCGGAAGGTGGGGCTGCACTCATCGGTGCTGGAACGCCAACTCCCGCCGCGAATGACGCGTTTGGCGCCGTGAGGGGGATTTAACGGGCCGGTGGGGTCCTGGAGGGGGCTGTTCTTGTAATACGTCGCGCTGTAGGCGTCTTCGCACCATTCCGCCACGTTCCCTTGGAGGTCATAAATACCAAAGGCGTTTGGGCGCTTGAGTCCGACTGGATGCGTCTTCTTCTCGGAATCGTCGCGAAACCAGGCCCGCTGCCTCAGTGTGTTGGAGTCCACGGAATCCTGCACCTCGTCGCTTCCAGCGCGGCAGGCATACTCCCATTCCGCCTCCGTCGGCAGACGGTAACCATTGGCGGAATAATCACAGTCCCAATCGACGGTCTTCTCGTTGTAACACGGCTTGAGGCCCTCGAGGCGTGACCGCTCATTGCAATACTGTTTGGCGTCGCGCCAGCGCACCTGTTCCACCGGCATGTTCCCATTTTCCTGCCAATGGGAAGGATCAGGCAACTCCACCTTCACATACATGGCGTGGGTGACCTCGAATTTGTCCATGGCGAAGGGGGTGAGCTTGACCTTGTGCGCGGGGGCCTCGTCCGGGCTGCCATGGTCGGAGCCCATGGTGAATTCGCCGCCGGGCAGATAGACCATCTGCACGCCGGATTTCGTGCTGAAGTCAATGGGACCGGTCTTGGCGCCGGCCGGATTGCCACCGGCTTGGTGTGATTCCGGTCCCGATTTCTGGCAGGCGCTCACCAGGGCCAAAACCGCGGCAAGCGCGAACACTCGAGCTTTCATCTACGGGCACTGAGTTGCTGCCGAGGACCCGTGAACCAAGCCGGTTCCTTGTTGCAATCGCCGTCATGGGTCAACTGGATGAATTTGGAACCATCTGGCTTGGTCAGGTCAATGACGCCGTCTTGGGTGGCGGAGACCGCGAACAGGTTCCAGCCTGGGGCATAGACGCCCACAATCTCGCAGGCGGCCATGAAAGTGCCGGGCTTGGTCGGGTCGCCATCGGTGGCGGGGCCGCGGCTGAAGGCCAGAAAGTGTCCGTCCGGCGACCAATCAACGTGGTAAACCTTGTTGGCGGGGTCCTTGATCTCCACTCGCCAGGGGCCAACCGCCGGGTTAGCGGCATTGAGATCGATGGGGGCGGCCACCAGCTCGTGGTCATTGGCGCCCCAGGCAACCTCCTTGCCGTCGTGGCTAAAACAGGGGCGGCAGCCCGGTATCTTTAGGTTGATGATCCGGTCGCCATCAGCCTGAATGAGCAAAATCGTGTGGCCATAACCCATGCCCGCGTGAACGGTGGCCACAATCCACTTTCCATCCGCCGACCAGGAGGGATTGTAGAGGTGCCACAGATTCTTGCTATTGACGTGCGGGGTGATCTTGCCGGTGGCCATGTGATAAAACATCATCCCCTTGGTATAAAAGTCCATCACGTTGAACTTATGATACTGTTGCGGCAGGTAGCCCAGAATCTTCCCGTCCGGGCTCCAGAAGGGCTGGCGCGCGTAGTCCACCAACTTCTTCCGGTGCCGTCCGTCAATGTCCATGACCCACAGGCTTCGAATCGTTGAGCGCCCTTCGCCTTTATCCGCCACAAAGGCAATTTTGGTCCCGTCGGGCGACACCTGGGCGTAATGCTCGTTCAAATCCGGCGTCTGGGTCAGGTTCACCGGGTCCGAGCCATCCCCGTTCATGACCCAAAGGTCCCAGTTGTTGTTGTGATACGCTTCATAAACGATCTTGAACGGGAGCTTGTTGAGCTCCGCCCGCAGGGAGGCTCCGGCGCGGGCACTCGCACCCCCCCAAAGCAATAGGCCGGCCAGTGGAAGGATAAAGGAGAATCTCATCCTGCGCCTAGGCGACAGGCGACTCGAAACATTATGGCAGATTTGCATGATCCCGCAAATTAATGCACTCGGAGCTTAATGGCTACACAATTGTTGCAAGGGGCAAACTCATAACTCATGGATGCGCGACAAATTAGTAACCATTAGGCGGCCGCCTCGGCTTGGTCGGGTTGCTCCAGGAGGCGGATTCGAAGATAATCGCTCTGGTTGAGCTTGTCCCAGACCTGGTCGAACTGGTTGCCGTACAAGGCACAACGCAAGTCCAGCACATGGGTGGCCCCCCGGCTCGGACCAAAACATGCCCGAGCCTTTGCAGCGGCCACCGACGAGGCTTTTACAGCCGGCTTCGACGACTCCAGAACCATAAAGAATCCCAGCGCCCGGTAAGTTCCATGGAGCCTGCGGCTCTGGTTATGTTCGAAGTATCCGATTTGCTTGTCGGCCGGTTCGGCGGTCGGACCGCTCAGCTTGGCGGCGCGCTCCCGGGCCTGGTCCAATACCTGCGCCACTTCATCCATCAGGAGTTGCTCTTTCCAGGCCTGCCACAAGGCGGCGGCGCCGTCGCCCAGCAGCACCACTACCAGCGCGGCGGCCATGCGACGACGCAGGGCCTCCTGGCGCACGCTCCTGGCCCCACCCCTCGGACTTGCAACCCACACCACCTTTTGCTCCAGGTGAAGCAGAAGGTGGTTAAGCCGGGCAATCCCGGAACGTCGCCACTTGCGTGCGTGCGCCGCGGAGAACCTCGGCTCGCTGGCGCCTGGCGCCATGGCACGAGAAGGACAGGCCAAAGACAATGCGAACTTTTGCTTCACCTGAAGCAAAAGTTCGTCGCCGACCAACGGCGGCCCGCCGCGGAGCCTCCGGCAAGCCACCGCCTCGGGACTCCTGATCCCAGGAAAGCAGCCTGTGCGTTTTCCCCACACCGTCCATTGCGAATTCTCCCAAAAACAACCTTGCATTCATCGTGTTGGGAGCGCATTGGTGTCAGGAAAATTCCGTGCGCCGCAAAACCCCGAAATCGAAATCGGTGTCACCCATAGTTTGGATTCCGCTGAAAAACCCATCTGATCAAAAATCACCACTGAAAATGACTATGTCCGATGTATCCCCGGCAAGGTGGCCATTCATCCTGTGCGGTTTGCTAACGGCGCTGGTCACGCTCGCTTCGTTTCAGTGGCTAAGCCCGCCTTCCCCACAGACGGCGATATTCCTGCTCGGCTACACGAATCAAGCGGACGCCTCCTTTGCGGTCCTCCAGGTTACCAACAGCACAGCCTCAACATTCACGTGCCTTATCAGCCCACGTGACGTCACGTTTCGTGGGCGACGCGAAATCTGGTGCGCTTCCACGTATGTGCTGCCGTCGCGAGGCGCCTTCACCTTTGCCGTGCAAACGGCGCCGGACGACAAGGCACGGCGGGTTTCGGTGCGCCTCGTGGAGACGAAGGGATGGCGGGTGACACTCGCCTCCGCGCTGCGGCGTTTTGGGATCCACGCGCTTAAAGGTGATGACTACCAACTTACAAGCTCGGCATTTTGCGGCCCGGCCATGGGCCGTGACACCCAACCCACTTGCTCTAGCCCGCAGCCGCTGTCCCTTCCGCCTTCTGGGGCTGCCGACGATTGGCTGTTTTCCGGCTTCGGCGAGACTTGGCCCCCGGCGGCCGCTGAACCCGGTCCTTAGCGGCGAGTATGAAATCACGGTGGACCTGCAGTCTGGCGCAGTGAAGGGGCAATTCCCGCGCCCGGGGCTTGCACATGTCCTGGAGTGGCACGAACTTCATTGAGAAGAGTTGATGGAGAACTGGAATTTGGCACGGGCGCGGCGGCCGTTGCGCCGGGTCGCGCCACTGGAGTAAGTTTATGTTCGCACGCGTTGTCGAAGCACGTCACGTTCGAGATTACGTTGTTCTCGTGCGGTTTCAGGACGGGGTCGAGGGGGAGGTGGACCTGGCGGCCCAACTCTATGGCGAAATCTTTGAACCCCTCAAGGCCGCGGATTATTTTCGCCAGTTCCGGGTGGACGCTGACCTGCACACATTGGTGTGGCCCAACGGCGTGGACTTCGCACCAGAGTTTCTGTCTGAGCGGGCACAGGTCACGGCATAAGCCGGCGCCGAACGCTCACGCTATGTCCGCGCGTTTCTAAAGGCGGCGATGACCTTTGTCCTCTGGTCCCCGGCCTGCAGGTAACGGCGGCTGTCAACGGACACGACTATCCCTCCCGCTTTCGGGGTCAATTGGACTTCCTCTCCGAGTTCCTTGAAGAGCCGCGTCTTCTCGGGGGCCAAATCCAGAACGAGTTTGCCCGCGCCCGAAGTGTGCCAATATACCACCCATGTCCTGCCCCTCCGCTCGAAGACAAAGGCCCGAATATGAGGGTTTCCTCCCGCAACCCGCTGGAGCTGCTCGTAAGGCCGCAATTCGAACCTCCCGTCTTCATCAAGCAAGAGAATGTGTTCCCGGGCGGGGTTCTTAAGCGCATCGCGTTGCTGTTCGCTGAAGTAGTTGCCTAATCGCGCCTCTTCCCACCGCCGGATGACCTCCAAGTTGTCCGGGGTGCGCGGGTGAGCCTTGAACCGCTCCAAGCTCCCCTCCAGGGAAATCGGACACTCCCAGGCCGCGGCGCGACTGCACACGTATTCGAGCATGTCGGGTTGCAGTCCAATGGTGTTCGGGCCGGGGACGGCGTAGTCGATCCAGCCGAAGTTGATCGCGGTGAAATCCTGGGCCGTGTATCTGGCGTCATCCATCTGGTTCTGACGCGTGGCCTCCTTAATCGCTTCCGGCTTGAACACATCGAAGGCGTTGCCCCGCGTCAAGATGTGCCAATTGAAATGGGATTTGAGCGCCCCTTCGGCGAAAAGTGGGGCGGGCCGGAGGCGGTTGTACACCGTCAGTTGTGCGATGGCGACGTTATACCAATAGGGGGGCGGCACATCTTCGGCGCCGTCGAAATAGACGAAATCAAAACCGGCGCCGCTATACAGTCGCCCAATTCGCTCGGCCACCTCCTGCTGGATGCTGGTGCGCTGATCAAAGCGCACCCAGATCGGCCACGTATCGACATCGAGCAGGCCGAAAATGAAGCCGGGCGCATGCTCCTCGGAATGGGTTTTCAACGCCCCGCGGGTGCAACCGGTGAATCGATAGGGTCGCTCCGTAGTGTAGCCGGCGTATTCGATTAATTCGTGCCCAACCTTCAGGATTCGCCGGCTCTCGTCCAGGGTGCATCCTTGGGGGCTTTCCTCCACAACAATGGTTGTCGAGTCTTCCTCCAGCCGTGAGGCCAGGGTGAAGGTGCGGCGCAGGTTGAGCCGGTAATCCGGGACGGGAGTTACATAAGGGTCGGTCTTTTGGGCCTTGTTGTACCAAAAATGCGCTCCGGCTGCCATTCCCGCGTCTTTGATTCGGCGAACCACCTCTTTCAGATCCTCCATGCCGTTGGGATACTCCGGTCGCCACGGAAAATGGCCGATGCTCGAGGCAAAGGCCGTCCACACCATCTGGATGGCGCGAAACCCACCTTTCTTGGCGAAGGCGATGTGCTCGTCGATGTTCCGCGGATTCGCATCCCCGGTTTCATAATAGGAGTAGCGATATTCCTGGCGGCGGCGGCTGGAAACGCCCAGGGGCAAGTTGCAATCCCTCTCAACCTTGTCGATGCACTTCAGCAAATTGGGCGCGGCGGTCGTGATCAGCGCGGCTTTTGTCCCCAGTCCCTTCACCTCCGACACCGCCTCGGCGCGGAGGAGGCGGTATCCCTGCCGCTCTTCCGCATAGACGCGGGTGTATGGGTCCGCCGCCAGAACGTTTACCGCGACGTCCTTGTCCCACATGACATTGAGCCACTCGCCAAAATGCTCCCGGTTGCGCACCGGCAACTGGAGAAGAACCAGCGCATCGACGGGCGCCTTGCGCTGGTCACCAAATTCGGTCCGCAGATAATCCAGTTTTTCCAGGGCAAACGCGATGTAACTCTCTGCAATTCTCAACCCAATCGTGGCAACAATGTTGAGCGGCTCGAATCTCACCACCAGCCGGTCGCCTTCACGCCGTAGAGAACTGGCGGCGAAGCTCCTCGGATTCGCCGGATACTTCAATTGCAGCTCATTGTTATATGGACGATTCTGAGTTATCGAAAATGCGGCGGCGCCCGCGCCCGCGAAAAGGCATTCCTGTCCGCTCGGCTTATGGAGCAAACTTCTCACCTGTCCATCGCCACCCAGGAGCAGGCGCAAGTCCGCGTTTTCAACGGCAATGCCGTCCTCATTCCCGGAGGGCCTGTTGGCCCCGACGGCCTCCCGAGAATCCATGCTTGCATCGGTTGGCCCTTTGGCGGCGGCGCCTTCCGCGGTAGCGCCGGAGTACGCTATGAACGGCAATGTCGCCAAACCTTTAACGAAGTCTCTTCTTAACATGTTCTTACTGTGAATGCTCATTGCGATGTCCTCTGGGCCGCCGGGGCGGCAAACGGAGATCATCCTGCCGCCTGTGGGCGCGCAATGTGCGCCTCTCAGAATCTCTGGGTCTGCCACCCTGGTTCGCTCTTTAACCCCAGCGGGGTGGCCTGAAAGGTCGAGCCGGGCGGGACAGGGCAGCCCCAGCCCCAGCATACCACGGTTCCACCCGCCCGGAGCGCCAGGCAATCGTTACCCGCGGCAATGTCCACGACATTCGTCAGGTCAGCGATGTGGGGCGGGACGCCAGCGCCCCGTTGGATTACGGTTCCGCCGGCCCTCACGAGTAAAGGTGCCAAGAGTTGGATTACCGCTCCGGCCACCAGGACCCGCCGTAAGCACCCCACGATCCTCCTGTCCCGGGCGCTACGCGGGAAAAGGAGAATTGGCTCTTGGTCGCCCCGATCCATAGTCGAATAGTGACAGAGCACACCTGCACTGTCAAGCCGCAATGGACAAGACGGCCGCGGAAGTGGCGGAGCGCCTGGAGTGCGGTGTGGATCGCCGCTTTTGCTTTCCTGACAACGGAATGAGCAGGCCAAGCGCGAACGGCGTGTGGCAAGGCCGACGACGCATAGAAATCATTGGTATCCGAAGTGCCCTTGTTGGCGTGTGAAGTTCAATTATTCGACGCTAATCCGAAAAGCGCATTTGGGGTGACCGAATTGTGGCTGGTCCAGGCGACGTCGTCGGGCGAGGCCAGGGTCGCGCCGCCCACTGCCACAGATTGACCGCTGCCGTAGGCAGCGGCTGACCTCGCCGAAATCAACGCGATTTACAATTTGCAATCGTGCCTGGCAGCTAACAACCTACAGAGGCATGAGAATTGAACGGTTCATTCGTTGCTTTCTGGTCGCCTGCGGGCTCACCTCCTTGACTGTGCCGGTGCGGGGAGTCACGCCGCTCACTCATTACCACGCGATCCGCGACCGCGTTTGTCGCCCGAAGCCCGCCAAGGCCCCCTACATGGGGCCGGCAGGCTATGTCTATCGCGACCCCGTTTTCAAAAGTCGGACGCTCCGGGTGACGGACGGAAACACCATTCGCGACGGGCAGAATGGTTCCTTTCACACGACCAGCGCCAGCACGGAGAACGAGTTCAGCTCTGACAGCCGCAAGTTCTTCGTGCTGGCCGAAAACGGGGCCGTGATTCCCTTCCAATTCGATCCGGCCACGATGACGGCCCGCTGCTACACGAATGATCTCGGGGGGCGGTTGAAGCCGCCGGCCGGCGACTGCTCTTCTTTGCCGCTCTCGGCGCCGGAGTTCAGCTATGTGGATCCGAACGTCATTTATGGCCTCCAAGGCAAGGAGATCGTGGCCTACAACTTCCTGGAGAATGCCGTAACTGAGGTTTTTGATGTCGGCAAAGTGGTGAAAGCGGTGCCTGGCCGGCGCCTTTACGTGAGGGACCTGGGCGTCAGCAGCGATGACAACGAGTTCGCTGTGGTTTACGGGTGGGAACAGGACCGATACCGATGGGCGATCTGGTATCACCGGCCTTCAAAGACCTGCCACGTATTGGACCTGTATCAATCCTTGCTGGATGGGAAGCCAATCGCCGGAGGCGCGGTTTTGGGCTTTGGTCTCCATTTCCTGGACATCAGCCGTGATGGAAACTATGTGTTGCTCCACCGCGGCACGCCCGTGGCAACCACCACCTTTAGCAAGCCGGGACCGGTCATTTGGGACGTTCGTCACTCCAGGTTCTACACCCTGGGGCCGCGCCCTTTTGGGCACATGGTTGCCGGCTACGGTTATCTCATCAACGCGGGCATGCTCGCCAATGAAACCGGCCCGCAGTTTTTGATCCGCGCTCTGGACCCCCTCCGCGTTAACCATCCCCGGGAACTCCTCTCGCCAGTAGCCAACCGGCGAGATTACTTCTACGAAGACGACCACGCCTCGTGGAACAACGCGATGCCGGGGAAGCTGGCGCCCTTCGCAACCTCATTCGACAACGACAGCGCCCGGAATCCGTATCGCCCCGACCCGCGCGGCTACCTTTATGACGATGAAATCGTGGCGGTGGCCACCGACGGAACAAGAACCGTCTGGCGTTTCGGACTGAATTGGAGCCATTCGGCCGGCGCCAACGGCGGGCCGGGCGATTTCTGGAGCACTTCGCGGGGCAATATTTCGCGTGACGGACGATACTTTTTATTCACGTCAAATTGGGGCGACGGCCTGGGCGCCGATGCGTTGAGCAGGCGGTATCCTGTCAGAAAGGACGTGTTCCTGATCGACTTGGAGACGGCAAACGCCGCTGGGCGGGAAGCGCCTGCTGGCGGGTACATCCTTTCCGTGCCGGCCGAATCGCCCGCCGCCCAGACGGAGCGCCACAAGAGGGTTGCGGCACGGCGTCTGGGCCCCATCGTCATCGTGCATCGGGGTGCCTCCGCGTTCGCTCCCGCAAACACCCTTGCGGCTTACGCGGCGGCGATGGATTACGGCGCCGACGGCTGCGAGGTGGACATTCGCCGCACGGCCGACGGTGTGCTAGTGATGTTTCACGACGACGGATTGGAGCGCATGACCCCGGCCCTGGGCCGCGTCAACCAATACACTTACCGTCAATTGGCCGCCCTGAAGTTTCGCTCCATTTACCACCCAAAACCGGGAACGGGCATCCCTACCCTGGCGGCGGTGTTCGAACTGGCTCGCCAGCGCGCCATGCTCCTGCATCTGGATATTAAGGAGCCCGGTCTGCAAGAACAGATCGCCGAACTGCTGGATGCCGCCGACATCTGGGATCAGGTCGTGTCCATCAACGATTACAACTCCGCGGAGCTGCGCAAGAATCCGAAGTATAGGCCGCTCGCCTATAAAGTTCCGGGGATGTACGACGGCCGGCTTGACATGGACCCCAGTGCAGTTCGAGCGGCCTTGGCCAAGCCCGGAAACATGATTATGGTCGATGACCCGCGTGTGGCTGCCCGCGCGTTAAAACGCAAAGTCCACTGCGTGCCTGTTCCGGATGACCTCCGCGCCCCCGTGCCGCCAGCGCTGCCCTCCAGCGTTCCTGAGACCAATTCGTTTTCGCCCCCGCGGTTTCTCCGGGCACTGTCCAAACGCGTTAACAGCCGTTCCGTGCCAGAACTGGAAAGACTCCTTACTGCGGAGTTCCCGGGGCGCGTCGATCTGGGAGGGAACGCCGCTTATCAACAACGGCGCGAGGCCCGGATAGTCGAACGCGCCTGGGCGGCGGAGAAACTGGGCCAGGTCGGAGTGAAGTCGGAACGAACCGTCCGCGTTTTGGAACGACTCATCGCCAACCGCAGCCTCGACCGTGATTGGGCCTACCAGGGCCTCGATGGTGTGATGGCCGTCCGCGCGCTGGGCGCGTTGCGGGCAACACAATCAGCGCCGATGCTGGTGAGGACCTTTCTGAGTGTTGATCCGGAACTGAAAAAGATGGCGCAAAGCCCGGCCAGCTATCCTTACGCCTGGGCTGATTTCAAGCTGAAGTCCGAGATCATGGCAACCCTTGGCCGGCTTCCTTGCCGCCAGAGCAAGAGATTCCTGCTCCGCTACATTGCGATGGACATGGCCGCCGCGAGCAAGTTCGCGCCGCCGCTCTTTGAGCAAGCGACGAAATCACTCCTCCGCCAGGGTGTGACTCAAGACGAATTAGAGGAACTCTTGCGCAGCACAAACTCCGCGGTCCGAGGCACGGCGATTCTAGAATGCCTCGACCATCCTACCGCCGCTCGCTCGGCTGCCTTGAAGGCAGTCCAGCCCTGGGCGCAAAACCTGCCCCGCCCCGGTGACTGCGGCAAATCCCACGCTCCCGCCCGCGCAATCCGACCTTGCCCGGCAGGCCCTTAAAGACCCTTTACCGCATCCCAATCCAAAAGCCGCGCCATGCCCTCCCGAACCCTCGCCCGGCGGCGATCCAACAAGTCCTTCTGCTGCGGCGAAATCTCCGATCGCTCAAAGCGCTCCCGAAGGTCCTCCCAGATCATCTCCATGATCTGAATTTTGCGCTCGACTGGCAACGTCCTGACGTCTTCGGCTGTCATATAGAGATGATACCGCTTTTCGGAACACTCTGCCAATCACTTTTCCAGGCGGCCTAATGGCGCAGATCAGCGACCCGGCGCCACTGATCATCGATTGACCACCAGGCCGTCATAGCCGGGTTCGCTGGATCTGCTTTGTTCGGCCGTTCGGCCTTCTCATGGCATTACTCGACTCCAAACACCAGCGGGACGACGTATGCCGCAATGACAAACAGGGCTGGGAAAGCGTATCTGACGTAAAGCGGCCTCCAGCCCCCTGAACGAGGAGCGCCGATCAGCGAGACGCAGAGAAAACCCAGCCAAAACGTAACGCAGGCAATGATCCACGTTCTCCAGTTCAAAAGTCTGCCACCGGCAATCTCGGCGTTCCCGAGAGGCGAGCCGCTGAAGTAGCATACCGCCCATGCAACCCCTTGAAAAATCAACGCCAGCCGGAGGTCACGGCTGTATGGCACATAGCTCCATTTAATCGCCGGTGGCGGTGGCGGAACCGGCGCCCCCGGCAACAGGTTTCCGTCGATTGGGCACCGCTCGACGTCCTCCGGGTAACCTGCACCGCAGTATGGACAGCGCCTCATTTTGAATTCGCCGAACGATCCAAATCTGGGCCACGCCGACGGACGACTGGCTCCGCTGGCTCGATAGTCGTTGTATAACTCAAACCGTCCAGAAACTCAAGGAACAGTCGGCGCTGGCTCCACCGCGGTGTTGAACGAAGCCGCTGCGCGGAGTCGTTAATCAAACGCGTCCCTTGACACGTTTGGCAGGTTACGGTGTCTATGACAGCTCTGCGAGCCAAATATATCCGGGACCTGGCGGTCCGAGGGCGCGCCCTGCGCACCCAGCTGTCCTACACTGGCTACGTGGCCGATCTGGTCCGCATCCGCCATTACGGCATCCTGGCCAACAACCGCCGCCAGCGGGATATTCCCCGCGCCCGCGCCTTATTGGAGCGGCCCGGGAAGTCCGCCCCCAAGCCGGCCCAATCGGCCCCGCTGGAGCCGATGCTCTGTCCGCAGTGCGGTCGGAGTGGCTTGCGGTGGATCGGGTTCATCGACGCCCGGGGACAGACTCATCTCAAGGCCAGAGCTCAAACCCCGGACTCCTCATGAGAGACCATCGGTTGCCTCAACGTTATTCAAAGGATCCACCGCTTCGCTTCGAGCCCGAATGCGGAAGGGCTTTGTGCTGCCTTGATTCAGCCCCGGCGCCACGCCCCCAGCCTAGCGACGCGGACGGGAACGAATTGCGGCCTGCGACTCCAAAACAAACGGCTCTCTCAGCAGCTTCACCGCAGGCTCTCCTTTGCGCGGCGGGGGCGAGACCGCTGGTAGAACCCCTGATCGGGACCCGTCCTCAAATCTACTTTTCCCTTATAATTCCCGGCCTGCGGATTTGGCTTCGTCCAACAGTCGAGTAAGTCTCCGCATCTCGCTCGCGGTGGTGTCCTGACCTCATTTCGCGGAGACCTACTCGACTCAAGGTTAGGCCTCATAGCTCGAAATTCCCTCACAATATAATCCGCCCATCTATCCGCCCACAAAAAGACGATGCCGGTGATGACGGCAATCAAGACAAGCTCCGCCAATAGTCTCCCGCCATTGACATCAACGCTGTAATAATTCCCCAGTCCTTGCTGGTAGTGAAATATCTGAAAGTCCGGCGAGAACAGGAACTCATGCGTGGGAATAATCCGGGCGTCGCTGACACCAACCGTATATTCGCGCGGTGGAAAAAGTGCGCAGATACCACACCAAGCGAGTCCAATAACGAGGATAATCTTTTTCGTTGTGCTCATAATTATTCCCCAGTGATCCTCCGCTGGACGATAGCGCCCTCTTGTAGCGTTACATGAAGCTCAGCACTTTCCTTCTGCTCCTCGAAGGCGAAGCCTTCTTTCCGTCTGTTGGGACGCTTAATGCACCTGAACAGAAGCTCGCTTGCTCGTTTTCCGACGGAGTAACGCTCAACAATCTTCCCATTGCCATCCCTGCGCCACGCCTTTTTCAATTGCCAACCCCCATCAGGTGATAGCTTCTCCACGGTGTAGTAATACGTCGAAATGTCGTCGTTATTCTTGATGAAGGTTTGAGTTCGCCAGACCGGAAGACCTTTTGGTATCGGAAAGGCTGAAAACGGAAAGGTTCCGTGCGCATCCTTTCCAACGCCCGGCAATCTATTTTGCTCCTTCAGCCGGATTAGGTAATCAATGGCACCGAGCATCAACTCACCCATGCGAGTGTGCTGAATGGTTTCCTCGAAAGAGGCTTTCGGAGAACCGGGATACCACATCTCCCTCATCATTTGCAGATAGGTGGATTCTGGAAACAGGCCAACAGTTGCGCGGCGCTCGTCCACATTTGCCGCGTCCTCTATCGGTTCTGGAATCGGCTTTCTATCCTTCCATTCGTTGAACGGCTTCAGCCGGGTGCCATAAACTTGCGGCTTGCCTTCCGACACCAGCACAATGTCCAAGAGAAGCGCGTAATTCTGCCCTGATGTTATGTGATTCCTGTAAGCAGCCCGGATAACCGGCAGCATTTTCTTCCTGAACGCGTTATCGGAATGTTGCACCAAGAGGAATGCAGCGTCGGAACCGTCCCTACCGACCAGTTCAGGGCTGGGCCAGCCGTATTGCTTGATGACTGCTTTGATGAAGACGGTGTTGCTGGATAGACTGGCTTCGCGACGAGCGTTCAGTGCTGCGTCCACCTGACCCGCGGCCAGCTTGGGATAATACTCGTTGGCGATTGCCTGATCTTCCTTCACGCGTTCAAGCAACTCCTGACGCAGCACAGGATTTGCAACCGAGGTGAGTCGGTCTGATTGTGAACGGGAGCCATTGCTGACCGAAGAACAGCCCGCACTCAGGACCGCCATCGCGAGGACTGCCCCAAATTTAATGCGTTTATCAGAAGTCATAGAAATGTGACACTCCGCTGATGCCTAACGACGGAGGTCAGCGACGGGAGCCAGGCGCCGATGAGGTCGAATTTGTCTCTGAGCGACTCGGCTGGCTCCCGTTCGCTGCACCGCCTGGTTCGGCTTTCGCAATGTTACTAACCAGAGCATCAAGCAAGCTCTCTGTCTGTGTCGCAGAAAAATCTGGCGGCAGGGCATAAAGACCAACAGCGTAATTTCCTTTCAGCAGAAACATGTCTGTCGTCCACCGGTGCGCCGCATCCCAATGGACTACTTTTATGTCTTTAGGGGCGGCAGGACGACCTGACCAAGACATTTCAAAAGCCTTCTTTGCCTGTTCAGCACTCGCATAACGCAGAATGGTAACCGCAATCGGTTTCGATACAGTTTTATTGCTCAACGGATACCGCGACATCTCCAACGGCTTCGTGCTGGCCATCCACCACTCCTCTCCCCCCTCCGCTCCTCCCGGACCTGACAACGGGCTGACCGAGAAGCCCGGAACCTCAATCTCTAGCGAGCTTGCCGCAAAAGCCGCTCCTGACAACATCAAAATGGTGGAGAGCCAAAGTGCTTTCATGATATGAGCCGAACCATTTGATTAGCCTAGAATCATTTCGGGTTAACTTGGGATTAATTGACAAACAGTGAAACAATTCATAGTTTGAATAGCAATCAACAAAACCAGTATATGCAAGAGGAGAGAGCAAGTCAACACGCAAAACTGACGGTGGCGCCGGCGGGGCCGGTGAATTACGAGGCGGTGGTGCCCAATCCCAAGGCCAAGCTTCTGGAGCAGGTGCGGGAAGTGATTCGGCTCAAGCATTATTCCATCCGGACCGAGCGCTGTTACTGCGACTGGATCCGCCGGTACGTAAAGTTCCACGGGATGCGCTCCCGTCAGGACCTGGGCGGGGCGGAGACCAAGATCGAGCGGTTCCTGAGCGACCTGGCGGTCAATGGGAAGGTGTCGGCCTCGACGCAAAACCAGGCCTTCAACGCGCTGTTGTTTCTCTACCGTCAGGTGCTGCACCAGGAGTTGGGCCAAATTCAGGCGCTGCGGGCCGAGCGCCCCGCGCGGGCGCCGGTGGTGCTGACGCCCGAGGAGGTCAAGCGGGTGATACCGATCGTTGGCGGGGCGCCGCAATTGGTGGTGAAGCTGCCATCAGCAAAGCCATCAAAGCGGCCGTGTTGCGGGCCGGCATCGCCAAGAAGGTCAGCAGCCACCCGTTCCGTCATAGGTTCGCCACCCACGCTCTCCAACGCGGGGCGGATATTCGGACGATCCAGGAGTTGCTGGGGCACAACGACGTCTCGACCACCATGATCTACACGCATGTTCTGCGGATTGGCGGCGCCGGGATGAAGAGTCCGCTGGACTGTCTGTGAGCCGCCCGCGGTGGGGTCAGGATGAAGCGATGCGCCGGCCGGGATTTGCCGGTCTGGGCGGCGCCGCAGGCCAAATGGCGCGGAAGCGTCGTATGGCCAGCGGAAGCTCCTGACGTTGTCCTGCTGAAGTGAAGGGGCCAGTCCTATAAACTTTGCGCGGCCATCTCTGTCCGGCGCTTCCCCCTTCTCGAAGAGATCGGTCCCGCAAGTCCCGGGTTTATGCTAAGATTATAGGACTGACCCCAGCGCCCGGCTGACTCGCATCCGCGCCGCGTCCTCGCTGCCGCCCAGCGCCGCGCCAACCGAGCGAAAATCGCGTTGTTCATAAAACCGGAGCAGGATGGCGGTGCGGTCTTCTGATCCCAATTGGTCGATCGCTTCATCCAAGATAGCCTGGCTGTCGGTCATAACCTTTTACCCATAAGACGCCGCCGCACCGCCAAACCGAACAAAAAACATTCAAAAGCATTTCGCCGCCCGCTCCACGTCTCGGGCGATTTGCGCTTGCAGTTCCGCCAGGGAACCGAATCGCATCTCGTCTCTGAGTTTCTCTCCAAACACAATCTCTATTTCGCGCCCGTAGAGGTCTCCATCGAAATTGAGCAGGTGGGCCTCGACGCGGAGCTTAGGGGTTGCGTTCTTGATGGTGGGACGGCAGCCGATGTTCAGGACCGCGCGGTAAGGCTTTCCCAGGGCCTGCGCATGGACTGCATAGACACCGCGTGGCGGCAACGCCAGGCCGGTCGTGTCAATATTCGCCGTGGGGAACCCAAGTCTTCGTCCGAGGCCGTCCCCGCGCTCCACGCCGCCGGCCAGCGAGTAGGCGCGGCCGAGCATCTGGCTGGCGGCGTCGAGATTGCCGGCGAGAATAGCCTGGCGAATGCGGGTGCTGCTGACCGCTTTGCCGTCAAGAGACACCGCCGCCATGCCATGAACGGAGAAGCCGAGCTCGGCTCCGAGCCGGCGCAGGAGTTCCACGTTGCCTCCCCGTTTGTGACCAAAGAGAAAATTGGCCCCGACACACACGCTCTGGAGATGTCCCAGACCCCGCGCCAGTCCCCGGACGAAGGCTTCACCGCTCTGTTCGCTCAGGGCCTTGTCGAAGTGAAGCAATAGGCAGGAATCGACTCCCGCGGCGGAAATCGCCCGGAGTCTTTGGGGCCGTGAATAGATCAGCGGCGGAACGTGGGCGGGGGATACCACCGTATTCGGATGGCGGTCGAAAGTGACCGCCACGGCAACTGCCTCGTGCTGTCGGGCATCCATAACCGTCCGCCGGACGATCTGTTGGTGTCCAAGGTGCATCCCGTCGAAGAAACCGATGGCCAGGCAGACCTTGCGGTTGCCCGGCTTGAGTTCCCTCGCGGAGCGCAGAACGTGTAAACATTCGGCCGAACAAGAGGTAACAGAGGAAACGGAGGCAAGGAGCCGAGTGGGGGGCGGGCGGGTGGAGGCTGGCGATTTGCCAGGGGCGGGCGGCCTGCGTGGACCATCACCGCCGCCGAAAGCCACCAACGTCTTTCTCCGTTTTCTCTGTTTTCTCCTGTTTGCCCGAATATTTACCAGAACGTTCATCTTCCGCCGCCGGGGAGCTGGCCCCGGGTCAAACTCAGGAAAGGAATGACGCGTTTCTCCAACTCGCCAGGGGCAAGCTTGAGCACCGTTTCCAGCGGCGACGCCTGGGCCGCCTCGAACGACCCTGACTTGGTGCGCCGTAGCGTGGCCAGATGCGCGCCGCACCCGATCTTCTGTCCGAGTTCGTGGGCGATGCTCCGCACGTAGGTTCCCTTGGTGCAAGCGAGGCGGAAATGTCCGAACGGCTCTTCATAAGCGCTGAAACGAAAGTCGTACACGTGAACCAGGCGCGGTTCGCGCTCCACCTCGATTCCCTTTCGCGCCAGCTTGTAAAGGGGCACGCCCCCCTTCTTTACGGCGGAAACCATCGGAGGGGTTTGCATCAGGTCGCCCACAAACTCCGCCGCGCTGGCGTTCAGTTCTTCGAGTGAGAGAGGCGGCACCGGCAGCGAGGCCGTCAACTCTCCATCGGCATCGTAGCTGTTGGTGCTCTCCCCGAATTTGATCGTTCCCTCATAGGCCTTGTCATCCGACGTCAACCGCTCCGAAAGCTTTGTTCCTCGGCCCAGAACAATAATGAGCAAACCGGTTGCGCCCGGGTCCAGCGAGCCGCAATGGCCGACCTTCTTGATGTGGAACTGGCGCCGGATGGCATCCACCACGTCATGCGAAGTCAAGCCGGCAGGCTTATCGATCAGAATGGCGCCGTCCAGCGCCGAGAATTCTTGTATCATAGTGGAGTGTCTCACTAACGGCTGGAATTACTTGAACGGGAGGCGACGGAGAGAACAGAGAGAAACACTCCGTTTTCTCCGTTTCCTCCTGTTGAAGCTAAACCCATCCATTTGTGAGACATTACAACAGGTTTCGGCCTACTTGGAGGAGTTGAGCGCCTTCTTCAGCGCCGCAATGACCTTGTGCTGCACCGCGAGCGGCTTGCCGGCAATCCGCGCGCCGGCCGCCGCCGGATGTCCGCCGCCTCCAAACCGCGAGGCTATGTCATTGACATTCACCTTGGGGCTCTTTGACCTCAGGCTAACGCGCGTTACCTCCGGTTCGGTTTCTTCAAACACACAGGCCACCACCACCGGCTCGATGGCACGGATATGGTCAATGAGCCCCTCCGAATCGGCGCTGTTGGCCCCGGCTCGCTCGAAATCGGCCTTCTTGAGCCAGAAATAGGCGATCTGGTTCTGATGCGCCAGCCGGAACTGGCTATAGACATGCTGGAGCAGGCGCGCCCGCGAGATGGGATAGGATTGGTACACCTCGTTGCAGATCTTGGCGATATTGGCCCCGCGATGCACCAACTCCCCGGCCACATGATAGGTTCCGGGGCGTGTGGTTGGGTATTGGAAAGAGCCGGTGTCGGTGGAGACGGCGGTGAACAGGCAGTCGGCCACCGGTTTGGTAATCGGCCACTTGGCGGTTTTCAATAACCGGTAGATCAGTTCGCCGGAGGAGGGTTCGCGGGCCGAAATCCAATTAACGTCGCCATAGCGCGTATTGCTCTCGTGATGGTCGATGTTGATGAAGAGTTTTCGGTTCTTGATGCAAGGCCCCACCTTCCCCAGCCGCTCGAAGCTCGCGCAGTCCGTGGCAATGACGCAATCGAACTCCCTCCCGCGTTTCGGCGGCTGGATGAGATGATGTGGGTCCAAGAACCGGTATTTTTGCGGGAGAACGTCCTCGTTCCAGCAAACGACCTCTTTGCCTTCGTTCTTCAAGGCCAGGGTCAGGCCCAATTGTGACCCCACGCAATCACCGTCGGGACGCACGTGGCCCACCACGCAAAAGGTGTGGCTCTCCCGCACACTGCCAATAATGCGGTCGATAATTCTCGAATGCGCCTTCATTCCAGGCCCGGCGGGGCGGCCTTTTCCAGTTCCTCAATGATCTCGAGGACGCGATTGCCTCGGACCACGGAGTCATCCATCAAAAACCGCAACTTGGGGGTATATTTCAACACCACCGCCCGCGCGACCAGGCCTTGGATGCGCTTGCGATGCTGGGTGAGCAAGCTCAGGGCGCGCTTTTGCTGCGGCGCATTGCCCAGAATGCTGACAAAGACAATCGCCGAATGGAGGTCACCCGCTACATCCACGTCGTTCACGGTCACCAAGCCGGCCTCACTGACCGGCAGTTCGCGCCGGATGACTTCGCCGATCTCGCGCTTGAGCAGTTCACGAACCCGTTGGAGTCTGAGAGATGGCATGGTGTGTGATGCAAGCGTCGGCGTCGGGGTCAGTCCTCACTTTTTCCGCGGGGATGGAAGGTAAAGCGGCGGAAAAAGGCGCAGGACTGACCCCGAGGCCTTCGATCCCGTTGGAGTCTGAGAGATGGCATGGTGTGTGAGTGGGCATCACGCTTCAGAGCTTCTGAGCTATTTTCTCCAGCGTGTAGCACTCGATGGCGTCGCCGGGGACAAACTCCCCGAACCCCTCGATGCGAATGCCGCATTCCATGCCCGCCCGCACCTCGTTGACTTCATCCTGGAAGCGCCGCAAGGATTGGGTGAGCCCTTCGTAAATGACCTCTTTGCGCCGGCGCACCCGCACCTTGCCTTTGACGATGCGTCCGGAACTCACCATGCACCCGGCCACAGGGCCGCCTTTGGAGAGTTGAAAAACCTTGCGCACTTCCGCCGAGCCGACTGTGACGTCCTTGAGCAGCGGTTCGAGCAGGCCCGCCATCGCCTCTTTGACTTGGTCGATCAGTTCGTAAATGATGGCGTAGAGCTTTATCTGCACCCCTTCATGCTTGGCCTTGTCCGCCACGCCGCTGTCCACCCGCGTGTGGAAGCCGAGAATCACTGCTTCCGAAGCCGAGGCCAGGGCCACGTCGGATTCGGTTATCGTGCCCACCGCGCTATGAATCACTTCCAGAGAGACCTTCTCGGATTCAATCTTCTTGAGGGCATCGACAATCGCCTCGACCGACCCCTGGGTGTCGGCCTTAACCACCACCTTCAAGACTTTGGTATTGGTCGAGGCCAACTGGTCAAAAAGATTTTCCAGCGTAATCTTGGAGCGCGCGGCGGTTCCCTGGCCCAGCACCCTGGCCTCCTCCGCCCGCTCTTCAGCCAGTTGGCGCGCCGCCTTTTCGTCCTGCACGACGCTGAACTCCAAGCCCGCCTCCGGCACCCCATTGAGTCCCAGCACCTTCACGGCCACCGATGGGCCGGCTTCCTTCAGGCGCTTGCCTTCCTCGTTGATCAAGGCGCGCACGCGCCCGTAATACTGGCTGCAGATCATAATGTCCCCCACGCGCAGGGTGCCCTTGCGAACCAGCACGGTTGCCGTCGGGCCGCCGGGCTGGAGCCCAGACTCGATGACATTGCCTTTGGCGGGGCGGTCCGGGTTTGCTTTCAGTTCCAGGAGGTCGGCCTGTAACAGGATCATCTCAATGAGCTTATCGACGTTCTGCTTGGTCAGCGCCGACACATCCACATAGATCGTATCTCCGCCCCAGTTGTCCGGCACCAGGCCCTTGTCCTGCAATTGCTGGCGTACTTTAAGGGGCTGCGCGTTGGGATGGTCCATCTTGTTGACCGCCACCAGGATAGGCACCCGCGCCGCCTTGGCATGATTCAGCGCCTCCAGGGTCTGAGGCATTACACCGTCATTGGCGGCTACAACGAGCACCACGATGTCGGTGACATTGGCCCCTCGAGCCCGCATAGAGCTGAAGGCCGCATGGCCGGGCGTATCCAGAAAAGTGATCTGCGCCAACTCCCCCTTCCGCTCCGGATGCGGAAAGGAAATTGTATAGGCGCCAATGTGCTGCGTGATGCCTCCAGCTTCTCCCGCCACGACATTCGATTTTCGAATGACGTCCAGGAGCGTCGTCTTGCCATGATCGACATGGCCCATAATCGTGACCACCGGCGCCCGCGGAAGCATGTCCTGCGGCTTGTCTTCCATGTCCAGCTCCACCTTCTTGATGGGGGCATGGACCAGTCCGCTGCCTCGTTCCCGACGTTCCACTTCGAAGCGGTAGCCGTATTTGGCGCAGACCTTCTGCGCGGCCGCTTCATCGATGGCTTGATTGACGGTCGCAAACTCGCCCAGCTCAATCAGATCCGCAATGATTTTGAACGGCTTCTGCTTGAGCTGTTCCGCCAGCTCCCGCACCACAATCGGCGGCTTGATGGAAATGACCCCGGCATCCGTCGGCAAAGCGGCCTTGGCCGGCGCCCGGGGCTCGGAGACCCTGGCGCCTCCCCTGGCCGCTCCGGGCCTGGCCCCAGGCGTGGCCGGCCCTGAAGGAGCGGCCGCGCCGCGGCCGCTTCGGCCTTCTCCGCGCCGGGCGGTTTCGCCTCGTCTGCCCTCGACCGGCCGAGGAGCCTTGCCAGCCACCGTCTTATCGGTGTTCCGGCTTGGCCTGGGCGGCAATTGGATGAATCCCACCTTGTCGCCGACCCTCGGTTTGCGAGGCTCGGGCGGAGGCGGTGGAGGAGGAAGTGGAGGTGGCGCCACCGGAGCGGCTTCCACCCCGGCGGCTGGCGCAGCCTGAATCCTCCCTGCGGGCGCCGATTCCGCCGCTGGCGCCGGGGATGAGGACGCCTGAGGCTCGCTTGGCCCAGGCGTTGCCTTACCTTGCGGTTCCGCTCCGACCGGTGCCTTGACTTCCGGTGTGGCTGCTTCGGCCACGGGGGCAGGTTCGGGCGCGGGGGGGGCTTCAGCTTGGGAGATCGGAGGCGTCTGCAGGGGAGCCTCGGCCTCCACCGGCTCAGCGGCAGGCGCCGAGCCAAGCGGGGATTCGGGCGGGGCCGTTTCCGGCTCCAGCAGGGCGGTCGCGGTCTCCGTGGCGGGCGGCTGTTCCGCAAGGGCCTCCACCGCCGGCGCAGGCGCCTCCGGCGGCATGGTGGCGGTCTCGGTCTTGGCCTCGACGGTAATCACAGGAGTTGTGGCGGTTCCGGGGGATGGGGTTTCTGTTGGCGGCAGGGCTGGCTCTGGAGGCTCGGCAACCGGCTCGGGTGTGGGAACTGGGGGAGGCGCCGGAGGGGCAACAGGAGCGGGAAGAGTGAGCTTGATCTGCTCTACGAGGTATTCTGCCGTAATTTTATCCAGCGAACTCGACGCTACCCTGGCCGCAGCAATGCCCAACTCCTTGGCCTTGGCAAGGACTTGTTTGTTTTCCATGCCGAGCTGTTTCGAAATTTCGTAGATACGAACGGGCATAATTCTCTAAAACCTCGGGCCTTTGTCGCTTGGCAACCATAGGCTCCATCCTAAAACTCAAAATCTTGGCCCAACGCGCTCATAATCAACCGGAGACGGGCGCTTCGCCGACTCTCAATGTGCGCCGCCCCCCTTCAGCGCGGGCAGCCGCCATAATCGCAGCGGCTTGGTCCTGCAGTTGCGGGATTCCCGCCAGGTCGCTTTCCTCGGCCTGGAGCAGGTCTTCCAACCGTGTCAAGCCATGATGGACAAGCACATCCGCCTGTTCGCGGGAGATGCCGGGGATCGAAGCCAGTAGTTCAACCGCCTCGGCGACCTTCTCTTCGAAACCCTTGGTGACAACCACTTCCGCCTCAATATCCACCTGCCACCCGGTCAGTTTTGAGGTCAGGCGCGCGTTCTGGCCCCGCTTGCCAATGGCCAGCGAAAGCTGGTCCGGGCTGACAATAATCTTCGCTCGACGGCTGGTCTCGTCGATCTCGAAGGACTTCAACTTCGCCGGCGCCAGGGCGTTGGCCAGGTAGGTCTTGATGTTCGGGTCCCACCGAATAATATCCACCTTCTCATTGTTC
>JAJYHY010000415.1 GCA_021784555.1 bacterium
ATCTTATGCTCGGCCGGTTCGCCCGAGAAATAGAGGTGATGCATGGTGCCGATGACGCCCCCGACGGAATAGAGGACGATATTCAGGTAAATCATGGTCAGGGCGACCCGTTCATTCACCACGCCGAGCAAGACGAACAGATAGGCCACCATAATGGTGGTGAACAGTTCCAGGAAATCTTCCACCCAAAGATGCACCACCCAGAATCGCCAGAAATCGCTGGTGGTGAAGTGCGAGGCCGGGCGGGCCAACAAGCCAACGCCGTAAAAGGCTGGGATGGACAGGGCCGAGAAGAAGAACAGCCAGGGCATGTTGCCTTTATGTTCGAGGGCGAGCCGGCCACGAAGACCGCGATAGAGGATGACCACCCAGAAGCTCAGGCCCACCGTCAGGAGAATCTGCCAAAACCGGCCCAGGTCCAAGTATTCGAACCCCTGGTCGCCAAACCACTGCCACAGGGAGCGAATCCAACCGTGAATGCCGGCGAACTCTCCCAGCAGGCTGCCGAACACCACCACCGCCAGCGCCCCGAGCAGACCGTAGGCGAGCCAGCTTTGGCGGCGCGGTTCCCGGCCCGCTATCATCGGCGCCAGAAAAATGCCCGCCGCCAAGTAGGAGGTAGCTACCCAAAAAATGGCCAGTTGCACATGCCAGGTCCGCGCCAGGTTGAACGGCAGCCAGTCCGCCAGGTTGGTGCCGAAGAAGCTGCTCAGGTCGGCTCGGTAATGCTCGGTCGCGCCGCCCAAGAGGGTTTGAAGCAGGAACAGCACTGCCATCACGAAGAAGAACCCCGCGCACGCTCGTTGCGAGGGCGTCAGGCCCACTTCTCCGGGCGCGCGGAAGCTCAGGGACTGTTGTTCACGCCCGTGCCAGCCCAGGAAATTCCAGCGCCCAAAGGCGGCGAAGAGCAGGCCGATGCCGCCCAATAAGGCGGCCAGAGAGAGCATGCTCCAGACAATCGCGTCGGCGGTGGGGTGATTGCCCACCAACGGTTCGGGCGGCCAATTGTTGGTGTAGGAATAGGATTCGCCCGGCCGTTGTGCCGAGGCGACCCAGGCGGACCAGCAGAAATAGGCGGTAAGCTGCCGGATGGCCTTTGGATTGCTAATGGCTTCGGGGCGGAGGCCGAACCGGGTGGTGGGCTGGCCGAAGAACCTGGCGTAGTGCTTGACCAGGAGCGAAAAGGCCTGGGCCTGCCCCGCCGAGAGCGGCAGCGTATCCGTGGCGGCGTCGTAACGATTGGTCTTGAACTCGGCAATGGTTCGGGCCGGGGCCAGGCGGGCGCCGAGTTCGTGGTTGCGCGCCGCCACGATGAGCGCGGAGCGGCGCAGGTAATCGGCGGTGTAATCCGGTCCAAGATAGGCCCCGTGACCAAATATCGAGCCATACTCCATCAGCCCATTCCGGAGAAAGACCTCCTGCCCGGCGATGATATCGGCACGGGTGAATAGCACCCGGCCATCGGGCGCGGTGACTTTGCCGGGAATCGGCGCCTCGGCGGTGTAAGTGCGGTAGGCCAGCAGTCCCAACACAAAGAAGCCGAAGAGCACCACAATGGCCACCGCCTGAATCCAGCCCTTCGAAACCAGGAGAGGCCGGCGGGTCGGTTCGTTGGAGGGAGGTGTAAGCATGGCGCTATCCCGGCTTCAGCGCACCGGCTCAAGAATGGGGTCTGTTGCCCGCCCAACCGGCGAGGCGGCTTCACTCTGTAAGGCAAGTGGCAACTCCACCCAGAACCGGCTGCCTTGCCCCGGTTCGGATTCGACCCCGGCTTTGCCGCCCATTCGCTCGGCGGCTTTGCGCACGATAGCCAAGCCGATGCCAGTCCCCTCCTGGGCGTTGCTGCCTCGCTGGAAGACTCCAAAGATTCGCTCGTGCGGCTCCTTGGGGATGCCGGCCCGGCATAGACCAGCAGGTTAAGCGAGGCGTGCAGAAGAATAAACCCGACTCCGATAGCCCCCGTCAGAGCCATCAGCACCTTTTTGCCAACCGTTGAGCCGAAGAACAGAACCAGCCAATGACGTGATCTCATCCTGACGGATGCCGGGCTCGCGCGGGCAACGGTCGTTTCTTTCATAACCTTCTCTCTGGCGCCGTCAGCCGGCGGCTGCGGATCGGCGCCGGGGAGCAGCCGCTTTGCCCTTGAGCCGTTTTTGCAGATAATTCTTGAGTACCACCGCATTGTTGTGTTCCGCTTCGCGGGCGCTAAACACCAAGGTGATGTCGTTCTGCTGAGCCGTCTCCAGCAGCGGCTGCCAGGACTCCGGTTTCTCATCCAACTCGGCAAAATACCGGCGCTGAAATTCCTCCCACTTGGCCGGGTCGTGCCCAAACCAGCGCCGCAACTCGTTGCTCGGGGAGACCGTCTTGAGCCAGCCTTCCACCTTAACGGCCTCCTTCTTCAAACCGCGCGGCCATAAGTGGTCCACCAGGAACCGTGGACCATCACTCGTGGCCGGGGCCTCATAAACCCGTTTGACGTGAATCATAAACATCCTTTGAAAGCTTCCAGGTCTGCTTAAACTAGGTCCGTGGGCTGCCTCTGTCAAAGCGTTGGCACTGCGGGCAAAAATAGGCGCTGCGCCCGCCCAAAACCAGCCGTTCAATCGGCGTCTGGCAACGATGGCACGGCTCGCCTTTGCGCCGATACACCGTGAACCGTTGCACTTCGTAAATCTGAGGCCCATAAGCAATGGCCTTCCGCAGGACATAGACAATGCTCTTCCGCAACCGCCGCAATTCATCATCCGCCAGCCGGTCGGCGGGCCGCTTCGGGTGAATATGGGCGCGCCACAACGCTTCGCTGGCGTACATGTTGCCGACCCCGGCGACCAGGTGCTGGTCCTGCAATGCCACCTTAATCGGCCGCCCGGTTCTTTTCAGGTGTCTTAAGTTAAAACCCGGCGCCAGCGGCTCCGGGCCCAATTCTGCTAGAAGCTGTTCCTGCTGGGCGGCGGATACCAGCCGCACCTTTCCAAATCGCCGCGGGTCTTCGAAGTAGGCGGCGCCATCGTTGACCTCCAAAGCCAGACGGTATTTGGATGGCGGCCGGAATACAAACCAACCGGTCATCCCCAGGTGAATCAGAATCCGCCGCTCGTCCTCGAGTTGAACAATGATGAACTTTCCGCGGCGGTCGATTTCCTTGATTCTGCATCCGGCCAGATCGCGAGGGAGATGGATCTTGTTGTCGGGGGTTTCAATCCGCCGGATTGTTTGTCCTCGCAGATGGGCGGACAGCTCACGTGCGCAGATTTCTACTTCGGGCAGCTCAGGCATGGGCGGTATTGTGCAATATTAGGATACCCGCTTCCTCCAGGCGATCCAGAAGCAGATCAAAGTATACCAGATGGCAAACCTGGGCGGCTTGAGGCCGCGAAAGCGTTCGGCCAGCGGCCCCAGTTTGGCATCGGCCCCCGCCAACCGATAGAATGGACTCAAGTCCAGCCTGCTCCCCAGCACCCGCTCCAGCACCGCCTTGGCCGCATTTTCGGCGACGGGGAATCGCGCCCCGCTCAGGCGCACACGGAGCCGGCACGAGTCTGGCGGGCCATGTTGCGTCACGGCCGCCTCGACCGCCCCGTCCCCCAGGACCAACACCCGGCGGTACGTCTGTCCATCCCACCGATCGATAAGATTAGCCGAGCGCCGGACGGACGAACGCGGCGACCCGGCCTGCGGGGGCGGCAAAAAATCTCTGGATTTAACTTGCATTGAGCGGGATCACATTATATCGTAGAGCGATTTATGTCAACCCCAGGTGCTTGGCGCGCCGGCAACCGAAACCTGCCGCCGGTTTCTAAGCACGGTGCTGAAATACTGAGGCCGCCGTAGTCTCCTCATTCCAACTGCTGTCGTGCCTCTTGAGGTTGGCGATTCGTATCAAGAAGGCGCTTTTCTTTGACCTGGGTCAAGATGCCCTTGCTCTCAATCCGATAATCTGGCCGTGTTGCTAACAGACAAGGGCGGGAGCGGATCGACGTGGCCAAGCAGGCCCGAGGGCGCAAGAACCCGCCCCAACGCGAGAGAAGCGCTATGAACGAGAAGTCTATTTACGAGCATTATACGAGCGACCACCAACACATCCGCCAGTTGCTTGAACGGTTCCAGAGGCTGAAGACGACCCAGCATCTCGCGGCCAAGCAGGCCTTGACGGAGCTCAGGTCCGCGCTGGAACGGCACATCCTCTGGGAGGAACGGATTCTCTTCCCCTGGTTCGACCACAAGCGCGCCGGGAAACCTTACAGTCCGACTCCCGCGTTCAAACGCGAGCACGGACAGATCCTGGTTTATCTGGAGAACATTGCCTGGAAAGTGGAGCGGGGAGACTTCGATACGGGGGCGATCGAGGAGAGTCTCAAACTGAGTCTGCGCCTCCACAATCAGCGCGAGGAAGAGGAACTCTACCCGGTGCTCGACCAGGCGTTGAACGCGGCGGAGCGAGGGGCCGTCCGGGAGGCGATGGGCCGCTGCCAAGCCTCCATTTCTTGACCTAGGTCAAGGAACCCGTTCGACGCTTTGCCTATTCATGGCCTTGTGAAAGCAAGATGTGAATGGTCCTGGAGGTGCTCGCCAGAGCGGCGATGGTTCTGGCCGGTTGCAAACCCCATGCCCAAAGAGCCAAGACCTCGCCGTCGGCCCAACCGTCCACCGCACTCCCCCCAGACTATCACCTCCAGAGCCAGGACAAGGTGAATCAGCCCTTTTCAATCGGCACGCCGACCAGATTGCCGTACTCGGTCCAACTGCCGTCGTAGTTCTTGACGTTCTTTAGACCCAGCAGGTAGGTCAACACGAACCACGTGTGGCTCGAACGTTCTCCGATCCGGCAATAAGCAATCGTATCCTGATTCGGGTCCACTCCCTTCTGCTCCAGGTAGAGGCGGCGCAATTCATCGGCGGATTTGAAGGTGCCGTCGGGGTTGATGGCCATGCTCCACGGAATGCTTTTAGCCCCCGGAATATGCCCGCCACGTTGAGCTGTTTCGGTCATGCCGGCCGGGGCAATAACCTTGCCGGTAAACTCGTCCGGGCTGCGAACGTCCACAAGATTCCACTTGCCCTTCTGGGCTTCAAAGACCTGAGGCAGCATCGCGCGCAGTTCCGGGCGCAGCCCGTTTGCCTTGTAGTGGACGGGCGTCATTCGTGGAGGTTCGGTGGTCAAAGGCTTGTCCGGCTCGTTGAGCCACTTGACCCGGCCGCCGTTCATGAGCCGGACATCTTTGTGCCCATACAATTTGAACAGCCAGAACCCGTAGGCGCCGAACCAATTGTTGTGGTCGCCGTAAAGAACCACGGTGTGCTCCGGCAGGATGCCCGTGCCTCCCGCCAATCGCTCGAACCCCGCCTGGTCGAGAATATCGCGACGGACGGAATCTTGCAGTTGCGTCTGCCAGTTGAAACCCACAGCGCCGGGGATGTGCCCGGCCTGGTAGGCCTTCGTATCCACATCGACTTCGACCAACCGAATCTCAGCTCTGCCCAGATTGGCTTTCGAAGAGTATGGTCCATCGCTCAAATTAAGACACGCCTCGGCAATTACAAGAGAGCGTCGAGGCGGCCGAGGCGGCTTGCCGCCTTTCGCGCAGGTGTTCCTCCTGATGCAGCCGCATTCGGGCGGCCAGGATGGCGGAACGGCCAAGATAGCCAACCACCCGCGTCGGATTGCTCCAGTCAACCACCGGCAATCGGCCGAGGTTTCTCTCCAACATCCTGGTCAGTGCCACCTGGAGCGGTTCATCTGGATAGGCCACCACAAGCCGGGTTGATCCCGCTTCCGCCACGGTCAGGTCCTCCCCATCATGTCTCTGCAGCGCCCGAACCACATCGCCCCGGGTGATGATGCCCGCCAAGCGCTGTCGCGCATCGACCAGGAGGATGCCCTGATGCTGGGTCAGGGCGGCGTCTCCCGCCACCAGGCGGCCGGAGAGTTCGGTGAGTTTCATTGTGGCGGGAATCACGCTGACCGCTTGGTCCATGACATCGCGCACTCGAATCATTTCCAGCAGATCGATACTGTATTCGCAGGTGACGTGTTGGCCGCGCCGGGCGAGCCCGAGGGCGAATAAGAGTTCCTGGCCGGAGGGCGCCGGATGGGCAGGCACGAGAAAAATCGGGCCAGGTCCCAACAGCAGGCCGCGCATCACCCAGGCGACGACCGATGCCACGCCCACGGGAATCAAGCTGCGCGGCTTCCACTCGAAGAGGAGCAATTCCACGGCCAGCAACACCGCCGCCACCGGCGTGGCGAACACGGCCGACATTCCCCCGGCGGCCCCCGCCACCAACAAGGCTTTCCGCTCCGCGGCGCTGAGATGAAATTGCTGAGCGAAAAGCGAGCCGAACGCCGCCCCGGTCATGATGATCGGCCCCTCCGCCCCGAACGGCCCGCCCGTGCCAATGGAGATGGCCGCCGAGAGCGGTTTGAGGACGGCCACCTTGGGCTCGATGATACTCCGGCCCAGCAGGATTGATTCGAGCGCTTCGGGAATCCCGTGGCCCCGAATTTTCTCCGAACCATAGCGCGCCATGAGTCCCACGATCAAAGCGC
>JAJYHY010000416.1 GCA_021784555.1 bacterium
AAGGCGCTGGCCGAGTTCAAGGTGCCGGAGGCGGAGCGGTGCCTCGAGCAATATCGGGAGGCCCTGCGGCGGCGGCCAGATGATTGGCTGTTGCATTACAACTTCGCGATTCTCTGCCAATCACTCCATCTTTTCCCCCAGGCGGCGGGTCAGTTTCGTTTCGTGGCGAAGGAGTTTCCACAGATAGAACGGTTCCGGCTCTTGCTGGCTTCGGCACAGGAGCGGATGGACGAGCCGGCCCTTGTGCCATCGACTGAGGTCGCGCGGCCAGGCCTCAGAGAGCTTTCTCCGCGGAGGGGGCCAGAGCCAGACGTGCTCACCTCTGATCGATAGCAAGCTGCAGTCTCATTGAGCATTGGGCATCAGCCGTTGACCATTTTGGGATTGGGGCAAGCGTTCAGGCCGGAAGAGTTGCCCAATGGGCAATGGCCGATGCCCAATGCGCGGCCAAACCGTTGACGGGCCTCAGCTATTGGCCGTGTGATACTCGCATAGTGAGTTTCTGGAGAGAAACGATCTCAAATGCCGGGCGCGCCGCGATCAACCCCGGCTTCGCAGGCCGGGGCTTCCTCCCATTTGCCGTGCTCTTTGATGAGGTCCACCAACCGATCCACCGCCTCAGCTTCCGGGATATTGAATTTAACGGCGGTTTTTCCCACATACAGGTTGACCTTGCCCGGGGCGCCGCCGACATATCCAAAGTGAGCGTCAGCCATTTCGCCCGGCCCGTTCACGATGCAGCCCATAATCGCGATCTTAACACCCTTGAGGTGTTCGGTTCGGGACTTGATGCGCGCAGTGACCGTCTGGAGGTTGAACAAGGTGCGCCCGCAAGAGGGGCAGGCGACGTAATCGGTCTTGATCGAGCGGCACCCCACCGCCTGGAGAATGTTGTACGCCAATCGCAGGGATTGACCCGCGCCCGACTCGCCCCGCACCAGGATCGCGTCCCCGATCCCGTCCGCGAGCAACGACCCGATCACCACCGAAGCGCGGAGCAAAGCGACCTTGGGGGAAAGCTCAACGGGAACGAGGGTGTCCTTGAGGAGAATGGGGTTGCCTCGGCCCAACCGTTTCAATTTCGCGGCCAGGAGGCGAAATGCGGTGATTGCCGGCAGCCCCAGCCCGTCCTTCACGGTTATTAACTGGCTGTCGCAGTTCACCTCAAATTCCCGCGCTGGATCGACTTCGAGCACATTCAGGTCCTCATACACCGCCTCGGGTTTGACGTCGGCCCTCGGAGTGATGCGCGGAGCAACCTTTTCCCACACGCCGCGCGTCACGACCACGCGCACCGGTTGTTCCCCTCCGCAGCGTGTTCCGCCCTCCAATTCGATTTCGGGCGTCCCCCGGCGCGAGTAGGCAAATGGGTCAAAGGGCGCCGGAGTCTCGGCGAATGCCGCCTCCCGATTCGCGAGTGTCGGAATCTCCTGAAGCAAATCCCCGCAGACCTCGATCTCTCGCGGGGAGTCTTCTGTCAGCGAGACGCGAATGGTGTCTCCCAGGCCATCGCACAGAAGCGAGCCAATGCCGATGGCGCTCTTAATGCGCCCATCCTCCCCTTCGCCCGCCTCGGTGACGCCCAGATGAAGCGGGTAGTTCCAATCGGGGCCCTCGCTCTCCAGGCGCGCGGCCAGCAACCGGTAGCACTCGATCATGACCTTGGGGTTGCTCGCCTTCATGGAGAATTTGAAGTTATGGAAATCATTCTTGCGAGCAATGCGCGCAAACTCCAGCGCGCTTTCCACCATCCCCAGGGGTGTATCGCCGAACCGGTTCATGATGCGATCGCTCAGCGAGCCGTGGTTGGTTCCAATCCGCATGGCCCGCCCCAATTCCTTGCAGAGCCTGACCAAGGGAGTGAATTTGGCCTCGATGCGGGCGAGTTCCGCGGCGTATTGCTCGTTCGAATATTCCTTGACGGCGAATTTCTTTGAATCGGCGTAATTGCCGGGGTTGATCCGGACCATCTCCACCCATTTGGCGGCTTCCATCGCCGCTTCCGGCTTGAAATGGATGTCGGCCACGATAGGCACGTGGCAGCCGCGCGCCCGCAGTTCAGAGACGATATTCTGGAGGTTGGCGGCGTCTTTGACGGTCGGCGCGGTAATCCGCACGATCTGACAGCCCACCGCCGCCAGTTCCAACGTCTGCCTCACGCATTCGGCGGTGTCCATGGTGTCGCAGGTGAGCATCGACTGCCTGACAACCGGGCGATCGCCTCCGATAATCACCCCGCCACGCGCCGGATCGCCTACCACAACCTCGCGTGTCGGGCGCCGGGAATACGAGAAGACCGATTCGCAATAATTGGCGGAACTCATTTCATCTAGGGTATTTCGCTTGGCTGAGTGCCCCTGATGGTTGGAGGAGCGAACACCATCGGCTGTTCGCGGTCCTTGCGGGCGTGCCGCACCCAATCGCCGGTATCGAAGAAGGCGATAAACAGCATAAAGCCGATCAGCACGGCCGCGCAGGCGCTTTGGACATACTGAAGCACACGCGGGCTAAGCGGACGGCGCCGGATGGCCTCAAAGAGCGCCAGCACGATATGGCCGCCGTCCAAGACTGGAAACGGCAGGAGGTTAAGCAGCGCCAGGTTGACATTGAGAATGACGCTGAACCAAAGCACCTGCCGCCATCCGTCCTTGCTCTCAAAAAGATTGGTGTAGAACCGGATAATCATCACCGCGCCGCCCAATTGCTGAACGCCTACTTCGCTCTTAGGCGAGAAGACGGTCCCCAATGTCGCAAATATCTGGTCGGCACTGGAACGGATCTGCTCGACCGGCCCGGGGTGTGTCAATTTGACATCCGAATTCAACTGCCAGGAGGTAATCCCGAAAGAGGGTCCGCTCTTGGCCGGCTTGATGGGTTTCACCGCCAGCAGCACGCGGGAGAACTCCTGGCGCCCGCGCCGCACGGTGAAGGTGACCGGCTTGACGGTGCCGTTGGTCATCTGGTCTTCGAGGTAAATGACCGACATGGGGTTATAGACCTCCTGGCCATCGACGGCCACAACCTGGTCCCCTTGGCGCAAGCCCGCGGCGGCTGCCGGACTGTCCTTGGCCACCTGGTAAATCACCGCCTTCTGAACCGGGCCGACCAGGATCTGGCGCAAGGCCTTGCGCTCATACCAGTGGGTTGGCCGCTTGTAGGGCGTGGCGTGGGTGATGGCTTCTTTGCCGTCCCGGAGATACTTGATGGGGATGTTAGTGCCCTGGCTGGTGATGACCCTCCAACTGATACTGTCCTGGCCGGGAGCGAATTCATCCACCGGGCGGCCATCAATGGACAGGATGCGGTCGCCTGGCCGCAGTCCGGCCTTCCATGCCGGCCCATCCGGTTGCACCCAGCCAAGCGTGGTAGATCGGGCGTCCGTGTTCACCGGCCGGCCCACTCCCCAAACCAGAAAGGCGAAGCCGACCGCCAGCAGAAAACTAAACAGCGGCCCGGCAACCGCCACGATGATCTTGTCCAGGGCCGAGATGAGTGGCAGAGCTTCGCCTGAGCTTTCGCTCTTGCCCTCAATCGCCTCCATGCTTGCCATCTGAGGCAGAGCGACGTAGCCCCCGGCGGGGATCGTGCCCAGCGCATACTCGATCCCATTGATTCGCTTCTTCCAGATGGGTTTGCCAAACCAGATCGCCAACCTGTCAATCTTCAGCCCGCGCCAACGCGCCGCCAGAAAGTGCCCCAACTCGTGGACAAAAATCAGCAGGTTGAAGAGCAAAAGCACTTCCAGCAGAATTAATATGAACTTCAGCAACCACATAGTTTACGCAGTCCCCGCAGACAGAGAGAGACCGCCATGAATATAGCAGTGGCCGCCCCAGAGGCAATCCTCGGAGCGGAGCTTTGGCGCTAAACTGCCCTATTCGGTTCAGTATCGAGACTCTCTCGGCGTGTTACTCTCGCATTGTAAAGCGCGGCAATAAGGCTCGACAGGCTCAATCACACCCGGCCCGTTTGCTTTTCAAGGCGGCCTGTGCTGTATTCTATCGACGCGAATGAGGCCGAGATGCCCCGCGCCGGCAACGAACAAAAAGCTGTATGAATGTGGAAACCACGGTTCAAGAAACCCCGGTGCTGCAAAAGACTAAAGAGCTTTGCCAGACGATCCTGGAGCAGCCCACGATGCGGTCGATTCGCGAGCGAATCGATACCTTCATGGGCAATGAAGCGATTCGCGGCCAATATGAAAGTCTGGTTGGCAAGAGCGAGCGCCTTCAGCAAAAGCAGCAAAACGCCCTGCCGTTAACCGGTGAGGAGATAGCCGATTTCGAGCAGCACCGGGATTCACTGTTGAGAAACCCGGTGGCGCGCGGCTTTTTCGATGCCCAGGAAGAACTCCATGAAGTCCAGCAATCGGTCCAAAGATATGTTCACAAGACCCTCGAACTGGGGCGGCTCCCTACCGAGGCCGAAGTGGCCGCCGGCTCCTGCGGTCACGGCTGCGGCTGCGGCCAGTGACAAGGTCATCGTAAGCCGCTGGAAATCAGCAGTACGGTAGCGCCGGTTTCCTAACCCAATGCCACTAACATTTCCTGGCTCCAACCGGCGTCGTCTTTGTCCCGGAGGGACACTTGACAATAGCCCGACGTTGAAACGTTGGGCTATCTTCGGAAGTGCCTCCGGCACAGGGACATGCGCGCAGTTTGCTCGGCCGATGGCCGGTTCAAAAGTTAGTGGCCTTGGGTTTCCTAACCTGCGCGACGACTTTGTCAACCGCCACGCCCTGCCCACAGACCATCGCCATTTATGACATGAAATATGCCGCTTAGTGGCGATGGGCGCAAATACAGTGACGTGCCGACGCGGGCCGCTCCTCCGCAATCGCAAATCGCAAATCATGGATACGTCACCGGACCTGCGCCCCGGAGCGCCCAGTTCAGGCCACCTCCCACCCTGGACGGTAGGTTTCTTTGATGAACCGGTCAGCCTCGGGCGCGTTGGTGGCTTTCATGGCATCGGCATCCCAATGGAGCTGTTTGCCGTGGCAGCGCATGGCGACCAATCCGAGCAGGCCCACCTCGGTGAGAGCGGCGCCGTATTGGAAATTGGCGCTGGCCGGTTTGCCGCCCTTGCAGGCGTTGAGCCAATCGCGGTGATGGCCGGGGACGCGAGGAATGGTCTGGGGTGGGCGCTTGTATTCGGCATCGCGGGAGCCGGGCAGCAGCGTGGGGCGTCCGGCCCAGCCAGGGCAGGTCAACATGCCTTTGTCGCCGACAAACAGGATGCCGTTGCCGTTGGCGCCGAGTTGGTCATCCGGTTCCAGCCCGTCCGGCCGGGCCGGCATGAGGCCGCCATCGTACCACGTAAACTTGACCGGCGGCATGTTCCCTCGCGGGCCGAAATGATATGTATAGAGTCCCCCAACCGGCGCCATGTAAGAATCGACGCCGCCCGCGCCGTAGGCCTCGACGAGGTACGGCTTCTTGAGGTCTAGGGCCCAGCAGCCCGGGTCGAAATTATGACAGAAGAAGTCGCCAATGGGCGCCGTGCCGAAGTCCCAATAGTCGCGCCATGAGACCGGGTTGTAGGCGGAATTGTAGGGCCGCATCGAGCGGGGGCCGAGCCAGAGGTCCCAATTGACGCCCTGCGGGACAGGCTGGGCGGGCGGCATCCCACCCCAGTATTTCTTATTCCAACGGGTGGCGCTGGTCCAGGCATGGACTTCGCGCACGTCGCCGATGGCGCCGGCCCAAATCATCTCGCAAGTGGTGCGGATGAAGCTGCCGGAATGCCCCTGGTTGCCCAACTGGGTCGCGACGCCTGTTTCCCGCGCGACTTTGGCGACCTGCCGCGCCTCCCAGATATTGTGGGTCAGCGGCTTCTCGCAATAGACATGCTTGCCATGGCGCATCACCGTGACGGACACATAGGCGTGCTGATGGTCCGGGGTGGCGCAGAGGATGGCGTCGATGGCCTTCTCTTTGGCGAGCATGTGCCGGAAGTCCTCGTAATCGGCCACTTGATAGTTGGGGTTGTTCTGGAACTCGGCGTAATGTCTCTGGATTTCCGCCTTGAGGGGGAGCCGGCCCGAAAAGCTGTTGAAATAAAAGGCGTGCAAGTCCTGATGTTCCACCGGGTCGGCTACCGCAATAATCTGCGCGTCCGCGTGGTTGAAAAGGGCATGGACGTTGACCTGACCCTGACCGCCGCAGCCGACGATGGCAATGTTGATCTTCTCGCTCGGAGGCACGAATCTGGGCCCGCCCAGGACGTGGCGCGGCACCAAAGTGATGCCGGCTACGGCAGAGGCGGTGGCGCCCACGAAAGCCCGGCGGCTGAGCATTGCCGGGCCGGGTTTCGTTCTTTCCGCCGGCACGGAGTCGCTCAGCGTGGAGGCAGCGGGTTCAGCCGTGCGAGGAGGGAGATGAGACTGGGTGCTCATGGCGTTACGGTTTGGAGGAGCGGATTGGGCTTTGTTCATAGCGTAGATTAATTGTCGGCCTTCGCCTCACCCAAGGCGCCCGGCCCGTGGGAGGGTGCTTCGGAGCGTCTTGTCTGGCAAAGGTTCGCGAATGTGGCCGATTTG
>JAJYHY010000417.1 GCA_021784555.1 bacterium
ATCTGGTCTCGCGCAGCTCCTTGAGACAGACTTTGAGCTTGTGAATGAAGTCTTCTCGCGATTCGGCAGCTTCGGCCTCCCCGTGGTTGGGATATGCGGAGGTGCCCGCGCGAAGGATTTGGCCTCCAACATGGCTGCCGGCGCGGGTGTTTGGCAGAACCTCGGATAAGTCAATGATCCTTGATGCAAATTCCAAGAGGCGATCTTCAAGGTCAAAGGCACGATGCGGACTCCCGCCATCTCTGAGCAGGGTGGCCTCGACTGTGTCACGCCCCGGCGCGGGGTACTGAATCGGACCAGCCTGCTCTTTTTCGAGAGCTGGTGCCTGCGTCTTCAATACCGAATTCTGGCGGTTGGAGGCTTGCGCTTGTGTCCGTTTCATGAGCATTCAACGTCGCGCGCCAACCCGTCCAGCATCTCCTGAATTCGGGGTTGCCTGTTCGCCGTTCATTGTCCGGCGCTGCATGTTAAAGTTGGGTATTGAGTTTTCAACGCTAAACGTTAGTTTCAATGTCGAGCGCCGAATGTTGAATGTTCGTTGTTGAATGTTGAATGTTCGTTGTTGAATGTTGAATGTTGGTTGTTGGTCGTTCGATGTTGGTTGCTGGTTGTTGGTTGTTGGTTGTTGGTTGTTGGCTGCTGGTTGTTGGCTGCTGGTTGTTGGCTGCTGGTTGTTGGCTGTTGGTTGTTGGCTGTTGGTTGTTGGCTGTTGGTTGTTGGATGTTCGATGTTCGTTGTTCGTTGTTGATTGTTCGTCCCCCCTTCTCCTTTCCCTCTCTCTCACTTCCCCAGCCGCTTTGCCTCCTCAATGACCCCCTTCAGATATTCCCTGTATTCGCAATCGGGCATTTCGTCCGTCAGGGCCTCCAGCTTCTGCAACGACAAGTGCCCCCGGCGAAAAGCCGCCTCCTCCGGGCAGCCGATCTTGATGCCGGCCCGCTTTTCGATCGTTTGGACGTAGGCGGAGGCCTCATGCAGGCTGCTGCTCGTTCCGGCGTCCAGCCAGGCGAAACCCCGGCTGAGCGAAGACACGTGAAGCTGGCCGCGGCGAAGGTACTCGACGTTGACATCGGTGATTTCCAGTTCGCCGCGGCGTGAAGGTTTTAGGTTTTTCGTGATGGAAAGGACCTGGTTGTCGTAGAGATAGAGCCCGGGAACGGCATAGTTGCTCTTGGGCGCCTTGGGTTTTTCTTCGATCGAAATGGCGCGCCCCTGGGAATCGAACTCCACCACGCCATAACGCTGGGGGTCGTTGACATGATAGCCGAAGATGGTCGCCCCGCTCTGGAACTCGGCGAAGGCTCGTTGGAAGCTGTCGGCGCCGTAAAAGACATTGTCGCCCAGGATGAGAGCAACCGGGTCCTCACCGATAAAAGATTCCCCAATGAGAAACGCCTGCGCTATGCCTTCAGGCCTTGGCTGCTCCCGATACTCAATGGAAAGTCCCCAGCCGGCGCCGTTGCCGAGCAACTGGCGGAAGCGGGGCAGGTCCTGTGGCGTGGTGATGAGGCAAAACTCTCGTACGCCTCCCTCCACCAAGGTGGTCAAGGGATAATACACCATCGGTTTGTCATACACCGGCTGGAGCTGTTTGCTGGCCACTCGAGTCAGCGGAAACAGCCTGGAACCGGTGCCGCCGGCCAGGATAATGCCTTTCATTTATCTCCTTCAGCGTAGCCGGAGGGCAGGCAGCTTTGCAAGTTCGAATGGTCGACAGTCCTCTGGGCCGCGACAATTAAATGCGCGGCCGCGTATTTTATTGTCGCGCCTTCATGGACTGCCCTGACCCCGACGCGTTCACCTCGGGGCCAAGCCTGCGGGGACCGGCCGGATGCGCTCCGTCAGCCCTTGATGGGAAGGCGCAGCTTGATGTCGAGAGGCTCAGGGGCATTGATCTCTGCTGGATGGGCCAGGGCAAGGAGGAGCCGCTTTTCGTGGCGCGAGGCATGCGCGGGGACGGGTTGGCCATTCACGGCGACGGTCAGGGATGATGGCTCGGAGGCGGACGGGAGAGCCAGGGCAATCGTCCGGACGCGGAGCTTGCCCCATTTGAGACCGATTCGCGCCGTGAACTGACCACGGTCAATGGTTTGGGAATAGGCGCCCCAGCCCTCGGCGCTGGTAAAGGGGCATTTGAAGTTTTCGGGGGTCAGGCGCGGGGCGAAGCCGATATGGCGGGCAGGGCCGTCGTATTCAAACCCGCAGGCGGCCAGAAAGACGCCGTAGCTGGCCATGCTGCGAGCGTAGTGGTCGCCGCACTCGACTTCGTTCCAGGGGTTTCGGCGCGAGGGATGGTAACGGTCGTGAATGGCGCGGGTGATGGCCAAACCCTCAGTGAGAAGGCCTTCCCAAAGCATGTGGCCGGCGACCTCGTACTCGAACCCGGCCATGCACTCGTCGAAATAGCCGGCGGCCCATTCGGGGCCTTTGCCTTTGGCCTGGGCGTAGTCCCAATCGGCGCGAGGAAAGGTACACATGAGCAGCCCAGCCTCGCCGGGCATCGCATACCAGCGGCCTGGACGATAGACTTTCCGGTAGGGGCCGACGTCGGGGGTGAAGTTGTAGCGCCACAGCGATTTGAGGGCGGAGCGGGCCTGCTCTGGTGGAAACACGCGCGGGAGGCCGACCTGGAAGGCCCAGCTCTGGCCGAAGACCTGGTCGATCTCGCAGCCAGTTCCGGAATTGATGGCGTCCAGGTGCTTCGGATCGGGCTTGTTGTAGAAGTATTGGCCGTTAAACAGGTCCTGGACAATGTTCTCTTGGCCTGCTTCTAAGACGCGCTGGCAGCGATCAGCGAACGGGGTATCGCCGACCTCTGTGGCCATTTTGTGGGCGGCGCGCAATGCTCCCAAGTAAAGGCCGCTCAGCCAGGCCACCGGTCCATACCAACTGGTGTCGAGAGTGTTTTGCTGGCTGCCCTCGATAATGCCGTTGCCGTCGCCATCTTTGGCCAGGAGCCATTCGGTCGCCTTCTTGATGGCCGGCCAAGTGCGTTTCAGGAACGAATTGTCCGGGGCCATCTGGTGTTCGCGTAGCGCGCGCAGAATGGTCCCCGCCTGTCCATCCACGGCGGGGATGTCGTTGAACTCGGCTCGGAAGTGAATCGCGCCGTCAGGTTGGAGGGCGAGGCCGAAATCGACCTTCTCGCGCGTGATACGCTCCAGCTCAGGGAACAATCGCGCCACCGCATGGGCGTAATGCCAGACGTGGTCGCAAGTACCGGCGCAGCAGCCGACGCCTTCCCAGCCGTAGAAGCGGCCGTTGCCAAGGCGGTAGCAGGTGGAGGTTGCCAGGGTGGACGAGTTGGCGAAGGTGCGGTCCAGGAACCAATAAGGGAGTGTGGAATCGTACCAGGTATCGTGCCAGAGACGGGTGTCGCCGGCGAGCCGAGCGAAATTCTTCGCAATGTATTCCGCGACGGAAGGGGCGGAATGGAAGCGCGTGGCGTAATAGCGTCCGTGGGGCAGCCGGTCCAGCCGCAGATTTGCGAAGTGCCAGGCAATGACAAATACCGCCTTTTGCGATTGGCCGGGAGCGAGCGCCATTTTGCGCCCGAGCAAGCCGGCAAGTTTTTTCCCGAATTGTTGGCGGGCAATAGTGACACCCTCGCGGTTCGAGTCGCCCGCCGATTTGGAAATCGGCGAGCGCGAGCCGCGCGGACCATCAGCAGGTTTGGAAATCTGCGCTACGGCGGAGTCGTCTGGACGCGGGTCGAGCAGGGCCAGGGCCATGGTGCCGAAATCTTCCTCGCAGGCGAGCGGACCGGGCGCGGGATGGGGCTGGTCGGTAAACACGATTTGGTCGATGCCGATATTGCCCCAGGGACCGGACTCGTTGTCCACGATTTGGAGCCGGGCCGTTTTGCCGACATAGGGCCGGACATCCCAGGTCATGGGGGCCATGCGGTTGTTGTTCTGGCCGGTGGCCGACAGCGCCGCCTGGTTTCCGACCAGGAGGTTCATGCAGGTTTTGCCCGGGTGATTGCCGCCGCCGATCAGGAAACTGATGAAGTCGCGGCTGATGACGAAGGGCGGGCTGGTCAAGGCGCCGGTGGCGGAGTCCTTTTGCTCGACCGAATTGCCGGGCGCTGAGGCATGGCTATTGACGACGCGCAGGCCTTTGCCGCCGACGTGGCCCTGGTATTCGGGCATCCGGCTCATCTTGACCGGGCCAGCGCCAAAGGCGGTGCCGGTGGTGGTCCAATTCCCGTAAGTGTCATGCTCGAAATCCTCGAACAGGATGTCTGGACGGCCGGTGGGCGGGGGTGCCGGAGGCTCTTCGGCGCTGCATTCCAGTATGAGCGGGGTGTTGGATTCTGCCCGTGGCTCGCCGGCGTTCCGCGTCCGGGCGTTCAACTTGCGTCCGAGGATGCGGTTAACTCGGACGCCGTCCCGCGTTTCTGCACTGTAGAGGCAAACCGCGTTTCCGAGCCAAGCGGTCAGCTCAACGTCAATGGCTTCCGCGCCCGAGTTTTCCACGGTGAATTCGAAGATGGTGGCGGGCAGAGCCGAATCTTCAGTGTTCAGTGGGATGAAGGGAGAGAATGCCTCAAGGCGGAGATGGACGGGACAGTCCGGGTCGGCATACTCGACATAGCCGATTGGATATTCGCCCGTAAAGCTGACTTTGGACCAAGCAGCGGCGTTCAGGGGCCGTTCCTGGACGCCTTTGCCGGTCTTGATGCGCGCGGCAAATCCTTGATCGAACGGGGAGGAAGGTTCCAGCGGATGCGCGTAATGGTCCGGGCCGGTGGGGATGTGGCGATTGAAGATGTCCCAATGCCAGAGCCTTCCGTCGCCGCCAAGATAGAGGTGCCCGGCGCAAATGCCGCCGATGGGCATGCCGATCTTGTCCAAGTCCGGCCCGCTATAGGTCTCGCGCGTTCCGCGAGCGGTAAGGGACTTGACCCATTCGGGGCGCAGTTTCTTGTCTTCCGGCACGAGTTTGTTGAAATCCGCGCGCGTGAAAGGCCCGGCGCTGGCCTGCCAGGGATTGCTGACGAAGGCGCCCGCGCTCAGGCCGAGGACTCTTAGGAAATCGCGCCGCGCCCAGCGGGCGTCGGAGTCAGTCGCCACTCTTTCCGCGGTGGTGGAAGGCGAAGCGGCGGAAAGCGGTGCGGCGCTGACCCGAGCGCTGCGGGAACAGCGGCAGTTCGACCCCTGTGGGTCTATGTGGCAGTTGGTTGGCGGCTTGTTCATAGAATCTCACGCGCATCTTGCCGCCGGGCTGGCCGAGGATCAAGCCCAGCCGCCGAGCATTTCTGATCGCCGGCGGACTAAATCGAAACGCACAGCATGGGACACTCCAAGGCGCGCCGCCTCTCATTAGCACCGCGGCTTCAGCCCGGTGAACAGCGGCCCGGAAAGGTCTCAGCCGTTTCAACGGCTTCCCACCGCCTGTCCCATCTTGGCATTGAGGCTGGCACGGCACCGGAAGAGCCGCCCCAATGCCCAATGCCCAATGCCCAATGAGGAATGCCACTGGACCTGCTCTCCGCGGGACCCCAGCGGCGGATCGCTTCCCCTTTACAGCGGGTGTCGAACCTCAACAGCTCCGTTAACTTCGTGGATAATTCGCCTAAGCATTTCGGCAGTCCGGCGCCAGGTGAATTTCGCCAGGTCCACCCCGGCCTGGCGGCCAAGGTCTCGCAACTTTTCCTGGTTCTGGTAGGCCCGCTCCAGCTTGTCGATGGCGTCGTCCAGGTCCGGCTCCGGCCAGCGCGCAACGGCGACACCGTCATCATCCCGCAAGATGGTCTCGCCCTTTGTTGCGATGACCAGGGCGTTGGAGCCGTTGACGATGTCGGCATGGCCGGTGCCATCCACCGCAATCACCGGCTTGCCGCAGGCCATGTACTCCATCAGAGCCAGGTTGGTGCCGCCTTCGCAACGGTTGGGAAAAAATCCTGCGTCCGTGTTATGGTAGATTCTGGCCATGGCGGAGTTCAATTGGCGGGGGCAGGTTATCACGCGCTCCAGGTCGATGCCGTTATCTGCCAGGACCCGGTTGATCATCTCGTCCCCCCGCCCGCTTCCGGGAGAGAAGCGAATCAGGGCCGAGCGCCGCATCGTCTCGAAGACGGCCGGCCAGGGATTGTGCCAGGCGTTGACGAGCATGACATCCTCGTGCCGGTCCTGGAGCGCTTTGTAGGCGCGGATGACGATGTCCTGCCCCTTCCGGAACTCGAACTTCCCGCCCGAAAAGACCACAAATTTGTCCTCGAGAAATTCCCTGCATTTTTCAGCGTCGCATCGAGGGTGGAACAGGGCCGTATCAACTCCCTGAATCGCGGTTCCAACCCCCGCCAGTCCGGCCTCCGCGAGGATCCACGCGCACCAGGTCGAGCCGGCCACAATCCGGTCGAAATACCTGCGCCCATTCTCGATCCACGCCGGCTGGAGCAGATTACTCTCAAAGAAAGTGTATCCAACCGTGCTTGTGCCGCGCACGCTCCAGTCCCTCGGAACCAGCCTCTCGTCCCCAATATTGGGGACGAGAGGC
>JAJYHY010000053.1 GCA_021784555.1 bacterium
TCCGATCGCAATGGCCGTGCTGGCGATGATGGGCACCGCGCTGATCGGCTCTTACAGTTTCGGGTTTCTGACAATGGGATTGATACGGGAGAACCAGCGGGCGACCCAAATCCTGCTCGAGAAGGTAGAGACACTCCGTCTGTATCGCTGGGACCAAGTTCTGACTCCGGGCTTTATTCCGAGCACCTTCACCGAGGCATACGACCCGCAGGCAGCGACGGATTCGCAGGGAGCGGTTTATACCGGAACGGTATCGATCGGGCCGGTGCCATTTGCGAGCGATTACAGTACGAACATGCGCGAGATCGACATCACGCTGCAATGGACCAACGCCAACACCCTGGTGCATACGCGCCGGGTAACGACCTATGTCGCCAAAGACGGGCTGCAAAACTATGTGTATTAGAGCCTGCTTGAGAATCGATAAAGAACGGCGTTGGAGGACATCTCTTGGAGCCTGGACACTGGTGGAGATGATGATAGCGCTGGCCATCTTTTCTCTCGGCATGGCCGCCCTGGGCAGCTTTTATCTCTTCAGCATTCGGTCTCTGGCCTCAATGGCCAATTACGCTTCCCTCGACCAGGAGAACCGTCAGGCGATGGACCGGCTGACCCAGGAGATCCGGCAGGCCACAGCCGTGGAAAACTGCACGACTAATGGCGATTCGACCAGCATCACCATTCTGGAGCCCGATACCAATGGCAATGACATCCCGGTGACGTATCTATTCAGCGCCGCCAATAGCGAACTCTGCCGAATTGCCGGAGGCGACTCGACTGTTTTGCTAACCAATTGCGATCTGCTCAATTTTGAGCTCTTCCAGCGCAATCCCAGCAACGGCAACTACGGCGTCTTCCCGGTGGCTAGCAGCGACTGGACCCAAACGGTCAAGGTCGTTCAATTGACCTGGGAGACGGCTCGTTCTCTGCCTTCCGGCCTCGTCAACAGCGAAAACATCCAAACGGCGCGGATTGTCATCCGCAAACAACAGGACCACTAATCAAATAATGCATTATGAAAACCCGAACTCCGAACAAATCCATGATGGCGGCCAGCGCGCTGGTCGCGACTCTGCTGATATGCGCCGTGCTGGGGGTGAGCGTGGTGGGCTACTTGTCGCTGATCAGCCAGCAAAACGCGCTGAGCATGCGCTCTCAGGCCTGGAACATGGCCATAGCGGTTGTCGAAGCGGGGATTGAGGAGGGCCTCGAACACCTGAACGCGGACCACGCTGACCTGGCGACCTACGGCTGGGAATTGGCTAACGGCGTTTATACGCGCTCCAATACGCTGCCCGACGGCAACAATTATGTTGTTACCATCGACGTGACCACCGATCCCAATCACCCGTCGATTGTCTCTCGAGCTTATATGACCAGCCTGGCCCTGGCGCAAAGCGCTCCGGCAGTCTTCTTTGCGGATATCGGCAGCCAGCCGGTTTCGCTTCCGCCCGTCACTCGCGCGGTGCGAGTGACGTGCAAGAAGGGAAGTCTCTTTTTGGCCGCGTTGGTTGCGCGTGGCACCGTTAACCTCAATGGCAATGGTATCATAACCGACAGCTTCGACTCCTCCGACCCCAATTACAGCACCAACGGGCAATATGACCCGACAAAGGTCAAAGACGCGGGAGACGTCGCCAGCAATGAGGGCATCATCAGTGCCGTCGATGCGGGAAACGCCAACATCTATGGCAGGGTGCATACCGGTCCGGGCGGCACCGTCGCCCTGGGCCCAAACGGGGCGATTGGAAGTCACGCATGGCAGGCCGGTCATACGGGCGTGGAGCCCGGTTGGTTTTTCGACGACGCGAATTTTACCTTTCCCGACACCACATTCCCCAACCTGACCGGTTACTTGGAGGTGCCTTCGGAAAAGACGGCGGTGGTCGAACAGGACCCATCTACCGGAGACTATGTGACCAACTACTACGACCATGTGCTCTCGGACGGTAATTACGTCGCCGATTCCTTGTCAGGCAGCACCCTCATCACCGGCAAGGTTACCTTGGTGCTCAACAACGGGTTGAATATGGGCGGCAGCGACTCCATCAAGGTTGCCAAGAGCGGCTCTCTCCTCGGCGGCACTCCGGCTCAGGATGCCAGCCTCACGCTCTATGCAGGGGGCACCGGCGAGTCCATCAACGGCAACGCCATTCTCAATGGCGCCGGACGGGCGCGTGACTTCGTCGTCTATTGCGCCCCCTCGGTAACCAGCCTGAGCCTGAGCGGGAACGGCCAGTTCATCGGTGTGCTGGTCGCGCCCAATGTGGACTTGCACGAGAGCGGCGGTGGCAACGACAACCTCGATTTTATCGGCGCCCTCATGGCCAATTCCGTTACCATGAACGGCCATTTCTCTTTCCACTACGATGAAGACCTGCAAAACCTCGTTGGCAATGGCCGCTATCTCATCAGTTCCTGGAACGAAGTCCGGTAGTCATACTGGAAAACATCGAACATCCAACATCCGACGACGAACATCGAGGCTCCGAAAGCCAACATCGAACATCCAACAACGAACAACCTACATCCCCCTATCCACCAAGAAGCGGGGGGATGGCGCACCTCCCCATTTGACCCGTCAACTCGTTAGGGCTGTTGATGGCCAACGACTTACGCACGGCCAAAGTCGTTAGGTGACCCGTTAGGAGCGTTAGCAAAGGCGATATCGGGAGGTTCCAGGGAGGTGCGGAGGGATGGGAGGGACAGGAAGCAGGGGCGAATTCCCACAAAAGAATGTCTCACCCGGGACATTGGATTGGCCCGCAGAGAAAGTGCGAATTGCGGGGATGCGGGGATGCCATCCGGGGGGTCGGTCGGGATGTTCAAACAGGCCTCACAAAAAATGTCCCACCTGCTTTCTCATTGCGGCCGCTGCTGGCCGGAGTCATGCTTGGCCAATGTCTAATGTCCAACGCCTGATGCTTTAGCGCTAAATGAACCCCCAGTCTCTTACTCGCTCAGAAGCGAGCACGCCCAGCTCCGCCGCCCTGTGCCGAAAAAGCAGTCTGAGGCCCGCCTCGCTGAATCGAAACACGCAACCTTGGGACAGCCAGAACGGAACGGTGGAGTCGCGGAGCGGTGGAAAGCCCAGCACTCCAACACCCCAGCCCTCCAGCACTCCATCGCTCCAACACCCCAACACTCCAGCGCTCCGCCACCATGTCCGCCGGTGTGCCGATATTGGCTGTGCCGCCTTGGCTTTCGTTCTTCTGGCGTTGGTGTGGCAGCCGGCCAAGGCCGCCTCGAGCACCAATCGCCGGCTGACGGTGGACCGCATCTTTAATTCCAGCGAGTTCAAGGTTGAGAGCTACGGGGCCATCGTCTGGCGCAAGAATGGCGAGGGTTATTACCGGTTTGAAGACGCCAAAGGCAATGGGGGCGGACGCGACCTGGTGAGATACGACCTGGCTGCGGGCACGAAAGAAATCGTTGTGCCCGCCCAGGCCTTCTTCCCATCGGGCGATGACAAGCCGCTGGCGATCGACGGTTTTGAACTATCCGGCAACGAATCCAAGCTGCTGATCTATACCAACAGCAAGAAAGTATGGCGGCAGCGGTCGCGCGGGGATTACTGGGTGCTGGACATTACCAGCCGCGCGCTGCATCAACTCGGTGGCGGAGCGCCGCCCTCCTCCCTCCAATTCGCCGCCTTCTCGCCGGACGGCTCCAAGGTGGCCTACGTCCGGGCACACAACCTTTACGTGCAGGACCTGGACACGTTCAGGATCACTGCCTTGACTACCAACGGCTCGCCGACACTCATCAACGGCACCTTTGATTGGGTTTATGAAGAGGAACTCGACCTGCGAAATGGCTATCGGTGGAGCCCGGACAGCCGGCAGCTCGCTTATTGGCAGCTCAATACTTCGGCGGAAAAGATGTTTTACTTGATCAACGACACCGGCGGGCTTTATCCGCGACTGAAGCCGATACCTTATCCGCTGGCGGGCGAAGCCAACGCCACCGCCCGGATTGGGGTCGTTTCGGCTAGCGGTGGTCCAACCCACTGGCTGAGGCTTCCGGGCGACCCGCATGCCTATTACCTGGCGCGGATGAATTGGGCGTCCAATTCGACACAATTGGTGGTGCAGCAGTTCGACCGGCTGCAAAACACGAACCTGTTGCTGCTGGCAAACGCCCGAACCGGCCAAAGCACGCCGGTGATGACCGAAACGGATGCGGCCTGGGTTGATAATGACAACCCCTTCCGTTGGATGGAGCAGGGGCGCGACCTGGTGTGGCTGAGCGAGCGCGACGGCTGGCGTCATGCTTATCGGGTTCCACTCGATGGCGGGACGCCATCGCTCATCACCAAAGGCAACTATGATGTGACGTCGATCGATGCTATCGACGACAAAGACGGCTGGCTCTATTTCACGGCTTCCCCGCACAATCCGACCCGGCGCTATCTCTATCGCGTCCGGCTCACCGGCGGCCAAGCGGAGCGAGTCACGCCCCACGGCCATCCCGGCGTGCATAGCTACAACATCTCCCCCGATTGCCAATGGGCGATCCACACCTGGTCTGATTTCACCCACCCGCCCGTTACGGAGTTGATTCGTTTGCCCGACTACAAGATTGTGCGCATCCTGGAAGATAACAAGAAGGTTTGCCAGAATCTGGCAGCTCTCAAGCGCCCGCTCAGCGAGTTTTTCCGTGTCGATATTGGCCATGGCGTGCGGCTCGATGGCTGGTGTCTGAAACCGCCGGGGTTCGATATCTCCAGGAAATACCCGGTTCTTTTCTATGTCTATGGCGAGCCCGCCGCTCAGACCGTCATGGACTCCTGGCATAACGAGTGGGGCCTCTGGCATTGGATGCTGGCGCAGCAGGGATACATTGTCATGAGCGTGGATAACCGGGGAACGCCCGCCCCGCGCGGCCGGGCCTGGCGCAAAAGCATCTTCCATCGCATTGGCCGGCTCAACGCCGCCGACCAGGCCGCCGCGGTGGGCGTGCTGCTCAAGAGCCGGCCATACCTGGACCCGGCGCGCGTGGGAGTGTGGGGCTGGAGCGGCGGAGGGTCATCGACGCTCAACGCGATGCTGCAGCACCCCAAGCTCTACCGGACCGGGATGGCGGTGGCGCCGGTGGTGAACCTGCGGTTATACGATTCCATCTACGAGGAACGCTACATGGGCCTGCCCCAAGACAATCCCGATGCCTACCGCCTGGGCTCACCCCTGACCTACGCCAGCCGGCTTAAAGGCCACCTGCTCATCGTTCACGGCACCGGCGATGATAACGTCCATTACCAGGGAACAGAGGAGCTCATCAACGACTTCATAACTTACAACAAGAGCTTCACCATGATGGCCTACCCCAACCGGACCCATGCCATCAATGAGGGCAAGAACACCACGCGCCACCTCTGTGAATTGCTCACCCGCTTCCTCCATCAAAACCTGCCTGCGAGAGCGCGTCCGTGAGCGTCGCTTTTCCTATTCCTTCTCCATCCGAGACCAAAGCCGGATTTGCCGGCAGATTCTTCATTCTGATTTACGGAGGACTACATTCCGGCTAGCCTGTGCCAGGATGAGAACTTGGAAAACGGACCTGCTTTCTGTGCTGGCGGCGCTCCTGGCCGGCGCCCTCCCATTGCGGGCCCAGACGACGAATCGGCTGCGGCTCAGCTCTGTGAGCCGGAGCGACAACGGCTGGCGCCTGGCTTGGGATTCGAGCCTGACGGGCATGGCCTACACCGTTCAGTTCAAGGATACGCTCGAGGACGGCATCTGGCGGCTGCCGGACTCCGGCGTCCCCTTTCCCATCAGCGCCGACGGTTGGCTGGACCCCGTGCCGACGAACCTTATTCGCTTTTACCGTGTGGTGGGGGTGCCGGCGGCGGAACGGGGGAAGGTTCTCTCCGCAAAGCTGTCCCAAACCCTCTCCGCGTCCGCTATAAGTCTGCTGTTCACGTTGGCAGGGATTCCGGTGACGCCGCAATACAATGTCCAGCTTTACAAGGTTGTCTATGAGACCATTGATCCGTGGGGCGGGCGCACGCAGGCATCGGGCGCCCTGGCTTTGCCCCAAAACGCCAACAACCCCCTGCCCCTGGTCAGTTACCAGCATGGCACGCTCATCCTGACCAACGACGCCCCCTCCTCCATGGACCTCTCCGGCGAGGTCTCCGTTGGCGTTGCCTTCGCCACCACCGGCTATGCCGCGGCGGTGCCGGACTATCTCGGTTTGGGCGCGTCTCCCGGATTGCATCCCTATCTTCACGCCCGCTCCGAAGCCACCGCCTGCATCGATATGCTCCGCGCCGCAAGGTCGGTCTGCGCCAGCAACGGTTTTCCTTTGAGCGGACGGCTCTTCCTTTGCGGTTATTCCCAGGGCGGGCATGCCACCATGGCCCTCCTGCGCCAGATTGAGGAGTACCATACCAACGAGTTCACCGTCACCGCCTGCGCGCCGATGGCCGGCCCTTACGACCTGTCCGGCGTGACCACCGCCGATTTCCTCTCGGGCCGGACCGAGCCTAATCCCTATTACTTCATTTACCTGCTGGCCGCATACCAGGCGGTGTATCATCTGGCGCCGAGCCTGGCCGACTTGCTCGCCCCGCCCTACAACACGACCCTGCCGCCCCTGCTCCATGGCAACGCCAGCGGCAGCCAGATTAACAGCGCCATGCCCGCCGATCCCGCCGAGGTCTTGAAACCGGCGTATCTCCAGGACTTCAAATCCAACCCGCACAACGCCCTTCGTTTGGCCCTGGAGGCGAACGATGTCTATGCCTGGAAACCCCTGGCCCCAATGCGGCTTTATCACTGCGCGGGGGACGAGGACGTCGTCATCGCCAATTCGCAGGTGGCCTACGATTTCTTTCAGGCGGTTGGCGCAACCCAGGTGCAGTTGATCGATCCGAACCCTTCCGCCAACCACGCCGGCTGCGTCCTGCCGAGCCTGCTGGATGCGAAGGCGTGGTTTGATTCTCTGAAATGACTCACATTTTGGCGGTAAATGATATGGGACTTCTTGCTCTTGCTCTTGCTCCACCGACTGCGTCATGAAAAGCATCGGCCTGACTGGCGGCATCGGCATGGGCAAGTCCTCCGCGACGGAGATTCTTCGAGGCCGCGGCGTCTCGGTCGTGGACACGGACCTCCTGGCGCGCGAATTGACGGAACCTGGCCAGCCTGCTCTTGAGGAGATTCAGAGGTCGTTTGGCCCGGCCATACTCGACTCCCAGGGCCGGTTGCGCCGCGATGAACTGGCCCGGCGTGTATTTTCGGAGCCGAACGAGCGAGAGAAACTTGAACATGTGTTGCATCCTCGCATCCGGGCCGCGTGGCAATCGCAACTCGCCAAGTGGCGGGCCGAGTCGCGGCCCCTGGCGGTCGTCGCCATCCCGCTTTTGTTCGAGACCGGCGCTCAAGCGGAGTTCGACGCCGCCCTCTGCATTGCCTGCTCCGCCGGCACCCAACTGTCGCGTCTTGCCGTCCGGGGCTGGTCTCCGGAACATATCCAGCAGCGCATCCGTGCCCAATGGCCTATCGAAAGGAAAATGGCCGCGTCGGATTACGTGGTATGGACAGAGGGGCCGCTGGCGGTCCATGCCGCCCAGCTCGAATGCGTTCTCACGAGTGTGGCGTGGCGTCTTTGACCAGCGCCTGAGCGGCGTGGATGAACTCCGTAGAAACTAGGGGAGTGGCATGGGTAGGAAAACGAAAGCGGCGGTCCGCGCCGCACTCCAAAGGCTCCGCCAAGTTCCGCGCCGTGGGTTTCCCCCAGCGCACCCGTATCTCGCGCAACATTTGGAGTGCGGCGCGGACCGCCGCTTTCACGCTCAGGCTTGCAGCTCGCACACGGCGGGCTGCGGGGCGTGCCGGATGACATGATAGATGCAATCCTTAAGCTTGGCCCGTCGCATCTTCAGCTCTTCAATCTCCTGGTCTGTGGCAAAATCAATCTCTTCTTCAATCCGGTAAATTTCATCGTCCAGCCGGTGATACTCATCGAACAGGCTTCTGAAATGGTCGCTGCTGGCCCTGAGTTGCCTGATGGTTTCCCGGTATTCCGGGAATTCTCTGAGTATCGGGTGATGCAAGTCCATGGGTGGATGCTCCTATGGTTATGTGGTTTGTCTCTTTGGATGCCAGCGCGAAAAGGCCGGGAGCGGCAGGCCGCCGTGGAGGGACGGGGGAGGGAATTCGACGCCATTGCCTGACGTTCAACCCGTCTGGTTTTGACAACGGGCCGCAGGTGACCGAGGTTTCGCGTCGCTTCAGGTCCATTCGCGTTTCGCCGCACTCGCGGCGCAACATAATGCTAACAGGGATTTGTTCACAGTAAAGAATTTCTTTCCGCGAATTTCAAGTTTTGACCGCACGTCAGGGCGCCCGTTCAAAACCGGGAAACCGGCATTCACCATCCGACATCGAACGTTGAACATCCGATTTCGGATTTCGGGCTTCGGATCTGTCGGGCCCACGGGGGGTACTGCCGGATGCGCTCCATCCGTCATCCACCATCCAACATCCCCTCTGCCCCCGCTCACGGCCGCTCCGCCCTGACCGTGACCAGATGCCCATTGACACGCACTTTGGCCATGCTCGGTTGCGGGGAAGTGATGCGGTAGGAGACGACCTTGCCGTCCCTCCAATCCATGCTGACGGTGAAATTGCCCCGGGCCTTGATTCCTCTGACCGAGCCGTTTGGCCATTCGCGCGGCAGGGCCGGAAGAAGGTCAATGATCCGCACCCGCTTCCCCGCTCCATCCTGCCCGGCGCCGGAATCTTCGGACGCCATGTTCGCGGGCGCCAGTTCATGGCTCTGCAGCAGCATCTCGATGATGCCCGCCGTTCCGCCGAAGTTCCCATCGATTTGGAAAGGCGGATGCGCGTCGAAGAGGTTCGGGTAAGTCCGGTCCGGACGCAGGAGTAATCTGAGGATCTTGTAGGCATGCTCTCCGTCGCGGAGCCGCGCCCAGAGGTTCAGGCGCCAGCCCAACCCCCACCCGGTGGCGTTGTCACCCCGAATCTCGAGCGATTTCTTGGCGGCAGTGGCCAATCTTGGCGTGCCATCGGGGGTGATCTGCGCGCTGGGATAGAGCCCGTAAAGGTGGGAAACGTGGCGGTGATGGATGTCCGGCGCTTCGAGGTCCCAATCCTCACGCCACTCCTGGAGTTGGCCCGCCTTGCCAATCTGGTCCGGCGCCAGGCGTTTGCGGGCCGCCCGCAGCGTCCTGGAGAAAGCGGCATCCTTGCCCAAAATGCGCTCCGCCTGGACGCAGTTGCCAAAGAGGTCGCGGATGATCTGTTCGTCCATGGTCGGCCCAGCGCATAGGGTGCTGCCGCCGGGGTGGCCGTGCTCCGGCGATGCCGAGGGGCAGGTGACCAGCCAGCCGTTGGTTGGATCGACCACGAGCGAGTCGAGGAAGAACTGCGCGGCGCCCTTCATTGCCGGGTAAATCTGTTTGAGATAGGCCCGGTCGTTTGTGAACAGGAAATGCTCCCACAGGTTCTGGCAAAGCCAGGCACCTCCGGTGGGCCAATGGCCCCACGGCCCGTCAATGGGCGCCGATGCCCGCCACAGGTCCGTATTGTGATGCGTCACCCAGCCGCCAGCGCCCCAATGCATCCGCGCCGTTTTGGCCCCAGTATGGGTCAGGTCCAGGACCATGGCCTCCAGCGGTTGGATGCATTCACCGAGGTTGGCGCTGTCCACCGGCCAATAATTCATCTCCGTATTGATATTGATAGTGTACTTGCTCCCCCAAGGCGGGTTCATGCTTTCGTTCCATATCCCCTGGAGATTGGCCGGCTGCGTGCCAGGCCGGGAACTGGAAATGAGCAGGTAACGCCCAAACTGGAAGTAGAGCACCGCAAATCCCGGGTCGTCACCACTGTCAAAGTCTTTTATCCGCTCGTCCGTCGGCTTCTGCGACAAGTCCGGCCCCAGGTTGAGGGAGACGCGCCGGAAGAGCCGGCGATGCTCGGCGATATGATCCGCGCGCAACTGCTCGTACGATTTGCGGCTTGCCTCCCGGATGCAAGCGCGTGTCAAGGCCTCCGGGTCGCCGCTCACATCGTCATAGCTCTTGTAACTCGTGGCAATGGCGATAAGCAAGGTGGCGGAATCCGCCCCATGCACAGTCAGGCCCTCACCCTCCGGGACGATTTCGCCGCCCTTCGTCCGCACGAACAGCCGGGCCTGGAACTTCAGCGCGCCGGGAATCCCGCCTGCGCTCCCATTGACACCGGCCAGCACGAGCGTATCCGGGGATTCAACATTGGCCTTTGCCTTCTGCGGCGTTTTAAATGAAGCAGCAAAGGTGATCTTGCCCGGCTTACTCGCCGTCAGCCGTACCACAATGACCTGGTCCACCGGGCTGGCAAAGGCCTCTCGCTTGAAAGTCACGCCCTCCGAGGTGAACTGGACGCTGGCAATGGCTGTGTCGAGGTCCAAATCGCGCCGATAATCCGACACCAATTCTGTCGCCGACAATTCCAGCATGAGGCTCCCGACCGTTTCGTACGGCATCTGCCCTCGAGGGTGGGCCAACATTTTCGAGCGCACGAGCCGGTCGGCCTCGCGGTACTTCCCCTCGAAGACCAGGCGCCTGGCCTCGGGTAATGCAGCCAGGGCTTCGGGGTTGTTTGGGTCATAAGGGCCGCCCGCCCAGAGCGTGCTCTCGTTGAGTTGCAGCCGTTCCCGCTGGATGCCCCCAAACACCATCGCCCCCAGGCGCCCGTTGCCAACGGCCAGCGCCTCCACCCATTTGACCGCCGGCTTCCGATACCACAGCGACAACGGCTCGGACGGGGGCGGCGCCTCGCCCAGGAGTTGTCCGTCGAACCGGGTGGTTTGGTTCGGTCCTTGCGCCGCATACGTCTGGGCGCAGTTCAGCAATGGAAAGAGGAGGACCGCGGCGCAAACGCGGGACAAGAGCACGTGCAGTGTTTTATGCATCGCAGCCGTTATGAATCGCCCGATTCGTCCCGTCAACCCTGGAATTCAGATTGGAACCGGATTGCCAATTTACGCTAATGCACGCGAATTAGTGGGTGAAATGATTGGTAACTACTCAAGTCACGCCGCCTAAGCGGTTACAATGATTCACACTACAATGGCGCTTTTTCGCCACGCCAGAGATCCAGTGTCTTCTGTGGTCCCTCCGGGCGCCGGAACGCGGCAATTGACAAGTCCGGCCCGTCCTCTTGCAAACTCAGCTTGCGGCGGGCGACGTGAAACATTTGGGAGATCTGGTCCGCAAAGATTCCTTGCCCATGCATGCGCGCGCCGAACCGGGAATCGTTCAATTTGCCCCCGCGAATCGCCCGGATTCGGCTAAGGATTTTTTCTTTCATGCCCGGCACGTTCTCCTGGAGCCAGGCTTGGAAGATGGGCGCCACGGCCAGGGGCAGCCGCAGGATCTCGCTCGCCGCCCATTGCGCTCCGGCCGCCTTGGCGGCGGCGAGGACCAATGGGATTTCATGGTCGTTGAGCGCCGGGATGATGGGAGCGAGCAATACACCGACAGGGACCCCTGCTTCAGACAGGGTCTCCACGGCGGCCAGGCGCTGCCTGGGCGTGGCCGCGCGCGGTTCGAGCTTGCGCGCCAGATCGCTGTCGAGGGAGTTGATCGAGAGATTGACCTCCACGGCATTGTGGGCGGCCAGGTCACGCAAGAGGTCGAGGTCGCGCGTGACCAGGTAATTCTTCGTGACGATGCTGACCGGGTTCCGGAACTCCGCCAGCACCTCCAGACACCGGCGGGTAAGGCGCAGGCGGCGCTCGGCAGGCTGGTAGCAATCGGTCACGCCGCTGATGGCCAGCAGTTGCGGCTTCCAGGCGGGAGAAGACAACTCGCGCCGGAGCAGTTCAGGCGCGTTCTCTTTGACCATAATTCTGGTCTCGAAATCCAGGCCGGCAGAAAAGCCCAAATGCTCATGAAAAGGGCGGGCATAACAGTAGGAGCATCCGTGTTCACAACCGCGATAGGGATTGATGCTGGCCTGGAAAGGGATGTCGGGACTGTCGTTGTAAGTAATGAGCGATTGAGAGGCATCGCGGAAGAACTGTGTAGCCGGAGCCGGGTCTTGCGCCGGGTCCCACTCGGCGTCCGGCTCAAACGAGATACGCTCGAAGCGGTTCGGCGGATTGAAGCTGGCTCCCCGCCCGCGAAGGGTTGTCGGCTTGTTGCTCATCGGCCAATATGCGCCAGACACCTGGTGGTGTCGAGTCTCAGCAGCCACCCTGCCCAGATCTGGAGCTGAGCGGCAAGTCCATGCGTGATCCCAAAGCCGCTCCTGCGGATTAAGGCACCACTTCCCACGCCGCTGGCCGGTTCGGCCGCGGAGTGGGCCGCCCCAAAACGGGACCCAGGCGCACGCTGCAGACCGCCAGCAAAGGCTTGACCTCAATTCGGACACTGAATTACAACTCATAGCGAAGCGTCGCTCCGCTCCGGAAACTGTCCGAACTGAGCCCGAAACGGCTGTCTGAATATTTTCCGAAATGCGTGTCCGATTTCGCCGAAATCCGCACTTTTTGATGTGGCGATAGTTTTTGAATCGTTGGCGGCATTCCTGGGCTTGCTCCTGGCTCAAGGTGATGGTGGTTCTTTTTCCCATGGCGATGCCGGTCCACCGATAATAGGGGCCGTGCAGCTTCGGGGGGTGGGCTTTGCAGGCGCAGTTGGGCTTGCCGCAGGTGCTGCGGGCGGTGGAGATGCTGCCCGGCAGCAGGGGGCCTTGGCCGGTGAGGATGATTTTGGCAGCCTTTACCTGGATAGCACCGCGGTCAAAGCCAACACCGAGCGTCCGACCGACTCGGGTTTAATCACCAAGTTAGTCGAGCGGATCTGCCGGCGGGGCGGCAAGCTGGACCTCTTTGGGTTGCCCAACTTTGAGCCCAGCGGCTTAGAGGAACTCCAGCGGGATATGCGCCGGATGCATCGGGAGATTGGCTTTAGCACGGGCAAGCCCAAGAAGCAGGGCAAGGTCAAGAAGATAACCGGGGCCGAGGAATGGAATCGGCCTGACTACCGAGCCGCGCGGGCCAATCGCTCGGCGGTGGAATCGCTGATGTTCACGCTCAAAGACGGCTATGAGTTCGGCCGGTTGCTCCGGCGAGAGCGTGAGAACGTGCGGGCGGAACTTACGGAAAAGGTTCTGGCGAATAACCTTTCGCAGATGATTCGGGTCCGCGCGCGGCGGGCGCGCGAGAAGCTGGAGCAATTCCTGGCGGCGTAGGCGGAGTGGGAGAGCCGGAAACTGGAGCCATGGAGAAGGTGTCGGCAATTCTGGCGAAAAATGGCCGGTGGTGAGCGCGTCAGGGCCAGCGGTGGCTGATCTGGGCGAAGAAAAGTGATTTCGCTTGACTATTGGGTCTAGCTCAGCGCCTGCTATACCCCTTTTCGGAGAACCTCCAGCTATTAAACAGCCGCTCGCGAGAAATTCCGACAGGGGTTTTGGGGATTGGTTGGGGCAGCGTGCCGCCCTGTGTACCTCTCGGCAGAGGCTCACCACCGCGAACGCACCAACCTCGGCCCGAGAGCGGCTTGGTTTGCATGAGCACACCTTGCAAGGTGTGCTCATGGACGGCCACCGCGCTTCTACCTTCCCAAGGCGGGGCCGTCGGTTAGACTCTTTGCGTGACGGCTTTGGAGAGCATTCAACGCAGCACTGAGTTTCTGACCAAGAAGGGGGTGGAATCGCCGCGCCTGCAGGTTGAGCTGGCGCTGGCGCACCTGCTCAAGATTCCCCGCATGCGGCTTTACCTTGATTTCGAACGCCAACTCCAGCCCTCCGAGGTGGCGGCTCTGCGCGAGATGATGCGCCGGCGCGGGCAGCGTGAACCGCTCCAATACATCCTGGGGTCTATGTCCTTTTGTGGGCTGGAGTTGGCGCTCAGCCCGGACGTTTTCATTCCGCGGCCGGAGACCGAGTTGCTGGCGGAGAAGGGCTGGGAATTCCTCAACGCCTCCCTGGCGCAGGGCGCCTCCTCGCAAACGGATCGAACTCCGCTGGCCCTCGATGTTGGCACCGGCAGCGGGTGCCTGGCCATCGCCCTGGCATTCCATTGTCCGCAGGCGGAGGTTTTCGCCGCTGATCTCTCCGCGGCGGCGCTGGAGTTGGCCAGCCGGAACGCCGCCCGCCATGGCACAGACAGCAGGATACGTTTCTTGCACGGGGACGGTTTCGCGGCGCTGCCGGAGCCGATGCGCTTCGACCTGATTGTCAGCAACCCACCTTACATTCCCAGCGCCGAGATTGCCGCCTTGCCGCCCGAGGTCCGCGACCATGAGCCGCGGCAGGCGCTGGATGGCGGCGCGGACGGCCTGGACTACTACCGCCGCTGGGCCTCCGAGTCCGCCTCATTCCTGCGCGCCGATGGACGCTTGATGGTCGAGCTGGGAGCGGGACAGGCGGGGCGGGTGACGGAGATTTTCCAGGCGCAAAAGTGGATTGTGGAGTGGGTCGAGCGGGACTACAATCAGCATCCGAGAATTCTGGTCGCGCATCCGGGATGAGATTCCGGCCGGACGCGGATCGGGCGAGCATAAAGCGAGTAGGACTGCATGGATAGCCTGTTAATTAAGGGCGGCGCGCCGCTGTGCGGGGAGGTGACTATCAGCGGCGCAAAGAACGCCGCGCTGCCAATCATGGCGGCCGCGCTGCTGACCAAAGAACCATGTGTCATTCAGGGCGTACCGGATTTGAGCGACGTTCGGTTCATGGGCCAGATCCTTTCGTGGCTTGGGGCGAAAGTCCGGTTCGATGCGGGCAACGTGCATATCGAGGCCAGGGAGGTCAAAGGCGCCGCCGAATACGACCTGGTCCGCAAGATGCGCGGTTCGATCTGCATCATGGGGCCGCTGCTCGGACGGCTGCACAAGGCCACGGTATCACTGCCTGGCGGATGTGTGATCGGCGCCCGGCCCATCAATCTGCACCTCAAAGGGTTTGAAGCGCTGGGCGCCCGGGTGACGATTGGCGGTGGCTACGTCCGGGCCAGCGGACGAAGGCTGACCGGCGCGCCGATCTTCCTGGGAGGGCGCTCCGGTTCGACGGTGTTGGGCACGGCCAATGTCATCATGGCGGCGGCCCTGGCCGACGGAGTGACCGTTATTGAAAGTGCGGCTTGCGAGCCGGAAGTCGTGGACCTGGCCTCCTTTCTCAACGCCATGGGTGCCAGGATTACCGGCGCGGGGAGTCCGACCATCACCATCACCGGCGTCAAGGCGCTGCACGGGGCGGTTCACAAAATTATCCCCGACCGTATCGAGGCTGCTACCTACGCCATTGCGACCGCCGCCACTCGAGGGGAGGTCACCCTCAAATCCGCCCGCGCGGACCATCTGGGCGCCGTACTCGACAAACTGCGGGAGGCGGGGGTCTGTATTGAGACTAACGGCGCCGGCATTAAGGTTCACCGCACGGGCAAGTTGCGCCCGGTCGATATCACGACTCTGCCCTATTCCGGCTTTCCAACCGACGTGCAGGCTCAAATGATGGCGCTCATGACCCTGACCCCCGGCATCAGCATCATCACCGAACGGATCTTCGAGTCGCGCTTCATGCATGTGAGTGAGTTGGCGCGCCTGGGGGCCGACATTGAAATCGAAGGCCCAAGTGCGATAGTAAAAGGCGGCAAGCCGCTGAGCGGGGCGCCGGTGATGGCCAGTGATTTACGGGCCTCCGCCGCGCTGGTGGTGGCGGGCCTGGCTGCCCGCGGCACCACCACCATCAGCCGCGTATACCACGTGGATCGCGGTTACGAGGACATCGATGGCAAGCTCCGGAAGCTCGGCGCCCGCGTAGAACGGATTACAGAATCATGACAAAGGTCATCGCAGCACTGATGATAGCGGCGGTGCTTTACGGCGGCTGGGAGTTATTCTTTTACTTTGAGAAGGTCAAAAATGAGCGCCAAGACGAGCAGAAAGCCGCCGCGGCCGCCCTCGTTTTAGGAGACCAACTGCCCGGCCTGCCCTACCAGCTTGAGAGCACCCTGCAAGACGCCGAGAACAAAGGCGCGCCGGCTTTGAAAGAATTCCTCGATACTTATGGAAAGATGATCCAGGACCCTCGCAAGGCCTGGATCCAGCTCGATTATTGCGTGATGGTGGCCAGCGACGACCCCCAGGAGGCCCGCCGGGTCTTTGCCGAGGTCAAGGCGCGCACCTCATCCAAATCTCCCGTGTGGCCCCGCATCAAGCAACTCGAACATACTTACCAATGAAACTCCTGTTCGACCCGCTCAGCTATCTGGTAGCGAAACATCCGCTTCTTCATCCAGCGCACCGCCAGCAAATCGTAGAAGGAAGCGAACAGACGATTCCAAACCCCGTAATGGCTTTGGCCCGCGAAACGCGGATTGTTTGAGACGGCAATCTCGGTGACCGTGAACCCCTCGATCTTGAAAAGTGTCGGGAGGAAGCGATGCATTCCTTTGAAGAACTTCAGGTTTTCGATGCACTCCCGCTTGAAGGCCCGGTAGGTGCATCCTGCGTCACTGATCTTTTCGCCGGAAAGCCTGTTCCGCACCCAGTTGGCGATTCGCGACGAGGCGATGCGGACGAAATTGTCGCCCTTGCCGCGGGTTTCAACTCTTGTCCCGCACACACAATCAAAGTGCTTCAGCGCCTCCAGAAACTTCGGCAAGTCCTTCGGGTCATTCTGCAGGTCGGCGTCCAAGGTCACCAGGTATTGGCCCCGGGCCGCTTTCAGACCCGCCCAACTGGCAGCCGATTCGCCGCAGTTGAAAGCAAACCGCTGCACCCGGATGCGCGGGTCGGCCGTGGCCGACTCCTTGAGAATCTCCCACGATCTGTCCTTGCTGCAATCATCGGTGATGACGATTTCGTAGGCCAAGCCGAGCGGCTTGACCGCAGCCTCAATCGCCTTGACCAGCGGACGGAGGTTGTCTTCTTCGTTGTAACAGGGAATGACCAGGCTAAGGGTTGGAATCGTGGACATGGCCTAGACGGGGCGGCGATACGGCAAGCCGAGTTCAGGCCGCCGGCGGTTCGTCGCGGTGGCGCCACCGCTCCTGCTCTTCAGTAACAAGGTTCCTGAGTTCGCGCATCTCGCCGCTGGAGATATGGTCCTTCAGAATGGAGAAAAGCGGCTCGATGTCGGGTTGATAATAGGCCAGGAGCCGTTTGACATCGCTCTCGTAGATGTAAATGCGGTCCCAGTCGAATTGCCGGTACAAGGAAGGCAGGGCATAGAGCTTCAGGAGCACAAGCCCTTCGACCGTTGCCGCGGGCACCCTCAGCTCCGCAAAGCGGTGCGTGGTCGCAAACCGCTCTTGAACTGTCTTGAAGAGCGGGTTCGTGGTGAGCAGCAGATCGACTTGCACGCTCTGGAATTGCCCGCGGGCGAAGAAGTCATTCTGGTCCTGAATCCGGAGCTTGGGGATTTGGCGCATCGCCTCGACCGAGAGAAGCAGGTCCACATCCCTGGTGTTCCGGCCCTGGACGTAGGTGAGCATCGCCATGCCGCCCACCAGCAGGTACTCTATCCGGTGCTCCTCTAGCACTCGAAACAGGTCCAAAGCGTCACGCGGGGCTGGGGCAGGCGGCGAGGCCGGGTTGCCCTCGCGAAGCTGCAACGGGGTGTCACGCCATTGGTGCGAGCCGGCCTCCCAGGCATCGAGCAAGACCTGGCCCACCCGGCGCAGGCTGGCCCCCTCAGGCAGGGTGACGTTGGCTGGCGCTTTGATCATCTTTTCTCTCAATCGTACCCAAAGGCCCCGGAAAGTGCCAGTCCAAACACGCTGTAATTCAATGCGTCGGGGCCCTACACGACCACTGACAAAGCCGCTTATAGGACCCCTTCACTGGCCGTCACTGGCCGTGTGGGATGGGGATGAGGGTTCAGTTCTTTTGCGGTGCCCGCCAGGTCGCGTGTTCCTCCAGCCGGAGGACGTCCTTGCTATCCGGCACAGGCGCGTCGTTGCGGGGCGCGTTGAGGGTCCGTGCGTCCCGCCAGCGATGGGATTCGGCGTGCCCGTCGGCAAAGGCCAGGTTGCCGCTGCCGTCATGCACGGTTTCGGGCTTGTCCCGCAGCAGCCAGGCGCCGGGGTCGTTTTGATCAAAGTCCCACTGAATGGCAAAGCTGCCGTCGTTGATGGTCTCCATCCGTTCCTCCAGAAAGGTCAATGCCTGCGAGGGGCCAGGCCGGGTGATGTCGCTCAGCCGCAGGTAGGTTGGCGCGGCCGGGCTTTTGATGGGCGAACCCATGAAGCAGTTGAGGGAGACCGTCCTGACGCGCGGCTGGGTGACCCCCGCGACGGTGGCGACCCTGGCCGACGGGCACTGCCACACCTTGGGCGTCCGCAGGTAGCGGCCCAGCAGGCTCTGCCGGAGGTAGAGCGTGTTGGTGCAATCCGGCCCCGGCAAACCGAGCCAGCCCTGGACCCAGGTCTGGCCGAGAGGGATATTGGGGCCGTCCATGTTGGGCAATACCCGGTCGTTGTTGTCGCCCGCATAAAGCTGAAAGGCGAGGGCGAATTGCCTGACATTCGAGAGGCAGGCAATGCGCATCGCCCGCGCTTTGGCGCCCGCCAGCGCCGGCAGCAGCAGGGCCGCCAGCAAGGCGATAATCGCGATAACCACTAGCAGCTCCACCAGCGTGAAACCGTCCGGAAGAGCAGAAAGTTGAAAGTCTAACGCAGAAAGGGGACGCGGAAGCGGTGAGAGGCGTGGGTGTTGGCGGCGGGTCCAAAGGCGCCTGCCCCCGACTCCAAAGTCGCGTACTTTTTCATTCCGGCTTCGCCAGCCCACCCGCTCTCTCAAGTTAATCGTGTTCATGCTCGCTAATCTCCGCTGTCGCCTCTTCTTGCTGAACATCCTCGCGCCGCCTAGCTCAGGGTTCTCCGAAAAGGTCTGGCCCGGCTGTCTTTATCGCCCACTTCGTCGGTCATTTTATCGAGAATCAGTCAAATTCGATCAAGTGGACGATTAAGATGGCCGATAAAGCGGCCTTTTTTGGACGACGCCTAGCTCCCGGCAGTTCGGCCTCTGGATTTCTGTTTTCTGCTTTCTGTTTTCTGCTTTTCCTCTCTCATCCCGCCCAGCGGCAGTTCACATAGCGCCAAACCAGAACGCCATGGAGTATGATAAAGACCGCCAGCAACGCGTACTGCGGCACTCGGCGCCGGGGCATAGCGAAAAACACGCCCAAACCTATAAACACCGGAAAGGCGCACGAGGCGAACCGGGTGAAGGAGGTGAACGTGCCGCTCATCGCCGGGACGATGGCCAGCATGAGCGTCCACGCCATCATGTCTTTGCCCAGGCGCCAGATGACCGGCAGCACATACAGCACGAGCACGAAAACACAGCGGTCGAGGAGCGAGCCGCGGAAGGCGTGCCACGCCGTCGGCGTCACCAGCCCAACCACGAACTTCGGCACGTTGACCAGGTTCCAGATCGAATGCACGCCCCAGTATTTCTGGGCCTCAAGGCCCTCGAAGGGATTGCCCGTCCACAGCCCCATCAACGCCAGATACGCGCCCCAGCCGGCCACCGGCAGCGCCACCAGCCGTGCGCGGCCCGCCACAGACCTCAGCGGAAAGCGCCCTCCTGCTCCGACGCAACCGTGGGCGTTGTCGCCGCCCTCGCTCGGCTCGCAGTGGCCCGCGGCCTTGAAGCGGGCGCTCAGGCGCCCGGCCCCCAGCGCGGCCAACCCGCGTCCCATTCTCTCCCTCAGCCGCGGGATGGCTGGTTCGAGCGCGTGCCACCCAATCGGCAGCACCGCAAAGACCCCCAGGCTCCGCGCCAGCGGCAGCAGAAATGCCGCGCCGGCCGCCACGGTATAGTGGCGCCGCTCCAGGCCCCACCACAAGAGCATCAGGAGGAAAAAGAAGACCGGCTCGCTATACACAAACTGAAAGAAAAGCGAACCGGGAAAGGCCAGCAGGAATAAAAGCGCCAGGGTTGCCGCCGCTGGCCCGAACCGCTCGCCGGCCACTCGCCAGAACAGCAGGCAGCCCGCCAGCGAGAAGAGGTTCGCCAGCACCATCCCTGCTACCAACGGCTCGCCTTCCGTCAGGACCGAAGACCACTTTATCAGGAAGGGCCAGAGCGGGTTGAAGGCGCAGGCCCGGTCGCCCGCCTCATACCCGTGTTGACTCAGGTAAAGGTAGTAGCCCGCGTCCCAGCCCGTAAAGTGGCTGGCGAAGGCGGGGCCGCCCATAGGTGTCCACTTCTGTGGCAGGCGGATAAACTCGCCCAGGCTGCCCCAGAGCAGCAGGGCCGCAACCAGCGACGCGAAGTAACCGGCCTTGAACGAGGCCAGGCCCCACGCGGTCCGAGTCATTTGGTTGCGGGCCGAATTCATGATGGTTTCGGCACATTCTCGGTTCGCGGCGCGGTCACTGGCGCTCCATTACGCCGGTCGAACAGTAATCTCCAAAGTTGCCACTCAAAGACCAAGACCAGCGTGCCAACCCGAATAATCGGGCCGGACCCGCTGGGGTGGATCAGCCAGTGGAAGGTGTATCCCCATATCGTCCGGCCCTCTGGCACCAGGATCTGGGTCGAGAACGCCAGAATCCAGAACACAACGGCGAAGACAACTCCGCCGACTAACAATCGCCGCATCCACACGAACATCTTGTCGAATAGGAGGCCCCCCAGCAGCCCAAACGCGGGAAAGACCGAACACATATAACGCGGCCCCGGAGTCGCGCCTCCCTCCCACTTCCCAAACGATGCGTTCATCCAGAGGAGCAGCAGCAACCCCGGTAACAGGAACAGCAGCAGTTGCCCGGCGGCGGCGGGCCAGAACACCGGGTCCCCGCCCAGCCCTCTGTTGTACTGAGTCCGCCGGGTGAGGCAAATGCCCCAGACCAGGCAGAGAATAACCACAACCAGCAACCACGGCTGCGACCACAGAATCCCCCGGTCGAACCCGCCCAGCAACCGGGCCGCTACCACGGGATTCGGCGCGAGGCTGAACAACCCAAGGATCCGGTCATGCGCCGCATCCACGAACATCGGGTTCTGATACTTCCCCGGCAGCGTAAACGGCCCGCCAAAGCAGGCGACATGATACCAGACCCAGAGCACACCCGGCAGCAGGCCTCCCAAGCCAATCTTCCACAGCGCCCGAAGCCGCCCCCCGGGCGGCGCTCCGGTCAGCGCCGCCGCCAGAAATCCTGGCAACAGCACCGCCGAGCTGTAATCCGCCAGCAGCGCCCACCCGTAAGCCAGCCCGGCCCAGACATACCAACGCTTGATGAGGCACAGGCACAGCGCCAGCACGCACACCGCCGCCATCCCATGCCCGAAGTAGGTGTTCATGAAGAGCGATGCCGTGTTGCCAAACAGCATCGCCGCGCACGCCAGATGAATCGCGCCCGGTGAGGCTCCAACGCCCTCCAGCCACTCCGCCGCCAGCGCAACCAACAGCGCGAACGGCAGCGCCTGGAACAGCAACGACAGCACCGCCAGGGAAGTGCCGGCGTGTGCAATCCGCGCCCCGTCCCGCGCCGCCTGCAATGATGCGGTGCGCTCAGCAACCAAATCATTCCGCCGGGGGCTTTGCGTTCTTTGTGCTCTTTGTGGTGGCCTTGCCTGTGGCTCCACTCCGGCCGCTCCAGCCGTCCACACCTTGTCCATCACCCAAAACACGGGGAAACCGAGCAGCATCGGCCCGGGCGCCTTGTTCGAGTAATAATGGCCGTCAGGCGTTCGCGCCCAGTCGATGGTTAGGTCCTTGTAATGGTCGATGCGGAAGGAATGGTCCTCGACCATCGCACAAAGCGCCGCAAACCGCGATTCCGGGTTGGTCCCGTAATCCGGATGAATCACCAGGTTGGCCGCCAGGAAAATGGCTATCCACGGGCTACAAGGCCTCGTCCAGAGCCGCGTCAAACGTTCAAAGGCTGCTTTCACTGGCATCTTTCAATATGGACAAATCCCGTCCGCCAACCTCACGGCCATTCTCCCGCCGCCGCGCCCACGCCTCCGCGAACAGGAACACCGCCGCGCCCATGCACGCTGCAACGGCCAGGTAGCCCAGCCAGATGCGAGTTCCCCAGATCGGCTGGCCCGACCCCGACTGGAAGAGCTGGCCGTGGTAGCGGAAGACGTTCTGGTACACCGCGCCCGGATCGCGCAGCAGCCAGGGCGCGTAGCAGGCCCAAGCCGCCAGCACCGCCGCCAATCCGAACTTGAGCCGCTCGTTCCAGCTCCGAGGCGAAAGGGCCAGGAACGGCGCGGCGGCGACGCCGACCCACTTTATCGACAAGCTCAGCCCGAAAACCGCCCCCGCCAGAACGAACCGCTCCCGAGACAGCAGAACCACCGCGGCCAGAATTGCGCAAGCCACCCAGGGGTCCGTGTTCCCGTGATACGCGGAGAGGATGCACGTCGCGGGGCAAAGAAGGTAGGCGGCCGCAATTCGGCTTCCAGGCCGCCAGCCTCCAAAGGCCTGGGCCAGCAGAAACGCGCTGAGCAGATCGGCGGAGGAGAGCACGATTCGAAACACTACCCGAAAGGTCGTGAAATCTCGTCCGGACGCCAGGTATAACCATTCCACCAGCTTCCCCATCAGCGGCGGGTGATCGAAGATCAACTGCGTGCCGAGGGTCGCGTGGTAGTAAGGAGGAGGCGAGGACGGTCTGGCTCCTCCGGCTCAGATCGATGAGCGGCGGCAGCGCAAAGCCGGTGCGCCGGCACCAGGCTGGCCTAATGCGCTGTCTTGGCACGCGTAATCTGTGTAACCCCCCGTGCAGGTGTGCTTCGTACTCGGGCAAGAGACATGGAGACATCCGTTGCTGCACCTGGCGCCCGTTGGGGATCCGCAAACGTCTCCAGCCTTGTCCGACTCGACGCAGGCGAGGGTAGTCAGAATGCTGCATCCCAGAAACACCGCCGCCACCAGTTTCGCTTCTCCTAATAGTTGTCTTCTCATGCTTTTCCTTTCACTTCGCGTTTTAGTTTTTGGACCAATCCCCTCAGCACCACGAGCCCCAAGGGCAAGACGAGCAGCACGCAGATAGCGTACCGAAGCCAGTGGATGCGCCCCGGAGAAATGTTGAGCGCGCTGAGCACTTCCTGGTTCAAGGAGGACTTCAGCGTGTTCTTCTTGCGAGCAATGATGAGCGGGTCGCCCGCCTCGAGCCAGCCATTCGTGGCAATGTAGTCCAACTGAGACCAGCCGTCCCTTTCGAACCTCCTGTCGGTCACCAAAACTCGACCCCTGGGCAGAGGCGCTGGGATGGGCCCGATTGAGGACGGGTAGCAGTCTGTCACCACGCAGGTGTAGGTGTACACTCGGGACAGAGCCGGGGCGCCTCCGATCTTGAACTGCGGGGAGTAGGCTGTGAATTTGAACTGTAACGGGACGAGGGCCTCCTCGACGTTCGTGGTCCGCTCGTAGACGCCAACGCCCTCGACGTACCCCTTGTCGTAAGGAGGCGCGAGCTGGCGGCGACGGATCTTCCCATCCGTGCTGTCCCTGTGCAGAACGGAGCCCGCGTTGGTAAGGACTATCTGCCGCATCTGGCCCCCCGGACCATCATCGCTCCAGTAATAGCCGCATTGGTAGTCGGTCTCGTAGAATATGGCCAAATCCACCGAGAATGGGGGCTTCGCGATGCCGCGCGGCGCCCCAAGGACGCTCCTGGACGCGAAGGGAAGCCACAGTCGCTGCAGGGTTGGTTCCTTGGGGGGCGGGTAAGTCCCCGGAAAAATCTCGGCGAGGGTCGTGGCGAGTTTAGGCCTCACCGCTTCGTAGCGCGCACCCCAGGCGTTGCTCACGCCACTCTGGCTCTGGAACTGGACGAAGTAGATGTTCGTGCCGTCGCAGCTGGCGGTAGCCCTCACGTTCACCAAGGCGGGGTTCGTGGCGCTGGCAAGGTCCTCGTAGCCGATGACCCACCGGCCGCCCAGGACCTGTGCGCGGAATCTGTACCTCGCTGTGTAAGGCGGCGGGTGCCGGTCCGGATAAACGACATAGGTATAGACGCCGCTCACGGTCAGGCCGGCAGGCGCATCGGCGAGCACGGCGTACGGGACCGCGAGCAGCGCGGCGCACACGAGTCCGGCGACCACACGCGCCGACGCCGTGGTGCATTTGGTCTTCACGTCATAACTCTTCATATCATGCGTTTTCGGGGGGACCATGTTTTGAGTCGGTATAGCGCGACGCTACACCTGCCCCGCCGGGCCGGTCCCTCTTGGTCCGCCAAATTGTACGGTGCCTGCGGTTCGTCTCAGTCTCTCCCGGCTTGTGCTGGGGCCTCCTTTCGTCTTTTGTTCCATTCCAGGAGTGACCACACGAGCACCGGGAGGACCACGGCCAAAACGACTATTGGGTAAAGTAACCTGGCATGTTCCTGCCGTCTGCGCCTCGCATTCATCTCAGCAACGACCAAGCTGAATGAAGGTGAGCTGCGGTGTATGAACTCCCCAGTACGGTGGAGCGTAAAGCCATACGGTCGCCCGTTCGGCCGGGTTATCCGGTAGTCGTTAATGATTGTCATGATCCCGTTTGTGCCGGCGTCGAGTGGGAACGCTGCCGGCAGCCCGGTGGCCGCCGCCACCGCCTGGACCTGGAACGTGTACTCCGAGTGAAGCGTAACGTCGTCCCGGTTCGTCGGCGGGCTGCCCTGTTTTTCAATGTACTCCCGGAACACGACGCTGCTTGGGATCGTCATTCGGTCGAGGTTGGTTGTACTGAGGACCTGTTCCTCGGCGTACAGATAGCCATTGGTGTACGCGGGTTGAGCCTGGTAGAACGCTTGAGCCTGGTAGAACGCGTTCGTCATGCCCTTTACCGTCCCTCTTCCCGGCTGGTAAATCTTAAGGCTCTCCAGGACGTGGGCGTTGTTTGTTTCTGCTTCAACGATGAATCGGTCGAGCGCCACAAAGCGGTGCTCCACCAGGCATTTGAGTGGCGGGACGTGGCCGGGACCAACTGCCACGTTGGTCTGGAATGGGTACGCGAAGGCCAGCCACAGGACCTGGAGAACCTGCGACGAGGTTTCGTGCCAGTCCGGGAACACCCCGGTGCTGACCCCGCCCCACGCCGTCTTGAGGCCGCCTCTCGCCACGGGCCTCAACTGTCCAGGCCGCTTCCATGCAAGCGGATTCACCGTCATGAACGAGTCGGTTCCGTCGCTTGATGCCATGAGGTAGGTTGGGTCCCAAGGCACATCGTTCCCGACCGCGAAGAAGTAGCGGTTCGACGAAACGAACACTTGAAACGACATGTTCCGGAACGGCTTGTACACATGCGAGCGCGCCAGCCTGAGTGACCAGACGCCCCTCGCGTGAAATCCGGTTGCAAACAGGATTGGGCACGAAAGCAGGTGCGCCGCCGCGGTTGCGGAAAGCACGAGGGCGGGAAGGCCCCGGATGCTCAAGGTTCGCGCGGGGCTCCAATCCGTGGCTGTTAGCCGAGAACGCCTAACCGCTCCCGGTATGCAGCGACGGTCGCTCGCATGCACCATCGTCTTTGAAGCGCCCGACGGCGCATCCCCCAACACCGCTGTTTTCATGCGGGATGCATTTAAGCACCAACGCGCGCGGATTGGAAGAACCAAAGCAGGGTAGGTGGGAGGGTAGGCGAGAGGGTATGTCGCGGCGGGGCTTGCCGGTTGGCGATGGAAAGAGTCGGCTGGGGACCGGAAGCCGGGTCGCGCAACACGCGCTTGGGGACGCCGCTGGCGAGTCCGGTCAACCGGCGGCGCGGAGCAGGCGGATGAGGTCGTGGCGGCCGTGAATGCCAAGCTTCTTGTAAGCGGCTTTGGCGTGCCTATGAACCGTCTCGGAAGTGATATTCAGCCCCCAAGCGGCGTCCTTTTCCGTGCGGAAGGCCAGCCACACGCAAACGTCTTCTTCGCGGGCGGTCAGTAGCTCGGCTCCGCGCTGGGCGGCGACGAGCCTCAGCCGAACGAGAATCTGCCATCGTGCCTGAGGGCAAAGGAAAGGCCGGCCCTGGGCCGCTTCGCTGATGGCCTGGACGACCTGTTCTGGCGGGGCAGTGTCGAACACGCAGCCGTCCGCGCCCGGCGAAAGGGCCGAGAAGATGGCGGCGGCGTCCATCAAGCCCGTGTAGATGACGGCGGCGGCCGTCGCCGCCAGGGATTTAAGCATGCTGGCGAGCGTGGCAGCGCGAGCCGGTTCCCCTTCGTGAACGACCGCCACGCAACGTCGATGCCCGGCCAGGGCGCCTTCGGCGGCTTCCGGTGTGGAAAATGAGCCGGCCAGGAGGAGGCTGGGATCGCACTCGATTATGGCGGTGAGCCGGTCGCGAACGGCCGCGTCGGCGCTGATAACGCACACTGGAATGAGAAGCTCGGCTGAGGGCGGAGCGGTCTGGCGTGAGGCGACCGCCGCTCCAATTTCCGAAAGACCGTGACCCCCGGGCCGGGGTTCGCCTTTCGGCGCGGGTTGAGGCGGCAGCCGCATCGCCTTGGCGCCCTGCGGGTTAGAATGGCTGGAGCGCATGGCGGCTTCGGTGGAGCGAGGGTTTGGACTTGACGTACGGGGGGGGATACGGTACAATTGACCCTTGTCCCGGCTGCACCAGCCGGAACTGGCTGTTGCTGCTGCCTTTTCATATTCGTTCTCCTTCCGATCAATGGCCACGAACGGGACCAATGCTGGCGGACGGGGGCTGGAATGTCAAGCCCGCCATTGACCGGCAATTCTCATTGTGTCGGGATGAACTTCAACGGGAGAAACGCGTGGTTTTACTGCGTCGAAGCGAGGGCCTCACACTCAGCCCAGGGCGCGCCCCTGAGAGCGGAACTGGAGCTGCGCCCTCTCCTGGGTCTCGGGGGCTCCAAGGGCCGAGTCTCGGAGTAGAGTGGGCGGCCAAGGGTGACCAGCAGCGCCTTCATCAGCTCGTAGCCCTCGTCCGCCCCGAAGTTCAGGGCGCTCCACGGCGGCGCCACAAGGCAGGGCGCCACCCCAATCGCAAGGGCAAACGCCCAGCCCGCAACGTGCCTCCGCCACCAATCAGGTAGTCTCTCCATTTTTTCGCCTGTTGCGTGCCCCAGAGGATTCCCCGGCCCCGGGCGGCCCCAAATTATTCCGCTGCTGACCCGCACACCGGGGACGGGCCACGGGTTCCCTCACGCGAGCACTCCAACCAGGGCTGCTCACAGCCGGCGGCAGTCTCGCATTCACGGCGCTGAGAGCGGCGCGCGTGTGGACATGATACCGCTCGTAAATTATTTTCAGATACGAGCCGGCCGTCTTTTCCGACAGGCCGAGGGCTCTCCCGATCTCGCGGTCGCAAAGGCCCCTGGCGACCAGATCCGCCATGGCCGCCTGGCAGGGTGGAAGCCTGACTGGAGAGGGCGTCACGGGATCGGGATCCTTTTGGCGCCTGAGGCGCGGGGAATCCTCGGCTCTCTGTGTGTGTGTGTCGCGACGTCCGTCGGGCCGCCCTCGGGTCGTCTGCTGAATTATGCCGGTGAATATTCATGGGTACTTCGGTTGCCGGCGCCCCGGCGGACGCCGCACCCTGTTCACGCGTGTCCGCGCGCACGCGCACTCAGGCGCGGCGCTCATCTTGACAAGGTCATCGGGGCTGGTCGGCATCTCAAGCTGTTCAGCCAATCCACTCATGATCTCGGCGACCAAACAAAGCCTTCCAGGCGGGGCCCCGTTTTGGTAACACCTTTTTCCGCCACTTCCCCTTCCCTGACATGGGGAAAAGCGAGGACTGACCCCGACGCCGCTCGAGGCTCTTGGTGAGACCCGTTCAAAGAAGTTTTGTTGAATATCGCGCACAAAAGTTGATAGTACAACGATGTTATGAGTCACTCGGTTGACCTGCGCCACATCCTGGAGACTTGGCCATACGACCCGGACAACGAGACTCGCTTGGTCCGCGGAGACGACGGACGGCAAGTCCTCCAGGTGCGGACGCCGCTCGGCATCGAGCAATACGAGCTGGATGGCCGTCCGGATGGCATACGCCCTCACGGCAAAGAGTCCGTCCTCCACTTCCATCTTGACCGCCTTGAGCGGTCTCGGCGCTCCGGCACTGAGGACAGCTTTGAACTCACGTCTCAGGACTGCGGCGAGTTGTTCGACGAGGGGATGCTCTATTACTTCCGGTATATCCGGCTCTTTCAACTGCACGATTGGCGCCGGACGTTGCGCGACACTGCCCGCAACCTCCGGGTCTTCGACTTGGTCCAGCATTATGCGCAACGGGAGGAGGACCGGCAGTTCCTTGAGAAGTGGCGTCCCTACATCCTGCGCATCAATGCCAGCGCCGCCGCCATGCAGCAACTGGAGCGGAATGCCTTCGACAAGGGCCTGGACATCATCAACAAGGCCGTTGAAAAAATCGAGGGCCTCGAAGAGGTGGATGACGAAACCTTTGCGTTCGAACGCGACCGCTCCCTCTCAACCCTGCGCGTGCTTGCCTCGCAAATCCAGAAAAGCCGCCCCGTCTCCGAAATGGAAAAGCTCGAGACCCAATTGCAGCGGGCCATTGAGACGCAGGAGTTCGAGCGCGCCGCCAAGCTTCGCGACCGCATCCGCGATCTGAAGAATCACCAGGCCCAGACCCCGTAAGGACTGGAGCGAGTGCATCTCGCCGGCACCGCGCGGTTCTTGTTACTGTGTCTTCTGCTCTGCCAGCCGCTTTGCCCGGATCCGCTCATCTCCCGGAAAGCTGAGGACGAAGTGCCCGATAAACTCGACGATGAAGCGCGTCGAGTTCAGGGCACTTCCGGGGTGCGGTTGCTGGGGGCCGACGCAGCATTTGCGCATTGTCTATTCCCCCGGCCTGTGCCACGCTAAGCGCATGGAAGTGACCGTGACGAAGCCGGTTGAGGAGTTCATCGAGCGACAATTGGCCAAGTGAGGCCGCCATGCAGCAAAGAGCCGGCCCTCCTGTGTGGCACGCGCCACCAGGTCGGCATCCTCTGCACGGGACAAGCCGAGATCCGCAGCTCGCGTGGCCTCGTGACCGAGCTGGCATAGAAACCTGCGCGTCACCTCGTACACGTCCTGGTCGAGCAGGAATCTCACGAGGTGGTTGTGAGGAGGATCTCCTCGGCCCTTACCACATCAATGGCGTATTGGACGCAGGCCTGGATGTCTTCCACCGCAAGTGCGGGGTAATAGTCGCGAATAATATCCGGAAACGAGGTTCCCTCGCGATGCAGTTCCAGCACATCTTCCACCGGGATTCGCGTCCCCGCGACGCAGGGCTTGCCGAAGTGGATACCGGGGCTGACCTGAATTCTGTGTCTCATGCTGCCACGAAATACCCGACAGATCGCGTTCAGGCGAGTTGAAACAGGTTTGGCCCCTGGCTACCGCAAGTGAACCACCAGCCCACCTCCCGCATTCATTTCAACCTCACGGAGCGTGTGCGCATCGACTCGTACGCCACGCTCGATCTTGAACGTTGCCGGGTCGCCGGGCGTATCGGCGAAGAAATCGGCTGTCCATTTGCCCCGGCGCAGGAACGAGAAGTCGAGCTTTTGGGTGCGGGCGCCGGCGCCGTTGATAATGCCCACATACCACTGTCTGCCGGAGCGCCGGGCCAGGATGGCAAGGTCGCCGATTTTGCTGCCGGCCAGAACATGCGTCTCATCCCAAACCGGCGGCATCGTTCGGATGACATCCACCACGGGACTGTTCAGATAGACATCGGGTTTGTCGGCCCAGCAAAGGAGAGGTGACGTCATGATCACCGCGCAGGCCAGTTGTTGCGCCACGGTTGTTCCTTTGAGGAATTGTGGTTGGAAGGTGGTCGGCGTGAAATCACCGTGGCCCGCCAGATACCGCGTGAAGGGCAGGGTGGCGTAATGCGAAGGCGGCAAGGCGCTCCATTTGTTGTATTCGAGTCCGCGCACGCCCTCCCGCGTCATTTCATTCGGCCAGGTTCTTGACTCTCCCGCCGGTTTGTTGGCGCCGTGGAAATCGAGCATGATTCTGTATTTCGCCGCCGTTTGGAGGCAGGCCTGGTAAAAGGCCAGCCGATCATGCGATTGGCTGTCCATGAAATCAATCTTCACCCCTTTAACGCCCGCCGCGGCGCAGTAGCGGAAGAAATCCTCGCGCTTTTGCTGGGTCTCCAGGCCGGGCCATTGCCCCTTTTCATTATAGGTCCACCCACGCCAAACCCAGATTCCAATCCCCTTCCCAGCCGCGTAATCGCACAGCTCCTTCAGCCGGTCCCAGGCGGTCTTGCCGCCCTCGCCCCAGTGTTCGCGCGTGGTTTCCCAACCCGCGTCCACCAGGTAATACTGGCAATTGAGCAGGGCAGCCTGGTCCACGAACCAATGCTGCCTGTCCCAGAGCGTGCCCGCGTCATTATAGGCCCACCACTGCCAAAGGCAGCGCCCCGGCTTGAGATAGCCGGTGCGGATGCCGTCCGGAAAGAGTTGTTTGTTGGGCGGCGGACAAAGGCTCGGCACCGCCTCGCAGTTCACCAAGCCATCCAGGTCGGACGCGACCATCATCACCCGCCAGGGCGTTCGGACCTCGCCGTTCATCGTCCAGCCTTGAGGATCATCACGGAAAGAAGACTTCAGCGTCCATCCGGCTCCAGGTTCCACCGTCATTCCGCTGTAGCCCATTGCCTCTGCCTCGGTCAGCGCCGCAAAGCCTCCGCCAGGCAACTCAAGGGTCACCGGCAGCCCAATCCCGTTCTTGAACCGTTCGGGAGGAATCTGATCAACCGCCCATCTCTCGAAGATGCCCTCTCCATTCGCGGTATCGGGATTGCACCAGGCGACGGTCCCCTCTGGCAGCACCCAGGCGCTCGCTTCGCCGCTGACCTTGCGGACGCCGAGTCCCGGAATAACGGCGCGCCACGCCACCGCGTCATTGAAACAGCGCAAATCGAGCTCCCAGCCGGCCCCGGAATGATTCCGGAGGTGGACGCGCGCGCTCCGGCCCCGCTCCCTCACCTCCGACATCCGTCCGCGCCAAGGAAAGTGCTCGCGGAATCGCCTGATCACCGCCTTGCCCATTTCATCTCCCGCTCCGTAATCGATGCCATCGACAATCACGCCGATGGGCGAGGGCGCCAGCACCTGCCGGCCGTTAAACTCAATCGAATAAACCAGGCGCCCGCCTGAGTCTTGCGTCAAGGTGGTCGTGATCTTGCCGTTGGGACTGCGCACGGTGACCTCCGCCGGCGCCGACAGCGCCAGCACGCTCAAAAGGAGGACAAGGGATTTCATAGTTTGTTTCTTAGTAACTGCCCAAGTGGTGATAGGAGCGCGGACGCCCTCGTCCGCCTCTCCAGGAAGCCGTGGTCA
>JAJYHY010000054.1 GCA_021784555.1 bacterium
ATAGTTCCACCTTAGCCGCGGCGCGCCCCAGAACATGGACATGCCTCCGTTTTGGACGGGCGGGAACTGGGGCCAATCGTCGTGCAGGGCGAGAATCGGGAAGGGCAGGCAACGGTCTTGCTGTTTCCAGGAAAGGATTCCATGGCTGGTCTTGACCTGGCTCACGGTCGTATTGACCGCCTGAACGGCGTTGTCCGCCGCCGTGTCGAGGGTCACGGACGTAACCATAGCCGGCGCGTTCCAGGCCTGGAGGATGCCTTGGGCCATGACCAGTTCGCCCGCCGCCGATGGATGCACGCGACCGGGAATCACGTCGTGGGCCAACCTCGGATGGTTGGCCTGCGCCTTTTCCATCACCTTCACGAGCGGGCGGTTCAGATCAATGCAGGGCAAGCCATGCTCGGACGCCAGTTGGCGGACGAAGGCGGCGTACCGCAGCAGCACGCCGTTGTAGCCGCCAGCAAACTTCGGCGATTCGGTGACATCATCGTAAGGGGAAGGTTCGATCAGCACGATGCGCACGCCGGGGAGGTGCGCCTGCAGAGATTGGATGATGTGCTCGTACCCGTTGGTATAAACGTCAAAAATCTTTTGGTCGAACGCCCGGTACGAGGCGTCGTTCATGCCCAGCATGATAGTCACGACGTTGGGTTTGAACGGGAAAACGTCGCGCGCCAACCGCAGGTCGATGGCGCCCGCCCAGCCGCCGGTGACCCGGTCGCCCCCCACGCCTGAATTGACGAATCTCACGCGGAGGTTGGGAAAACGCGTGCGCACGTAGGTCTCGACGTCCAGGCCATAGAACCGTTGCTCGGTGATGCTGTCGCCGTAAAAGCAAACGTGATCGCCATCCTTGAGATAAAAAGAGGATTGGGGCGAGGTCTCGGCCGCGCGACCGGCCCATGGCGCCAGCGTCAGCCCAAGCACCAGCGCCCACCGCGGCAGATAGGTGAAAGAAGGTTTTGGCATCGTGGTAGTGGTTTTGAGACCAATGGATTTCATAATCGAATGGCAGGATGAGGGCTCAGCAGAACTGGTTCAGGTAATGTGCGCCGTGGCGGAAGCCGGCCTCCGGGCGGAAGGTGTTGTCTTCGTGCTCGACGCTGAGCACGCCTCGATAGCCGACTTCGCGCAGGGTAGCAATGTACTCACCCCATTTGATGTCGCCGTAACCGGGAATCACATACCGCCACCAACCGTCTCCGAGGATGCCCACATAATTGCGGCGCGGCACGTCGATCAGGCAGTCCTTGGCGTGGGTGTGGAAGATCCGCTTGCTGTATTTTTGGACGGGGATGAGGATGTCAAGTTCTTGATGGACGAGGTGGGAAGGGTCGTAGTTGAAGCCGAAATTGTCGTCCGGAATTGTCTCCATGAGGCAGTCGAACGTGTCGAGGCCCTGGAGGCAGGTGGCAAACCAGTTCTCGACGGCGACGTTAATGCCCTTGTCCTTGGCGTGATCGATGACCGGGCGCAGTATTTTTGGAACGACTTCCTTGATGGTCTGGATTTTGCTCCGCCCGCCAACTGGGAAGCCGGTAAGCGTGCAGATGGTGGGCACGCCCAGCAGGGCCGCCGCATCCACGTTCTTCTTGAGGACGGTCTGCACCTGTTCGGTTTGTCCCGGCGCGGTGATGTCCGCGTAATCAACGAGGCTGCTGATTTGGAGGCCCTTGTCGGCCAGATTCTGTTTGATAGAGTCGGCATCGGCTTCGGTGAAGTTCATCGGGTCCAGCAGCTTGCTGCCCGGGGTGGAAACGACCTCCAGCGCGGCAATGTGACATCGCTTGGCCATGTCCATGGCGTAATCGAGGCTATGGCCGGCAATAGGCGCGGTGAGCATTCCCACGCGCATGCCTTCATTCGGGTTCCAGGCTGGAGCGGCCGCCGCCGCAGAAGTGTCCAGACTGGCCGCGCCGAGCCAGCCCAGGGAGGCCGCTCCGACAAGCCCGCTCGTTTTGCCTAGAAAGACTCGACGAGAGAGTGCCGCCGGCTGTTGCGCAGCGGTCTGCTCCGATGTGGATGAGAGGTTTTGATCCAGATACGTATTCATGCTGGCGAGAGTAGCTTCCAGCGCAGATGCGTCAAGCCAAACAGAATCCATTAGCGTCCTCGCCGCCCCAGCCCACAGTTTTTTTCCGAAATTTGGACTTGCGTTTTCTTTTGAGGGAGGGAGGGTTGATATGAACAACTGAGGTGCTAAGCAGGTGTGGAGCGCTGCGGCAGGACGGCAACGCGACAAACAAAGCGAGGTCCGTAATGAAGGCGAAGTGGACAACGGTAGTGGTTTACGAGGACAGGGTTACACGTGACGCGGCGGTAAACTTCTGTGACGAATTGGTAAAACGCTTTTGGAGGGATTGCGAAGTTGACGTGGATTGGTGCTCGCTCTCTGACCTGGAGGAGGGACACCGCGCGCGCGAGGCCTCCGAGAAAGCCGCAGAAGCCGACCTTATCGTGTTCGCGATACAGCCCGCGGAAGCGATTTCGCCGGAGCTGAAGGGCTGGGTTGAAAGCTGGCTGGAGAAGCGCGGCGATCGGGAAGGAAAGATGATCGGTTTGTTAGACCCCTCAGGGTTCGGGGGCGGAACGGTCAACCGCTATGTCTTTCTCCGGACTGCGGCGCACCGGAGTGGGATGGATTACCTGACCCAGATAGCGGATGGGTTGGCCAGCGCCACACCTGAATCGCTTGATGCCTACGCCGAACGCGCCGTGCAAGTGACCCACGTGTTGGACGACATCCTGCGCCAACCCGCGCCACCCAGGGACGTGGCCCTGCCATGAAAAGCCCTTGAGTTAACGCCGAAGAAGCGTCGGCATCAATTTGTAATTTGCAATTCTTAATTCTCAATTAACCTTCACGGCTCTGGCGCGGCCATTACGAACTTGACCTGTTAGCAACAGGTTTTCAGAATCAAGGACTCTGGTGACGGACTGGACCAAGTCTGAGAACTGTCTCGTTCCACGCGCATCACTCAACCACAGCGTCTGTATCCCCTTCCTCCCGTTCGGTGATGACCGGAGCGATTGCCTGGAGCTTGTCGCCCTCTTCCAAATCGATAAGTTTGACCCCCTGCGTGATGCGGCCGGTTTCACGGATATCCTTGACGAAGGTGCGCACCATCTGGCCACGGGTTGTGATGAGCATAATTTCACCGTCCTCTCGCACGGTCAACGCGCCAACTACCGCACCCGTCCTTTCATTTGCCTTCATCGTGATAACCCCTCTGCCCGCTCGCGACTGAAGCCGATAGACCGGTTCAACCCGGCCGTCCTCCAGGACCGTGTCGAACGGGGTGCGCTTGCCGATACCGTTTTCTCCCACCACCAGCAGTGTGGCGTCGCGAACGACCACTGCCAATGCCACAACCGCGTCGCCCGAGTCCAGGCTGATGCCGCGCACCCCGGAGGCTGGACGACCCATTGGGCGAACGTCCTCTTCGGAAAAGCGAATGCTCATGCCTCCTCGAGTAATCAGCACGACCTGGTCCTGGCCCGATGTCAGTTTTACCTCGATTAAGGCGTCCCCCTGCTCAATGCCGATGGCAATAATCCCGCCCTTGCGCACATTGGCAAACTCATCGAGCCGCGTTTTCTTTACCGTCCCTTGCTGGGTGGCGAAGAACAGGAACCCCGGCTGCTCCCAGGTGATGTCCTCCCGGTTCGGACCAGTTTTAGCCTCAACACGGATCAGCGCCGCCACCTTCTCATCAGGACGCAACTCCAGCAGGTTGGCAATGCTCCGGCCCTTGGAGGCGCGCCCCATGTCCGGGATCTCATGCACCCGCTCGACATACACCCGTCCGGTGTTGGTGAAGAACATCAGATAGTCGTGGGTGCCGGCCGTGAACAGGTGTTCGATAAAATCCTTATCCTCATCGGTGCCCCCTTCCCGGGTGGTCATGCCAATGACCCCTTTGCCTCCGCGCCGTTGGGCGCGATACGAGCTGATGTTGGTCCGTTTGATCAGACCATTGTGAGTAATCGTGATGATGACGGCTTCATTGGCAATCAGGTCTTCGATGGCCATTTCCCCTTCATCAGGCACGAGGTCTGTCAAGCGCGGTGAGGCATACTTTTCCTTGATAGCCAGCAACTCGTTTTTGATGATGCCAAGGACGCGGGCCTCGGTGGCCAGAATGTCCAGCAGGTCCTTAATCCGCTCAAGGAGCGCACGGTACTCGGACTTGACCTTGTCGATTTCCAGGCCGGTTAGTTGATAAAGGCGCAACTCAAGAATGGCATTGGCCTGCGCTTCGCTGAAGGAGTAGCGTCCGCTGGTCAGGCGGGCCTCGCTGCGAATGAGAATGCCCAAGGCCTCGACCTGGGCGCGAGTGAAATCAAACGCCAGAAGCTTGATTCTGGCTTCCTCGCGCGTGGCGGACCCCCGGATAACGCGGATAAACTCATCCAGGTTTGCCAGGGCGATGATGTAACCCTCCAGCGCCTCAGCCCGCTCCTCGGCCTTGCGCAACTCGAATTGGGTGCGCCGAACGATAACCTCCCGGCGATGCTCGATATAGCAGTTGATGAGTTCTTTGAGGCCAAGGGTCTTGGGGCGGCCATGATCGATGGCCAGGGCGTTGACCGCGAAGCTGGTCTCGAGCGAGGTGTATTTGAAGAGATTGTTGATGACTACCTTCGGGAGGGCATCGCGCTTGATTTCAATGACGATCCGCGTGTTCTCGTCCGATTCGTCGCGCACGGCGGTAATGTCGGTGAGCGTCTTCTCATTCACCAATTCGGCAATCCGTTCGACTAGCACCGCCCGGTTGACGTTGAACGGGATCTGCGTAACCACGATCTGCACCCGTCCGCCTTTGAGCTCCTCCAGCCCTATCCTGCCTCGCACCTTGAGACTGCCACGCCCCGTGTTGAAGTAATCCCGGATGCCCTTGAGGCCGCAGATCATGCAACCCGTCGGGAAATCCGGTCCTTTGACGAATTTCATTAACTGCTCAACACTGATCTGGGGGTTATCAATCTGGGCGATGATGCCATCGATCACCTCGCCCAGGTTGTGCGGGGGCATGTTGGTTGCCATCCCGACGGCGATGCCGGTGCCGCCATTGACGAGCAGGTTGGGGAACGCCGCCGGAAAGACCACCGGCTCAGTCAGCCGCTCGTCGTAGTTGGCAACGAAATCGACCGTGTCCTTCTCCATGTCCGCCATCAACGTCCCGCCCAGGGCCGTCAGCCGCGCCTCGGTGTAGCGCATGGCCGCCGGAGGGTCGCCCTCCACCGAGCCAAAGTTGCCTTGCGGATCAACCAGACGCTCGCGCATGGCCCAAGGTTGCGCCATGTGTACGAGGGTCGGATAGATGACCGCCTCGCCATGGGGATGATAATTGCCCGATGTATCACCGCAGATCTTCGCGCACTTCATATGCTTCTTGGGCGGATACAACCCCAACTCGTGCATTGCGTAGAGGATGCGGCGCTGGGAGGGCTTCAGCCCGTCCCGCACGTCCGGCAGCGCGCGCGAGATGATGACCGACATCGAATAGTCGAGAAAGGAGTTCTTAATCTCCTCGGCGACATTGACCTTTGCAATCTTCTCGTTCGCCGCGTACGCCGGCGCCGGGCTTGCGGAGGGCTCGTTGGTTTCCTCAGACTCAGGCATAAGAATCAGTCAGGCAGGACGGCGGTTACGTCCTCCAGCCGCGCCGGCAACAGTGGAATCCCGAGATGGTTGCAGGCAGCACGCATGCGAAGGCGGGTGGTCGAGAGAGCCTGGCAGTGGTGCAACTCGCAGGTGGCCACGTGCAGCGCGTCCAAACTCCGCAACGCGATACCAGGATGGCAGGCGAGTTGAACGTGACCAGCACGCTCCAACACCGCCGGGTCCAGGGGAAACAACCGAAGCAACTCATCCTCTATCATGGCGATAAACTTCTCGCTAGCGGCGATTCGCTCCCGTTCGGTGATCCGCCCTGCCCGCTCCTTGGCGAGCAGAGCGGAACGTACTTCCACTTGGGCCAACTCCGCGGTGTCCAGAGGGTGGCCGACCAGCTTCCGGTTGAACCAGTCGCTGTCCGGTTCGCGCACGAGCAGCTTGACGATGATCGCGGTATCGAGATACATCGCCTACCAACCCCGCGCATCCCGGTCCTCGCGCACCAACTCTTCGGCTGAAGGCCCCCCATGCACCGGCTGGCTCAGCAGAAAATCCCCCATCCCGGGGAATGGCTTGCGGCCGCGCTCGGGGCCAACGGGTGACAGCACCGCCTTGGGCGCCCCATCACTGGTGATGGTGATCTGGCGGCCCCTAGCCACAAATTCCAGCAAAGCGGAGAGTTTAGCTTTGGCCGCCCGCACCGGAATGGTAATTCCGATTCCCGGCATGGTAGCCGTCTCCCTCAAGAGCAACGGCTCGGTTTCTGTTCTTGGTGGCCCATAATTGATTCCGGATTTCGCTTTCATTGGTGAGAATGTAGTCACATGCGACTACTAACCACAAGCTTTTTTTCGCTTATACGTCAAGATTTCTTACGTTCAGCGCGTTGTCCTCTATAAACTGCCTCCGTGGCTCCACCTCCTCCCCCATCAGCCGCGTGAACATTTCCTCGGCCTCGACCGCGTCGGTTAAATCAATGCGTAGGAGCTTTCGCCGCGCCGGATTCATCGTCGTTTCAAACAACTCCTTCGGGTTCATCTCGCCCAGGCCTTTGAACCGTTTGATTTGCAGCCCGCGCCGGCCCACGTCTTTAACACTGGAAAGGATTTCAGGGATGGAGAACAGGGAGGTGACTTGCTGTTTTTCGCCCTCGCCTTCGATCAGTTCGAACAGCGGTTTATCCTGCGCGGAGTAATGCTCGACGTTCAGCCCTTTCTGGGCCAGCTTCTCCAGCAACTTCTTGATGGCTTGGCTCTCATAAAGCTCCTCGTGGCGCGCCCGGCGGCTGGCGCCATGGCCGTTGCCGTTGCCGTTCCTGGGCTTCTCCGAGGGAGATGCCTCCGCTTCCTCTTCACCTGAGAGCCCCAGATTCAAATCCGGATTCTCTTCATCGAACTTCGCCAAATCCTCGTCTGTGTGAAAATAGTGGACGCTTTCTTCGTTGCCAGTGCGCACCTTGACCAGGTGCTGAGGCAATTCGTGAGTGACGGGGTGGCGACGTTCCAGGAACGTGGCGAAATCACCGCCTTTACGCCGGAGGCTATTCGCGAATTTGTCGAGGGCTTCGAGCAATTCGAGGATTTCGTTCAATTGCTTTTCGGTGAGTTCCTTATCGTCTTGCAAGTTGCGCAAGCGCACATCCTCGGAACCGAGCTGAATGAGAATGCGATTCAACTGGGCGTCGTCATCGACATACTCGAGCCGCTTCTTGCGCGCGATTTGATACAGCGGCGGCTGGGCAATATAGACGAAGCCACGCCGCACCAATTCGGGCATCTGGCGGTAGAAAAACGTCAGCAACAACGTCCTGATGTGCGAGCCATCGACATCGGCGTCGGTCATGATGATGATCTTGTGGTAGCGGAGTTTCTCCAGGTTGAAGGCGCCCTCTCCGTCTCCATCGCCGATTCCCGTCCCCACCGCGGTTATCATGGTGCGGATTTCGTTGTTTTGCAGCACCTTGTCCAGGCGCGCCTTCTCCACGTTGATCAGCTTTCCACGAATGGGAAGAATCGCTTGGAACTTGCGGTCACGTCCCTGCTTGGCCGAGCCGCCCGCCGAGTCGCCCTCGACAATGTACAACTCGGTGTTGGCCGGATCGCGGTCCGAGCAGTCGGCCAGCTTGCCGGGCAGCCCGCCCCCGGTCAGCGCTCCTTTTCTCACCGTCTCGCGCGCCTTTCGGGCCGCCTCGCGCGCCCGGGCCGCCAGCAGGGTCTTTTCGACCACTTTCTTGGCCACCGCCGGGTTGGCGTCGAAGAACGTCATCAGGCCATCATAGACGACCGACGCCACCAAGCCGTCGATTTCGGTGTTGACCAGCTTGACTTTGGTCTGCGACTCGAAGCGCGGATTGGGCAGCTTGACGCTGAGGACGCAGACCAGCCCCTCCCGCACATCATCGCCCGAAAGGGTCGGGTCCTTCTCCTTGAGCAGTTCATTCTGCTTTGCGTACTGGTTGACCGCGCGGGTGAGGGCGGAGCGGAAGCCGGTCAGATGCGTGCCGCCATCGGGGTTTGGAATGGAATTGGCAAAGCAGAGGATCTGGTCATTGTAAGCATCATTATACTGCATGACGCAGTCCACAAAGACCTCGTCCTTCTCGCGATTGATGGCGATGGGCTTGGGATGGAGCAATTGCTTGTTGCGGCCAAGCTGCTTAACGAACTGCTCAATGCCGTCCTTGTAGAGGAACGTCTCGGTCTTTTCGCCGCGCTCGTCCACGAGCACAATCTCAACGCCGGGATTCAAGAAGGCCAATTCCCGCAGCCGATTGGCCAGGATGTCGAATTTGAACTCGGTCGTGTGCGTGAAAATCGTGGCGTCAGGTTTGAAGGTCACCAAGGTGCCGGTTCCCTTCGATTTGCCAATGACTTTGAGCTTCTCGGTAGTGACGCCGCGGGCAAACTGCATCGTATAGACCTTGCCGTCGCGTGAGACTTCGACCTTAAACCAGTCAGAGAGCGCGTTGACGCATTTGGCCCCGACGCCGTGCAACCCGCCCGAGTATTTGTAGGCGCCTTGGCCGAATTTGCCCCCGGCGTGCAGATTCGTAAGCACCAACTCAACAGCGGGCATGCCCCATTTGGGATGGACATCGACCGGGATGCCTCGTCCATTGTCGCGGACGGAGGCGGAGCCATCGACGTGGAGAGTCACCTCGATCCGGCTGCAATACCCGGCCAAATGCTCGTCAATGGAGTTGTCCAGCACTTCAAAGACGCAATGGTGAAGCCCGCGTTCGTCCGGGTCGCCGATATACATCCCGGGTCGCTGGCGCACGGCCTCCAGGCCCTCGAGTTTGTCGATTTTAGAGGCGTCGTACTTCTCCGGAACAGCGGGTGCTTGCTTTATTTGTTCTGCTGGTTCAACCACGTCTTCGTTCGGCATAAAACTCACGCTCGGAGCAGCCATTCGGCCCTCCGCTTACAGTGTCCGCAGTTTAGAGAAAATGGGTGGAAAATACAACCCCTTTTCCTCCGTGTTAAACACCATTAGTTGTGGGGAGGAACAAGGCGGAAACCAATCCATTGGGCTTCTGTGACAATTCCCACCACCCTAGGAATATTATCCCAAAACCGCGGGAAAGCAATTCCCTTTCTCAGCGCGCCGCGATGTTCATGCGGCCTGCCGACAATTGCTGGCAACCGCGCAATCGCCTCGTCCACCTCCTTCTGACCCAAGTCCGCAAGTTTTTCAAAGGCGCGAAGGAAGGACCTTTCGGACTACATGGTCACGATTGGGCCGACATTGGCTTCCAGGGTTTGACTTTTTCGGCTTTAATCCTTCGCAACGAGGTCGCGTGTTTGGCGCTTGCAAGGCGAGAGGGGCCACCTGGCAGGCGGCCCCTTCTATGATAATGACAATACAATCTGTGCCAGCAGCGGCGTTGGGTTACTGAGCCGTCACTGAGGCGCTTGTCCCCGCGGCTATCTTGTCAGTGCTCACATCGGTCGCGGTGACGGTGTAGGTGCCACTGGTTCCGAACGTGACGCTGAAAGTGCCAGTGCCGTTGGCGAGCGCGGCATTGCCAGGCAGAGCGGCTGTGGCATCGGTGCTAGTGATGCCCACGGTGTCCCGCACATAAGGAACGATGTTCCAGGAATCATCAACCGCGTTTACCGTCACATCGAACGGAACGCCTGCCGTCTCCGCGGTCGGTGTTCCAGTCTTGCCCGTGGGCGTGCCGGGCGCGGAGCTTTCGCCAGGCAACACCACCTGCAGCTTCGTGGCGACTGCCTTCGATAGGCGGAAGAAACTGCTGGTTGCGGAAGGCAGGAGATGCTGGGGAATCAGCACCTGCCTGATGGCGCCGGCTCTGGTTTCAGCGCCGAAATTGGCGTTTGTCCAGGGTCCATCGAGGCTGGCTGCCGCCTGGAGTTGGTAATTTGCATCGGGAAGAGTCCAGTTGAGCGCATAGGCGATATCACTGGGGGTCACAAACACGTCCGCAGGCTTGACGGCGGAGATCGTCCAAACGTTGGTGTTCAACTCCGGGCTCGAAAAGTTCTCGTCGATGGGATTGGCGGTACCGGTGATTTTAATGTGACTTATGATAACAGTCTGGCCGACGTTGCCGTCACTGTTGGGCATGGCGCCAAACCAGGCGACGACGGAATCCTCGAAATAGGTGAGCACCGTTCCCTCATCCGGGAAGGCGAACTGGCTGGTCTCACCGTCGGGGGCAGTGAGAGTGATATTGGTGTCATTATCGAAGGTCATGGACCAGGTGCCCAGTGGGCCGTTGGTGCAGGTGACGCTGCCGAGGGTGCCCTTGCCATAGCCATTGGCGTTGACATCCTGGCTGTTCCAGTACATCGAGTTGCCATTGGGCTCATTGACCTTGTAGCGGAAGATTGCCTGGGCGGTTCCGTTCGCGTAATTCTGGAGTTGCAAGAAGACGCAGGACGGCTCGTTCCAGTCCGGGGCGTTTTCCGTCCCGGGATTCGAGGCCAGGAAGATGTGGGTTTGATAACCGGGGTAATTCGTGCCGGGATAGCTGGCGATGGTGAAGGAGTAGGTTACGGGCGTGGGGGAGCTAACCCAGGAGTTGTTGCCCATGGTCATGATGCTGTTGCGGTCGTATTTGGTGACGCCGCCACTGCTCAAGTTCAAACCCCCGGCGACGTGGTCCGGGGCCAAGGTCAGGGTAGGAGGACCAACCGGCTTGTTCGTATCGGCAGTGAATTCGATATTATCCACCCAGAACGTTTGCAGGCCTTGGAGTGCGCCCATACCGGTTCCATCGGTCTGCCAGGGCCAATAGAGATAAAAGCCGGCGATGGCGTCGATGCCATCAATCGTGGGGTCGATATAGGCATGAATGTGGGCCCAGCCATTGGTAGTATAGTGGGCCGAACTCCAGACCGCCGCATGCGTCCAGTTGACCGGGGCCGGCTCGTCCAGGACCGCGCCCGCTTCGATGCTCCCGAAATCGCCGTTTGTGGTCTTGGCGGAATTGGGGTCGAGCTTGAGATCGAAATCCAAGTCGTAATAGTAACCGTTAACGGTGCGGCTTGTGTCCCACTCGCGGCCGGACAACGCGTTCCAAAGCATAAGTTGGGGCTGGGGCGCGCTGCTGTCGTTTCCGCTTGTGCCGGTCCAATCCGCTGTGCATTTGAGGGCGCCGGAGGTGGAGGGCACTCCCGGTATAAGTGTGGTCGGCGCGTTTTCCGAACCGTCCCACTCAGCCGTAAAGGCGCCCAGCCCCCACCACTGGTAGAGAGTGCTGAATGGGTCGTTTGGGGTGTCGAAGGTGCTAATGACCTGATTTGTGAAGGTCTGGCCCCGGCTGATGGCGACAGAGCCAGCCAGGCACAGACCGAACAATGAAGATGCCAGGCAAACCTGGATTTTTCTCATGTTTTTCATAGTGAATATGCGACTTGACGTCGGTCAAGGATTACTCAATAGCCTCAACCTGGGCAAGCGGAATAAGGCAATCGTGTCACACCCGTGCGCATCTCAAAATCTTGTGCGGCGCCTCCGGGCAAGGCAACCGCCGTCATAGCCCTCATTCCTGAGTGGCGATGGGCGCAAATACAGTGACGTGCCGACAGGGGCCGCTCCTCCGCAATCGCAAATCGCAAATCGTGAATACGTCACGGAACTTACGCCCTGGAGCACTGAGACTCCTTAGCCGACTCGATCCCGACGGCTTCCCGGAGTTGGCGAAGGCCCGCTCGTTCGAGCCTTTCTAGCAGGCCGGTGACGATCTCCTTGGCTAAGCCGGGGCCTTCATACACCATCCCCGTATAGACCTGCACCAGGGAGGCGCCCGCAACGATCTTCTCCCACGCATCGGCCGCCGAAAAGATGCCCCCCACGCCGACGATTGGCAGGGTGCCCTGGACCTGCCGGTAGAGGTGGCGGATGACTTCGGTGCTGCGGGCGCGCAACGGGAGGCCGCTCAGCCCTCCGGCCTCAGCATAGGCGCGCTGGAGTGCCGGCGCCCTGGCGGACGGGCGGGTAATGGTTGTATTGGTGGCCACGATGCCGGCGACGTGGCGTGGCCCGGCCAACTCCAGAATCTCGTCCAAGGCGTCGAACGAGAGGTCCGGCGCAACCTTCACCAGGATCGGCTTTGGACCTTCGGAATTGATGTGCCCAGGTGAGTGAGCGGGAACGGTGGCGATTAGCGATTTGCCATTTGCGATTTGAGATTGACATTGAGATTGCTGGAGCGCCGCCAGGATTTCGTCGAGGGCGGATTTGTCCTGCAGCTTTCTCAGGCTGGGAGTATTGGGCGAACTGACGTTGACAACGAAAAAGTCGAAGTAGGTTTGCAAAACCCGGAAGGAAGAGGCGTAATCCTCCGCCGCCCTTTCCAACGGGGTGGTCTTCGATTTTCCGAGGTTGATCCCCACCGGATGGTTCGGCCAGCGCCGCAGCGCCCGCCACTCCTCAAGCCGTTGTGCCAGGGCCGCCGCGCCGGGATTATTGAAACCCATGCGATTGACAATCGCCCCATCGGCAACCGCCCTGAAAACGCGCGGCATCGGGTTGCCAGGCTGCGCCTGCCAGGTCACCGCCCCCAATTCGGCAAACCCGAAGCCGAGGGCGCGCCACACCGGGAGTGCGTCGCCATATTTATCCATGCCCGCCGCGAGGCCGACCGGGTTCGGGAATCTCAGGCCGAACAACTCGACGGGGAGGTCTGCGGCGCCCAGGAACGACTCAATCGCATCACAACAGAGTTCGTGCCGCCCGGCCCACCGCAGCGCCCGCATCATACGGTCATGGATGGTCTCGGGATCTTGCAAAAAGAGCGCCGGACGAATCAGGTGACGGTAGAGCCAGCTCATGAAGTCAAAAGAACTCCAGGACCCCACCGCTCGGTTCCTTCGACGGCAGGGCCAAAGCGGCAGAGGACTGCCGCATCTCCAAGACCTGGTGGAAGTCTCAACGGTCGTTTCGAATTGGGCGCCAACTCTTGGAGTGCGCGCGGTCCTCTGCCGCTTTCGGTTGGAGCCGCCAAAAACCCACGGAGTTGGCCAAGGCATCTGGTGGTTTCGCCGGCGCGATGTCCTTGCGCGCTCACGGCTGCCGACCGGGGACCTGCACTCCGGCCATTGCGGACGACGATGCCGGGGGGAAGACGTGGCCGTCGATCTCGCGTTGCCGGCTCGCCTCAAGCCTCCGCACGAGGTTCCGGTAGCTTGCCAGCGCCAGCAACGGCCAACTGTTCCGGTACATGTCGTATTTAAGATAGAAGACCTTCGGGAAGCCTGTGCCGGTGATTTCGTCCTCCGTCCAAGAGCCGTCGGCATTCTGTGCGCGCACGAGGTAGTCGAGGCCGCGTTTGAGGCTCGGGCGCTCCGGTTCCTCAAACGCGCAAAGCCCCATTACCGCCCAGGCGGTTTGCGAGGCGGTGCTGGGACCTTGGCCTTTGAAGACCGGGTCATCGTAAGTGTTGCACCGCTCGCCCCAGCCACCATCCTGATGTTGAACACCCTCGATCCAATCGCGCGCCCTGAGTATCCAGGACTGAGTCATGTCGAGATTGAGCGCCCGGAGGCCGCGCAAGACCTGCCAGGTGCCATAGATATAGTTGACGCCCCAGCGCCCGTACCATGAGCCGTCCCATTCCTGGCGTTCACGGATGAAGCGGAGGGCCTTCTGGACCTGGGAATGCGCGACGCTGTAGCCTTCGTAGCCAAGCAATTCCAAAATCCGGGCCGTGATGTCGGCGCATTCAGGATCGAGCATGGCGTTATGGTCGGCAAAGGGCACCTTTTCCAGGACGCCCTTCGTGCAATCCTTATCGAAGGCCGCCCATCCGCCGTCCTTGCACTGGAAGGTGAGCATCCATTTCAAGCCGCGCTCGAAACACTTGTCTCGCGCCGGAGGATTATCCGTCGGGATCTTGCGCAGGGCCAGCAGGACCATAGCCGTGTCATCGACGTCCGGGTTCCATTTGTTTTCAAATTCAAATACCCAGCCGCTCGGCTCGACCTTGGCCGGGTTCTTGTATTGCCAGTCGCCTCGAAACCGAATCTCTTTCGACATCAGCCATTCGGTGGCTTTCTTCAGGGCCGGGTGATCACTGGCCAGACCGGATTCGTGAAGGCAGATGACGACAATGGCCGTGTCCCAAACGGGTGAAAAGCACGGTTCGATGCGCACGCTGTCTTCGGTCTCGTGCTCCAGTTTTTTGAGTTCGCGCTCGGCGCGGAGGACTTGCGGGTGCGTATCTTCATAGCCGAGGGCCTTGAGCGCTATCAACGCATTGAGCATGGCGGGAAAGATAGCGGCGAGGCCGTCGGAGCCCTCGAACCGCTCCAGCATCCATTGCTCGGCCTTGCTCAGCGCCCGCCTTCGGAAGGGGTGAATGCCGTGCTGGGCGAAAAGTTCGGCGAACTTGTGGACGCGGTCCATCCAGAGCCAAAAATTACGCCAGGTGAACCGCTCCGGGTCCGGAGGGAGGGCGAGGTCGCGCTCGTGGATGCCTTCGGGGAATAGCTCATGGAGGTTGATGTTGTTCTTGAGCGGGCGGGTAGGCTTGAAATGGTTGATGATGGCCAGGGGCACCAGCATTGAGCGGCTCCAGGAACTCATCTCGTTGAAATTGACGTAAAACCATTTCCCGATGAGGATGACTTCGCACGGGATCGTCGGCACATAATCCCAGGGGAACAATCCCAGCAGGGCGAGGTAGAGCTTGGAAAAGGTGTTCATCCGCGGCACACCGCCGAGGTTCAATGCCACCTCACGCGCGCGCAACATTCGGGCATCGGTAACGGGCACGCCGGCCAGCTTCAGAGCCAGATAGCATTTTATCGTGGCGTTGACCTCCGCCGGACCGCCGTAGTAGATATTCCAGCCCCCATCGGGCAACTGCATCGACAGGATGTGATTGGCCGCCTTGCGTTCCCACCCGGCATCTATCTTGGCGTCCCAATGATGGTAAGCGATAGTGTCGGCCGCCAAAGTGGCATCGACCATCAACTCGCCCACCCAGTAGCCTTCCGGCTTCTGCTCGCCAAGCAAGTAGCGCTGCGACCGCTCAATCGCGACGCCAACCCGCTCACAGAGCTCGCCCCCCGTCTCGCATAGACATGGGTTCTCTCCCGCTCTATTCTCCAGGAATGACGGAACATCCACAGCCATAATCTGCGGAGCCAAGCCGCCTCTGTAAAGCACTTATTGCGAGCCCACTCAGCAGCCGCCGTGCGATTCCCTCACGGCGGCTGCGCTACGACCTTGTCAATAGTCGTGCGATTCTCTGTGGTGCTCGCGGCGATCTCCACGGTCCCCGTGCTCACCCCGGTCCGCGCGATCACCGCGATCTTCGCGCTCTGGCCTGTCCCCGCGGTCATCGCGCTCACTGCGCTCTTCGCGCTGCTCGTGCTCTCGGTCTTCCCGACGCTCGCGCTCGGGATCCTCGCGCCGGTCGTGCTCACGGTCTTCCCGACGCTCGCGCTCGGGATCCTCGCGCCGGTCGTGCTCTCGGTCTTCCCGACGATCACGCTCTCGTTCTCCTCGGCGCTCACGGTCTCTGTCTTCTCGATAATCACGCTCACGGTCCTCCCGACGCTCGCGCTCGCCCCGCTCTCCGCCACGGTCCTCCCGACGCTCGCGCTCGCCCCGCTCTCCGCCACGACCTCCCCGACGGTCACGTTCGCCCCCCCGCTCTCCGCCCCGCTCTCCCCGACGGTCACGTTCGCCCCGCTCTCCCCGGCGCTCGCCGCGATTGCCCCGCTCACCCCGGTTTCCGCGGTCCTCGCGGCGCTCGCGTTCCCCTCGCTCTCCGCGGTCCTCGCGGCGCTCGCCTCGCTCCGCACGCTCCGATCGTTCCGGCCGCTCCGACCCCTCCGGTGGCTCGGAGGGTGTCCCTTCTGAAGCAGCCGCCATTTCCCGGTCGCGGTCGGCCATGGCCGCTTTGCGCGAGAGGCGCACGCGGCCCTTTTCATCGACGCCGAGGCACTTGACCAGGATTTCATCGCCCAGCTTGACGATGTCCTCGGTTTGCTTGACGCGGAAGTTGGCCAATTCGCTGATGTGAACAAGGCCGTCCTTGCCGGGCAGAAACTCGACGAACGCGCCGAAATCTTTGATGGTGACGACTTTGCCGCGGTACGTCTTGCCCACCTCCGCCTCGGCGGTCATCCCCATGATGGCATCGCGCGCTATCTTCATGCCCTCTTCAGACACGGAGTAGATGTTGACCGTGCCATCATCGTCGATGTTGATTTCGCATCCGGATTCTTCGACAAGTTTCTTGATGTTCTTGCCGCCCGGACCAATCAGCGCGCCAATCTTCTCCGGATTAATCTTCAAAGTCTCAATCCGCGGCGCATACTTGCTCAGTTCCGTGCGCGAAGTGGATAGGCTCTTGGCCATCTCGACCAGGATCAGCGAACGGGCGACGCGCGCCCGCTCGACAGCCTCGGCCATAATCTCATGGGGCACGCCGGCGAGCTTCAGGTCGAGTTGGAAGCCGGTGATGCCTCTCTCGGTGCCGGCGATCTTGCAGTCCATATCCCCAAAGGCGTCTTCCCAGCCGATGATGTCAGTCAAAAGCTTGTGCCGTGTGATGCGATCGTTCTCATCATGCTCGGTGCATAGGCCGATGCTGATGCCGGCCACCGGACGCTCCATCGGCACGCCGGCGTCCATCAGCGCCAGCGATCCACCACAGACCGTGGCCATCGACGTTGAGCCGTTTGACTCCATGATCTCGCTGGTGACCCGGATGGAATAGGGATAATCCTCAATGGGCACCATCGGCTCGAGCGAGCGTTCCGCCAGGGCGCCGTGCCCTATTTCGCGCCGGCCCGGACCGGAGATGCGGCCCGTTTCGCCCACGGAAAAGTTTGGAAAATTGTAATGGAGGATGAACTTCTTCTCGCTGGCGCCACCGGTATAGGCGTCGAATTCCTGGGCGTCTTCGCCTGTGCCAAGGGTGCAAAGCACCAACGCCTGCGTTTCGCCCCGCTGGAACAGGGCCGAACCGTGCGCGCGCGGCATCAGGGCCACTTCGCTGTTAATCGGGCGCACCTCCTGCAAGCTCCGGCCATCCAATCGTTTATCCTGGCCCATGATCAGGGCGCGAACGGCCTCTTTTTGGATGTGATAGAACGCGCTCTTGAGGGTAAACTCGGTGACTTTCTCCTCGCCGAACCTCTCAACCAGCGTCTTGCCGATTTCATCGGCTAGAGCCGTTACTGCCGCTTCTCGGGCCAGTTTGGCTGGGGTGAGCAGGGCGCTGACAATGCGATCGCCGGCCAGTTCCTTTGCGGCATCGAGAATCTCTGGCGGGACAACGTTCTGCGTGATTTGGCGCTTTGGCCTGCCGGCGCGCGCCGCCAACTCCTTCTGGGCGGCTATCATCGGCTGAATGGCCTCCTGGCCGAACCTCAGGGCCGCATTGAAGTCCGCCTCGCTGATTTCCTCAGCCGCGCCCTCGAACATGACCAAGTCGGTTTCATTGCCGACATAGATTAGGTCCAGGTCGCTTTCATGCATTTGGCTGTGGGTGGGATTGGCGATGAATTGGCCGTTGACGCGACCGACGCGCACCGCTCCCAGCGGGCCGGCCCACGGAATATCGCTGACCATCAAGGCCGCCGATGCCCCGACGACCGCCAGGATGTCCGGGTCATTTTCCCCGTCGGCGCTCAGGACGATTGATTGTACCTGCACTTCGTTGTACCAGCCCTTGGGAAAGAGCGGGCGAATGGGACGGTCAATCAATCGCGAGGTGAGGATTTCTTTCTCGGTGGGCCGTCCCTCTCGTTTGAAATAACCTCCAGGAAACTTCCCCGCCGCCGCCGCCTTTTCGCGGTAATCGACCGTGAGCGGGAAAAAGTCCTGGCTCTCCTTGGCTTTGGTCGCGCCTACGGCCGCGACAATAACAATTGTTTCGCCCAGTCTAACCGTGACCGCTCCGTCGGCTTGTTTGGCGAGTTTGCCCGTTTCAATAATAATCTGCTTGTCCCCCACGGGGACGCTGGCTTGTTCTGACATACCATCTGTGGCCTCAGATGCCACCGAGAAACTTCAGTGAATCCCGAATTCGATCGGGACTGAATGAAATCACTCAGCGCATCAGAGGCCTTCCTCTTACGCGCGAAGGTTTAAACCGAGAACCAAGCCGCTCGCGCTTCGTGGCCCGGTTCTAGCAACACGCCGAAGGTCACCCGGGGGCATACCGCCCTTGGGGCCGAATGCGGCCAGGCTACTTGCGCAGTTTGAGCTTCCGAGTCACCGCCTGGTATCGAGTTACGTCGATATTGTGGAGGTAGTCCAAGAGGCGGCGACGCTGGCCGACCATCATGAGCAACCCACGGCGGGAACTATGATCTTTTTTATTCCTTTGCAGATGCTCCGTCAGATGATTGATGCGTTGCGTCAGCAGCGCAATCTGCACGTCAGCCGAACCAGTGTCCCGCTCGTGCAGTTTGAAATCACCTATCGTTTTCGCCTTTGCTTCCATATTGTTTCTGATCAAAAGGACTGTGAACTCTAATTTTTCGCCGGGGTAATGTAAAGCCCTTTCCGGAAATTGTACCGCAGCACCCTGAAGTACCTTCAAAATCACTGCTTTCCGTCGAAAAGTCAAGAGTTGGATCGTTTATTCTTGCGGCGCTCCTTTCAGCACCAGCACCCAATCTCCCGCCTCCGGCGGGGAAAAACGGCAGGTCTTGGCGCTCCTTGCCGCTCCAGCCTTGGTTGTTTCGCCCGTGCGCGGATTGAACCAAACCGCTCTGAAGGAGCGCGGAACATCCAGCAGGGACAGCTCAAGCATTCGGCTCTCAGCTAAATAGATGACGACCAGGTCTTTGTTCATAGTACTAAGCGCCAAGTCCTGCGTGTGCTTGGCGCCAGTCCCGGTTTGAGTGGCAAGAATCTGCGGTGTCGGCACCAATCGCCAGAAATCGACGGTCTGCATGAGCTGGCTCAGGAAAGACATCTGCCGCGACGCGGAGGTAAACAACGACCATCTCCAGAGGGGCACATCGGGGTTTTCCGGTTCAGTAGCCATGTTCCATCGGGCGATGTCACGCGCCTCGTAACTGAGCCCCACGGGCAACTTGCTTAGCAGGTTCCAATACGCATTGTGGCGGACCTCGCCGGCCGTGAGGCCCTGAATAACCCTGCCGGAGGTCTCGGATTCGGAAAAGACAAATGGGATGAGTGGATGACCGGGAGCATTGGTGAGCTGATTGAGCAAGGGCGCATCGGCTGCATTTGTTTCTTGCGGGCCGCTGGCGGGGAAGGGTTCGCCGCGATAGCCAATGATGCTGACCCAGGGCTGATCGCCGAGGGTTTGGACGACGGCAGCGTTCGTGCCGGCATAAATCATGACCGGCGCGCGCCGATCAGCCCCGAAGACAGCCGAACCGATCTTTTTCCACCGTTGGGCTTGTTTTTCCGGCGAGGCGGCATCGAAGGGCAGCACCCAAACAACCGGCTCGGCGCCAAACCGGGCCGCGACATAGCGCAGGAACAGCGCGATTTGGTCATCCGGCAGCGCCAGGCCGGCCGTCTGGTCAAACTGAGCTTCCCAGAACGGAACGATCGCGCTGACCAGCCCGACCTGGCTCATGAACTGGACCTTGGAATCAAGCCGCTGAAAAAAGGCCGGATTGATGCCAATGTGATCGTTGAAGCCAGTAAGGGCTGATTCCCCCTTCTCGTCCGGCCCGGGCGCAACCGTCCACTCAATGGCTGTAAAGCTCTGGTATTGGCGGGCTACGGTGTAGATCTCCCAGTCCAGCCACTCCGATTCTCGCGCGGCATCCCAGGCCGCGTCCCCCATCCAGAAAAACGGCTTCCCGTCGGCGTATTCCAGATGCCGGCCGTCGTGCGCGATTCTTACCGGCCCGTTCTTGCTCAGATTCGACTCGCCCACGGGGGCGGTGCAAAGGAATTCTCCGGTTTGGTGCTGCAGCCCCTCGTTGCTCGAATCGGAACAGACCGTCCGGTAGGTCCAGCGCCCTAATTTGTCAGGCGCAAAGCGGACTCTCCAGGTCCTGCCCCCGTCCCAGAACGCATAGACGAGATTGGTTTGGCCCTGGGGCGAGGTGAAGAGCACTTGCAGCGTGGCATCCTGGAGCGCGTTGGAGTACTCGACACTGCTCTTGAAGGTTCGTTCGAATACCGCCCACTCGGGCGCGACGGTCATCTTGCTGGACTCTGTGGCGCCTCGAAATTGCGAGGTCGCAAGGAACAAAGAGACCAGGGCCGTCACTCGCCAGAGAGACTCAGTTTCGTGTCGCAAAGGAATGTGGCCTTGCATAGTATATTGACATTTGTTGATTAGTCCTCGTCGATATGACAAAAAACCGGCGGCGTGTCAATTTCATAGGTCACTTTTGAAGTTGGCGTCGGGGTCAGTGCCGCATCTTTTTCCGCCATTTCGCCCTCCCGTACCGCGGAAAAAGTGAGGACTGACCCCGACGCCTCGATCGCTTTTAACTTGTAGCCGCCAGGGTGGAGTGCGACACTCTGCCCCGTGAAACCGCTCTTAAACTCTCGTCCCGAGGCATTCAGATACGGACACACCCTACAGCCCGAATCTGGAGTGCCATGCCTCAATCGCAAGTCGCAAATCGCACATCGCAAATCCTTTCTAGTTGCCTGCCTTTTTGCCTGGGCCTCGCTTTCAGCCTCCTTTGCCTCAGACCCGCCGGCGCCAAGCCCAACTCCCAAACACGGGGCCGAACCGGCCAAGGAAAAGGCCGCTTCTAAACCCTCCAAGGAGAAGGCTGAGAGCGGGAACTTGAGCGAGATCGCCATCAAGACCCATCACAGCGTCGAGATTATGGGCGAGCGGATCGATTATACCGCCACCGCCGGGCGCATCGTCCTGCACGATGCGCAGGACAAACCTACCGCCGCCATTTTCTATATCGCCTATACGCGAGATGCGATTAAAGATCTCACCAAACGCCCCATCACCTTCGCCTTCAACGGCGGCCCCGGCTCCTCCTCGGTCTGGCTGCACCTGGGACTGCTCGGCCCCCGGCGAGTTCACCTCAAAGAAGACGGCACTCCCTATCCTCCCCCATACCGCCTCGTCGATAACCAGTATTCATTGCTGGACGTCAGTGACCTTGTCTTCATCGACCCCGTCAGCACCGGCTTCAGCCGTGCCGCCAAGCCGGACGAGGCCAAGCAATTCCATGGCGTCGAAGGGGATATTCGTTCCGTGGCGGATTTCATCCGGCTCTATACCACCCGGAATCTGCGCTGGGACTCGCCCAAATTCATCATCGGTGAGAGCTATGGCACCACGCGTGCCGCCGGTCTGAGCGGTGAGCTGCATAACCACCTCCTGATGAACGTCAATGGCATCATCCTGGTCTCAACCGTGCTCAACTTTGAAACGCTCTCTTTTGCTCCCGGCAACGACTTGCCATACATCCTTTATCTCCCCACTTACACCGCCGCCGCGTGGTACCACCATAAGCTGCCGCCCGACCTCCAGGACCTCTCGCTGGACGAGGTCATGCGCCAATCCAAAGACTTCGCGCAAAAGGACTACAATGACGCCCTGCTCCGCGGCGACGCCCTCACTCCCGACCAGCGCCACGCCATCGCCAAACAGTTAGCCCGCTTCACCGGCTTGCCCCAGCGATACATCGAACGCGCCAACCTCCGCGTGTCATTGTCCCGGTTCGCCGCGCGGCTCCTGCGTGGCCGGGATCTCGTGATTGGCCGCTACGACGCGCGTTATACGGGCTATATCCGCGACGCATTGGCCGGACACATGGAATACGATCCCAGCTACGACGCCGTCGCCAGCGTCTTCGCCTCGACCTTCAACGATTACGTGCGCCGCGAGCTGCATTACAAGAGCAACCTGCCGTATGAAATCCTCACCAACGTCGGCCCTTGGGATTGGGGCCGCCCCATGGGCTACCTTAATGTCGCCGACGTGCTGGCCGACAGCCTCACCCGCGATCCGTTCCTTCGCGTTGAGATTGCCAGCGGCCGCTATGACCTTGCCACCCCTTGGTTCTCAGTGCGCTACACCCTTGACCACATGCGGCTCAATCCTGCATTGCGCAAGAATATCACGCTCGATACCTACAACGCCGGTCACATGATGTATCTCAACACCCCCGATCTCAAAAAGCTGCGCGCCAATATCTCTCGCTTTATTCGCCAGGCCGCCGGTCAGGATTGAAACAGGTGCTAGAAAGTGCCAGAAAGCGTCGGGATTTTCGATTTGCGATTTGCAGATAGCGGAGCACTTTTTTCAACCTTCCGCAGGCTTCCGTAAGTTTCCGTAGGTTTCCGTAAGTTTCCGAAGACCGCCTTTTTCGAGGATGCTGTCAGGGCCGGGGCAGGTGGGTGCGCGTTGGGCGGGCGGCGGATCGAAGCGGGCGCGGGGTGGCGCACCCCCCGGTTTGAGCCGTCAACTCGTTAGAGCCGTTGATGGCCAAGGACTTACGTCTGGCCGAAGCCGTTAGGCAAGCCGTTAGAGGGCGTTATCATTGGCTGGCACCTTCATGGCGTGAAGAATGTGCTTTTGCGAAGAGGTGCGGTTCGCTAGGCTTGGCGGAAGAATCGCATGGCACTGCACCCTAAGTTTCCAACCTCGCCATACGCCCCGCTGGTCCCGGAGGAGCGATGGTTTCCCGCCGACGAAGCCCTGCGCAGCACCGCTTATGAAAAGCTGTTGCCGCCCCTGGTGGCCAAGATCCGCCAGGAGGTGTGCGCCTGGCGCGACAAGGGTTACCCGGGTGCCTCCGGCACCTCGGCGGCGCTGCTCCGGCACTGGTTCGAGACCGAGCACCTGACCGAAAACGCCGACGGCTCGCTCTCCGCGTTCCGCTACTATTTCGCCCAGCGCGAGGCGGTGGAGACGGTCATCTGGCTTTATGAGGTGCGCAAAGCCCGCGACAAGTACGACCTCCTGCGCTTTGATGCCTCGGGGGCCGTGTCCAGTGGGATGTTTCCCGAAGAGTGGCCGCGATACGTCCTCAAGATGGCCACCGGCGCGGGAAAAACCAAAGTGCTCTCACTGCTGATTGCCTGGAGCTTTTTCCACAAGCTTTATGAGGCCGGCTCGGAGTTGTCGCGCAACTTCCTGGTAATTGCGCCGAACATCATCGTCCTGGACCGGCTCCGGGCCGACTTCGATGGCCTTAGAATTTTCTTCACCGATCCGATTCTGCCACCCAACGGCCGCGAGGGACGCAACTGGCGCGATGATTTCCAACTCACGCTCCACATCCAGGACGAGGTGCGCAGCCTGCGGCCCACGGGCAACCTCTTTCTGACGAACATCCACCGCGTTTACCTCGGGGAAGTGCGGGAGCCGTCGCTTGAGGATGAAGACTTGCGAGACTATTTTTTGGCGCCGTTCGGGCCGAAACCGGCGGGCAAGACCACCGACAGCCGGGCCGACCTGGGGGAGATCATTCGCGAGATCGATGAACTGGCGGTGTTCAACGACGAGGCCCACCACATCCACGACCCGAGAATGGCGTGGTTCAAGTCGATTCAGGACATCCATCACAAGATGCTGCAAAAGGATAGGCGGCTGGCGTTGCAAGCCGATGTCACGGCGACGCCGCGTCACGATAACGGCGCAATCTTCGTCCAGACGGTCTCCGATTACCCGCTGGTCGAAGCCATTTACCAGGACGTGGTCAAACATCCCGTTCTGCCCGACGCCGCCAGCCGGGCCAAGCTCGCCGAGCGGAAGAGCGCCATCTTTACCGAAAAGTACGACGACTACCTCAAGCTCGGGATCGAGGAGTGGAAGAAAAGCTACGCCGAGAACCAGGCCCTGGGCAAGAAGGCCGTCCTGTTCGTGATGGTGGATGACACGCGCAATTGCGACGAGGTCGGCGCCTACCTGGAAAAGATTTGCCCCGAGCTCCAAGGCGCCGTCCTGGTCATTCACACCAAGAACAATGGTGAAATCTCTGAGACCTCTTCCGGCAAGAAGAAGGAAGAATTGGACAAGTTGCGCGAAGAGGCCAACCGAATCGACACCGCCAGATCCCCTTACAAGGCCATCGTCTCCGTCCTGATGCTCAAGGAGGGTTGGGACGTGCGTAATGTGACGACGGTCGTCGGCCTGCGCGCCTACGTGGCCAAGAGCGATATTCTGCCCGAACAAACCCTGGGCCGCGGCTTGCGCCGCATGTATTTTGGCAACGACCTGGTTCGCGAAACCGTCTCGGTCATGGGCACGCCGGCTTTTATGGATTTTGTCGAGTCGATCCAAAGCGAGGGCGTGACGTTCGAGCGCGTCCCCATGGGCGCGGGGACGACCCGGCACGAATCCCTCATCGTGGAAGTCGATTCCGAGAACCAGGACAAGAACCTCGACGCGCTGGACATCGCTTTGCCCAGGCTCAGCCGCCGGTACCAGCGCGAGTTCAAGAACCTCGAGGGCCTGGATCCGGCCCGATTCGGCAACCCGGTGCTGCCGCTCAAGGCGTTCACACCCGAACAAACCCGGGAGATCGTGTTCAAGACCATGCTTGATGGCGAGGTCCATCACACCATCACCATTGATGGGACTGGCCCGGCGGATTACCGGTCGGTCGTGGCCTTCTTCGCCCGGCAATTATTGAAGGACCTGCGGTTGGTCGGCGGCTATGACATTCTGTATGGCAAGGTAAAGGCGTTCATGCGCGAGCACCTGTTCACGCCCTCCCCGGCCAATCTCGAAGACCCGGTGGTACTCCGGAACCTCTCCGAGCCGGACGCGGGCAAAATCCTCTACGATGCCTTCAAGTCGGCCATAAACGGACTGACGATCCAGAATGGTGCGCCGACGCCACCGCCGCCGAGGAGAACGGCCAGCAATACGGCTTTGTTTTCGTGGATCAGACCGCTTTTGAAAAATGGTTCCAGGGGCAGGGAGCAAAGACCTTTGCCTCCCTGGCAACGAGCTTCACAGACTATAAGTAAGCCATGCCGGATACTCCAGAAGCCTTCGCAATGAAGAGACCCTCTTCTACTGAAAAGCGACCACCCCGGCTACTCTTTCGAGAGAGCCCCCTGGGCTCTTCTCACCGGGGTGGTACCTTTAGATTGACTTCTCGGCGGCCGACCCCGCCTGCGCCATCGCCGAACAACGGTAAGATCCTCGTCGATTGTGAATACCAGGTCAAGTCCATCTTTCGCCGACCAAAAATGTTCGCTATTCATCTGCCGGGATACCGCTGCCGCCATCGAGCATTCTCCCGCTGCCAGCGGGCCAAAAGGAGAAAAGCCGCCGCGGAGCGATTGGTGAGGCCTGGTGCCCAGACTGCGGACGACAATAGGTTCCTATTTGACGGTTATTTGATTGGGACCTCCAGTCATGCCGAAAATCCGGGAAAATCCCAAAGTTTACCGGCAAAATCTTATTTGATCGTTATTTGATTCGAACCCATTTTGAGCATGCCACGCGACGCCGCCTACGAACTGACCGCCGCCGAAAAGCGCGACCTCATCAAGCTCATCAATGAGGGCAAGCCGCTGCCGGAGAAATACCGGTTCATCCTCTTCGCCGACAAACGGGAGGTCGAGCTGGTCTGGAACGGGAAGAGCCGCGAGGTCTGCACCACCATCCTCCCCTTTCAGAGCCTCGAACACATCGACGAACCGCGGAAGGAGAAGGGCGCCAGCGGGGAACTCGCCCTGGACACCGCCGGACGCCAGCTCAAGGGATGGACCAACAAACTGATCTGGGGCGACAACGACGAGTTGACTGGGCCGGTTTGTCGAGTTCGAGGAGTCCTGGACCGGCACCCGGTTCGGGATCTGGCGGGACGTTGCCACAGGGCCAAGGGAGGAGGGACGGCTATTCGACAGGAGCCTCGGCCGCCACGGCAGCCTTGTCGGCTCTTGCAACTCTTGCAAGCTGCCCTTGACGAGGGTGGAGCAGGGGTGTAGAACAATTCCACCGATGGGCACTGAACAAACCAGAACTCCAGAGATGCAGGCTGGGCTGCCACTTTCCGATTTTGAGGTGGCGGCGGACGTGCTGCAGACTCTCCAAAAAGAGGGGAAGTACCAGATCTTCCTGGCTCGTCCGGATTCGATCCGACTGATTGGTGACAGCGACCAGTTTCGCGTTTCTTTGGCCAAGAGGCTGGGTGGTACCGCTGTCGATGGTAAACGTTCAGATAGCCTGTTGAGGGAGATCCAGATGTTCCTGCAGATCGCCGTCGTGGCTGAGAAGGTGTCTGCGGCGGCGCGGATCTTGGAGGAAAATGTCTTCGACGACGAATTACAGGCGGCCAAGGACAACGAGGCGCTGCAGAAGGAGCTTCGCGCGATAATTGCGAAAAAGCTCGAAATCGTTCTTGAGAGCTTCACGTCCGATGCTTTGCGCGATCGGATGAGGAGGCTGGGTACCACCGTCGGACCTCTTGTGCAGGATCTTGACTTTGATCTGGTGTCGCAGCGACAGGCCTATGGAACACGAAAGGAGATTGGTACGCCCTTCCTGAGGCTTAGGGTGCGATACTCGTCCGGGGGGAAGCGGTCCTTCCCGTTTCTTCCACCCTGGCTTCCAGACGCCCCAACAGATGTGGAGTCGTTCGAACTGGAATGCGACGAGACAGATATAGACCTGCTCGTGAGCCGCCTGCTGCAGGCCAAGGAGTTGTTGAGAACCGCGATCGAGGCTAGAGTTGCAGAGGAGAAAGTGTGATGTGCTATGGCGATACCCAAATTCTCTGAAATCGCGCAAATGGTTAACGAGAAGCTGACGGTCTCGGCTGAGCGCATGTCAGGGAGGGTCCTCTTTTCCACGCGGGTGAAGATGCTGAAGGTGCCGCGATCTGGGGAACTGTGGAGGATTTATGGAGGTGAGAACGCAGCGAAGGCCTATCGCGAGGCAGCGATGCGTTTGCATGGCGAGAGCCTCGCAGAAGGATGCACGGAGTCCTGGGGTGGGCTTTTTCGTTTCGCGAGGTCACGGTCGAGCGGTGGGTCAACCCTAGGTTGGAGCGAGGCCAGCGGCACCGTCGAGGACGAGAACAGAACTCTGCTCGAGGCTGAGAGACTGAAGACCCAGTTGATCTCAGAGCGCCGGGCTGTGCTTCTCGCGCGACAGCAAAATGCCGAGTTGGCCGCCAGGAATGAGTCGCCTATCGAAGCCCTCTGTGACTTGGCGAAGGCGAATAAGGATCTGCAGGCGGCCCTTATCGCCCAGAACGAGGATCGGGTTTGCTTGCGGGAAGTACACCGTGGCACGGTGACCGAGATTCTTGGGGAGCAGGTGGAGGTGTTTTACGAGACCGCGGAGGGCCGTCTAAAGCAGGTTTATAGCCGTGATCAGTTCGCGCATGGCAGAGTCCCTGACGAGGGTGACAACGTGCAGGCTCTCGTGATCATGGCGGTTACAAAGAGACTAGAGGCTCAGACAGAACCCGAAGAAACGAGTGACCTCCCAGATTTCCGAGACAAAGGCGTTTCCGGGACTATCCGGATTTGAACAGGTCCCCGCCTGGGTCCAAATCCACGCCCTCCAATGTGGACAGGGGGATACCATTCTCCTGAACCTCGGCGGAAGAAAATGGGTTCTGGTGGATTGCAATTTACCTCGAGTCGAATCGCGGGCGGAATTTTTTCGACTCATGGAGCGATTGGGCGTTCAACGGCTGGATTTGGTCTGCCTCACGCACCCACATGAGGATCACTTTGCCGGCCTGGCACAGGTGATGCAGTATTTCACCTCCGAAGGCAGAACCGTGGGTACATTCTGTGACAGCGGCGTCGAGCCGAAGCAAATTGCCACTCTCATGCGCCGAAGGCATTCGCCGAGCTCTGTTGTAACGGAGTTCGAGCGACTGTACCGCTTCGTTTACAACCTGATGGATGCGGGACGTATCCGCTACTTCATGGCCAATGAGAACAGCAGCCCGCTCATTGAAGTTGGCGATCGCATCCGGTTGGTACCCGTCGGGCCGAGACCGGACGTTCTGAGCCGCGCGATTCGCGATGTGGTTTCTGCGGGCAGGATGCGGAAAGACCTGAACAGGATCTCCGTCGTCTTGGCGCTAAGCGTCCAGGGAGAAAACAGCACCTTTGATGCGCTGCTCGCCGCGGACACTGATTCCGAAGGCTGTAACAGTGCTTTGAAGAGATTTGCGGAGGTCACGCGCGGGGACGGGCGCTTGGACGTGGTTAAGGTTTCGCACCATGGGTCGGCCGATTCGCACTTTAGGTCTCGCATCTGTGGGCATCGAAAATCACTTGGTGCGACGCCGGCTGTTATCTCAGCCGCCTCGTTTGATGTACTCCCGGATCGAGAGGTCTTGGCTGACTTCCTGCGCTGCGGCTGGACGGTGCTCTTAACGGCGAAGCGTGTCGCACCCACTAAACATTTTGCGCTCGAGTTGTCAGGAAGAGGGCGCGGCGGTTTTGGAGTTCAAACTCACGACATTCAAGTCACATGGCGCGAAGCAGACGGCACGAAATGGAGCCCGGATGAGGCGCGGGTGGATGCCATGGAACTTCCAAATTACGGCTCGGCGAGAGGCGTGGTGATTTCGGCTGCTCCGCCATCCTGAGGCCATGAAATATCTGTCTTCGATTACGAGAGCCGCAAGGAAATCATCAAGGTGCCCAAGCGAATGGGCGTGGAGGACGAATTGCCCGGCGTGGTTCAGGCGGATTCGGGCGAGTTTGTCGATTTCGAGGAACGCTGGACCGGCGCCTACATTTTCGAGAACGAGTGGCAGAGCTTCCGGACACGCCAGAACCGGGAGCTGGAATTGACCAGCGTCAAGCATGCTTACCCCAAGCCGGGCCGATACACGATAGCGGTCAAGGTGATCGACATCTTCGGCAACGACACGATGTCACTGATGCCCATTACGGCGGGGTGAGCTGCGACCAGCGGGCAACGGACCAACCAGATCGAATGCGTGGGAATGGTTTACAGCTCGTGGAGCAGGGCCGGCAGCCCGTCCTCCCGATGGAGCAGTCGGAGCCACTCATTGCCGGGATCCGGCAGCAGGTCCATCCAGGAGGACACCCCCGGACCAATGTCTCGCCGCTGGTCTGACACACGGACGGTCACCTCTTGGCTGCCGAGAAGCCTCTCGAACACGGATTTGACTGTCGGTCTTGATCGCGACCCCTGATCGGGCGTACGAGTTCCACATGGCCAGGTTTTCCCAGGGTTCCCCGCGTGAAACGGCATACAGGCTATTGGTTGATCCCCAGCACCATATAGCGCGCCGGTGGCTCAACTCGCGGAGCCAGGCGCGAAAAAGCACGTCATTGCGGTCCTGGTCCACGGAGAGCCCCCCGTCCGGCGGCCGGGCCTCAAGCCATTTGCGGCACCCCTCCTCTCGGTCGTGTTCGAAGAAGAGCGCCGGAAGATAATCCTCCGAGCGGGCTGCCAGAGTCGCCTCCCTGGGGTCCGCGTCGCCTTTGAGAGTGGCCAGAGTGGGGATGAACACCCTGCCTTCCAGGAGCATGATGAACTTGCTCATCTCCATGTACCGCCAGAGCGGTGTCGTAGCTGTTATTTGCTCGCCGTCTGCTTGCTTTACGCTCATGCTGACGTGTTAGCCGATCCGCCAGCTTGTGTCCACCCTGGCATGCAGTCTGCCACCGTCCCGGGGGGGTGCGTGGCGGAACAGTGGGGGACCCGCGACGCGGGATCGGTTTCGAGCGTGGCCTCGCCGTAGGGGCGCGGCACCGCGCAGGTTCGGCGTTCGCCACCAGCAAGGGGCAAGTCGGCCTGTATGGGGGCACTCTGAGCCGCAGGACGTGGGCGCCTGGAGGAATGCGCTGATGACGGCGGTGCTGACGTTCCTTAAGCTTTTGCCAAACTATGAATACGGGCGCGACAGAGAAGCTCCTCAGGATTGCGGACAGCATCTCGCGAGAGGGTTACGCGAACCTCACTCGCCTGACGGTGCTGGAGAAGTGGTTGGACGGTCCGGCGCGGATGGCCGGCTTGGGCGTGTGGGTGGCAACCCAGGCCGTTAGGGCGGAGGGCAAGAATAAGCACGAGGGAGAGGCCCGGCAGTTGTTCAAGGACAGCCGGGCGGCGGCTCCAAACGCACCGCTGCAAAACGCAATTGACAGATCTACCAGTAAGGCTAGCCAGTGGCATTCCAAGACGGCACTATTCTCGCATCAGGGAAGCGTCAAACCACTAGCGAATCTGTTGAGAAAAGGTTACCTAACGCTATCAAGCCCGGACCCGATTTCCGGGTTGGAGAGAGAGTTTTTCCTTTCGCAATCGACGGCGGACCACTTGCTAAGGTGCGGGCCATCGTCTAAATATTTCGCAATTCAATCAGCGGTCATGGTGATCGAGAATCCTTTGATGATTTTCAAGGGGCTGGAGCGGGATGGCAAAGAAGACGCTCTGTGCTTCGTCGGAAAGCCAGACCGGTTCGGCGATGGGTGGAAAGCCCCAGCAAGTCCTGGTTGGATTTTCCTGGTTTTCGTGACCGGAGATGGCGTAATCTTTGAATGGCGCTGGGAAAAGTCGGTCAGTGAGAGCGATAGTAATCCGAGCGACTGTAACGCGCGTTTTGGAGAACTGATATGGAAACACTCATCGAGTTCTTGAAGGCAAACAAGCCGGGGGCATTTCGTCCCGAACCCGACTATTCGGCTGAAGGGGATTCATTGACCTTTTTCTTCGAGGACCACGAGTATTACGGCGAGCGCATTGACAGCTTTTTGACAGCCTACCGCGCGGTGGACAGTGACGATCTCGTGGGCTGCCAAATCAAAGGACTCCCCAAGGCCCTGGAGTTGCTTGGCGACTTCGGTATCGCCATTTCCGATGGCAACGTACTCTTGACGATGGTCTTTATGGCACTTATGGCTCAAACCCCAGAGCGAGAGGCGGTCGAATGCTACCGTGAACTCGGGAGGCTCGCCGCCCGGAGTAAGCCGGAGATACGGGTGCCTCGACAACAGCTATCCCCGGCTTAGCCGTAGCCTTTGAACCAAAATGTGGCACCCATAGGGAGCCTCATTATCGATCCTGACATGCAGGACCGCGGCCTCTATAAGGGGATATGCCGCTGGGCCCCTTCCATGATCTTGAAAAAGGGATCGTCATCCGGCAGTCCTTCTTCTGCCTCCCAGGCGCCAGCCTGTTCCGCTGTTCCAGCGGGGCTGATACGGGCCGCGTGCTGGGCCAGCGCTCGGCAGAT
>JAJYHY010000418.1 GCA_021784555.1 bacterium
CGAGAGAAATAATGAACGCCCAGACCAACCGAGATGACTCGGTCTGGTCCAGGCGCACAAAACTTCGGCAATTTCCGGCAGCAGACATCCGCTATCATCTTGCCGCAGGCAACGGGCTGGAGCAAACAAAACTGGTTGCCGTAGGAGAAGTCGCCGGACGGCGAGGCGACGTGGTCCAACCGCAGCAAATCGTCGTAATGATAGATCTGGGTCCAGTCCCCCGCCCCGGGCCGCTGGAGGGCCAGTTGGCCGCGGAGCCGGTTGGTGTAGGTGTAGGTGAGCGTGTCCGAGGCCCACCAGCCGTCCTCGGCCCGCAACTGGCCGCCGTCGGTCCAGGAAAAAGCGGTGGCGCCGCCCGGATCGACCATGTTGGTGAGCTGGTTGGGGCGCCATACTCCCGATTCAATGAGGTCCTCTCGGGCATTGTAACGGTCCGGAGCTTCTCCATGCAGGATGCGGAAAAAAGGAGATTCCTTTAGAATGTCCACACGGCAACCCGGAGAAACAAACTCCGCAAGGGCTTGCTGCTCAGTATGTTGTGAAATATGCCAAAGACCAGGGAATTTGGACCACTTTCGGCAGTTTCTATACCGATTAAGACCTGCGCGGCGCTGGTTTGGCCGCTCCAAACGCTCCGCGAGGCGCCCACCACCCGTCCCGGCAAACCCCCAACGGTCACCCAAGCCTCTGGAGATCTCGAGGGCGTGGAATCCGCTGGTATTGTGAGCTTCGCATTCGGCCGCTGACCATGGCCGCCGCGCCCGGCTACTCCCTGCGCTTTGGTGGCGGACGCTTGGCGGGACTGCGTGCGCCAGCAGTGCGCAGGCCGAAGAGTTCCTGGGCGAGGCGGGCGGTTTCGGCGCGCTGGTCGGGGACCAGGCCGCGGGTGAAGGGCCATTTGGGCTTGGCGACGAGGGTGGAGGTGACGGTCGCGATGGCTCGGATGACCCGGGCCATCTCCTCCACGGAGACGTTGCTGAGGTCGTCCTGGGAGCTATGGTGTTGCCAGCGCATGCCGCTGTTCATGTTGGGGCGCATGAGGGTCACGGAGGGCACGCCGAAAGCTGAAAAGGGGAAATGATCGGCAAACGGAATCGGGGCGCTTTGTTCGACGGTGTCCAAGCCTGCCGCGGCCAACTCTCGCGTCAACCATTTGCCGAACGCGACCGTGCCCGCCCGGAGGAGCCAATGATGGCCGAGTGGGGAGGAAATGCTATCCATGTTTAACACCGCCCCGATAGTGGCGATTTCGCCCCGGTGGGCGCCGACATAACAGGCCGAACCGACAGAGAGCTGCTCTTCGGCCCCAAAAGAGACCAAGCGGATGGTGCGCAGCGGCTCGGTCTGGGCGAGCAACGCGGCGAGTTCCAGCAGGGCGACGACACCGGAGGCGTTGTCGTCGGCGCCGGTGTTGTTGCACTGGGTATCGTGGTGGGCGCCTAACAGCACGACCGGCAGGCCGGGCCGGCGTCCGGGAATCTCGGCTACCAGGTTGTGGGAAGTCGTCTCCTTAAGTTGCACGTTGACGCGGGCGCGGGCGTGGGTGGCGCCGCTCTTGCGCAAGTCCCAGGCGGCGCGGTAGGGAATGGTCACTGTCGGGGGCATGCCGTAGAGGCGCACCCAGGCGGGGTAAACGCCGTCATCCTTGACCCACTCAAAAGGCAGGCGGTCATCGACGTGAATCACGGCCGCGGGCTGGCAACGGACCAGCCGTTGGTGCAGGTCGGCGCGGGTCGGCGTTGGCCCGAAGAGGACGACGAGTTTGCCACGGAGCGAGGGTTGGAAAAGACGCTCGGCCTGCTCGGGCATCTCGATCCAAACCAACTCGCCTTCCACCGCCCCGCCGCCGGGCGTCGCCGGTGAACCGGCAAGGACGCGCGCGGGGACAGGCTTCATGTCGCCCGCTATGCCGATGGCCAAGTCCGCCTGAGCCTCGTGGACGGATACGCAGGGGAAGGATTCGCCATGCACCGCCTGGAGACCGGCTTGACGGAGTTGGTCGAGAATGTACTCCGCAGCGGCGGCATCGCCCGCGCTGCCCGCGCGGCGTTCGCCAATGGTCGAACAGAGGTGGGACCAGTGTTGGCGCATCCGCTCTGGCGAGGGAACGAATGAAGAGGTCTCGGGTTTTGATTTCATGTTCCGATTCTGGTAAGAGACGGGGATGGTTTACCAGCATGAAATACAGCTTCAGACGAGCGGGCATGCGCAGATGCACAACCTTACGGGCGAAGTGGCTCAGATCGTGAGCGCCTCTCACTTTCGAGCCGGAATCGTCAACATCTTCAACATCGGCAGCACCAGCGCCATTGGCACGATTGAATTTGAACCGGGCTTGCAGAAGGACCTGCCTGCCATGCTGGACCGGCTCATTCCCCCGAGCCGCGAATACGGCCATGAACAGGCCTGGCACGATGGCAACGGCCATTCGCACCTCCAGGCCACGGCGCTCGGCCCGTCACTCACGGTGCCAATCAAGAACGGCAAACTGGCGCTGGGGACCTGGCAGCAGATTTTCCACGTGGAATGCGACGTTAAACCGCGCCGGCGGACAATCGTGGTCACGGTGATAGGAGAGGCGTGAACAACCAACATTCAACAACCAACATCCAACATCCAACAGCCAACAACCAATAACGAACGACCAACAGCCAAGACCGAAGCGCCCAACAATCCATCAATCCAATCATCCACCATCCACCATCCGTCATCCACCATCCATCATCCAACGTTTACGCAGCCCGGCGCCGGGGTGGGCCGAGGATGCTGGCGATGAGCACGGCCACAATCCCGGTCAGAAAGATGCCGTCGAACTTGCCCGCACCGCCGATGGAGGCGACCGGGGCGCCCATGCCGCGTATTCTGCCGAGATTGAGGATATCGGCGCCCAGGAGGGTTCCCAGACTGCCGGCGATATAAGCCAAGGGCGCGGCGTGGCAGCGCGAGATGAGTATGGCCACACAGGCGGTGATCAGAGGCGGGATGAAGATCGGCACGACAACGCCCACGCCGCGCACGGGCTTGGCCATGACATGGACCGCTACCGTGACGATGATTACCGCAGCCAGGCTCTCGATGTAGATTCCGTTCTTTACGATGAGATAGAGGGAAAGCAGGAACGGAATGACCGCCCCGCCCAGGTTGACCGCAATGACGGTTCCCGGCCAATGCTCGACCATCGGCACCACCTCCGGGATTCCGAAGAAATAGGTGACTCTTCCGGAAATGACATTGGTGCCGGACAACTGCGCCACGGGAATATTGATGTAGCTGCCAAGCAGGCAGCAAACCAAGAGGAAGAGCATGTAGCGTCGGTTTACTCCCATGCTCTCAAAGACGTACTGGAGGACCCCGATCTCCACCAGCGCTACCAGGAAGGCGAAGAGGACCCACAGCAACACAAAAAATGGAAATCCAATAGGGATATAATTCATGACCCGCGCATATCATTCCCTACTTCTGGCCCTTTGCAATCCCAATGGCAGCAATTGTTATTTTACCGGCCGGAGAGCGAAAACGGCGGTCCGCGCCGCGCTCCAAGGGCTCCGCCAAGTTCGCTACCCCGGCACCCCCAAGGCGGCCGGGTTCATTTAGGGGGCGCGGAAGGCTGAATCCCGATCGGCGCACGCACTGGCGGGTTGGTGGAAGATAGTGCATAATCTCGACAACGTTTGCGGCGGGACAGCCGCGCCAATCCAGAAAGGTGCGGCAGGCCAAGCCCGGATTGGCTTTGCATGGAAACAGACTCTTTTGTTCACTCGGGGCCGGGCAGGAAGTTGCCCGATGTCCGGCGATTCATATTGACATTGATCCTTGGCTTCTTGTTGGGGTGGCTGGGGTCGGCGGGCTGCGCTCTGTCGCGCACCGGAAAGGATACGCGGCTGATCGCGCAGGCCTGGAGCTTGATTGATGAGCATTACGTAGATCGCGGCGCGATCAAGCCCAAGGCCATGACCTACGACGCCATCCGGGCGATGGTCAACAGCCTGGGCGACACAGGCCATACGACGTTCCTGACGCCGGAGATGGTCAAGCAACTCAATAATATGGAGCGGGGTGAATTCAAGGGGATTGGAGTCGAAATCCATATCAAGAACGGGCGGGTGGTGATTTTGGCGCCGATACAAGGTTCACCGGCGCAACGGGCCGGACTCCGTTCCGGCGACATCATCCAAAAAGTCGCCAGTCAGAATATCACCGGCTGGCCGTTGAGCCGGGTGGCAGAGCATATCTCAGGGCCGGCCGGGACGCCGGTCACATTAACGGTGAATGATCCGCACACCGGAAAGACCTTTACCGTTACGGTGGTGCGCGCTTCAATCAGAATTCGTGATGTTACGTGGGAATGGGTGCCGGGAACCAAGATTGCGCATCTGCGACTGGCGGGCTTCGGTGGAGGAGTCACTGAGGAACTGCGCGAGGCGCTTGGCGCTATCAACTCCGGGGGCGCCAAAGGGATCATTCTCGACCTGCGTGACAATCCGGGAGGGATACTGGAGCAGGCGGTGGGAGTGGGCAGCCAATTCCTGAAGGGAGGCAACGTTGTTCTGATGAAGAACGCGCAGGGCCAGATCAAGCCGGCCCCGGTGGAGAAAGGCGGAATCGCCACCAACATCCCGCTGGTGGTGTTAATTAACGAGGGGTCGGCAAGCGCGGCGGAGATTGTGGCGGGGGCATTGAAGGACGCCCACCGCGCCCCACTAGTTGGAGAAACCACTTTCGGCACCGGAACTGTCCTGGGCCAGTTCAACTTGTCAGATGGCTCGGAGTTGCTCCTGGCAATTGAAGAGTGGCTGACACCGGCGGGCCATTCCTTTTGGCACAAAGGGATTTTGCCCAATGTCAAGGTGGCGCTTCCCGACGAGGCGCTTCCCTTGTTCCCGAGCCAGGAAACCGGCATGACGCCGCGTCAGTTCAAGGCATCGAACGATACCCAGTTGCACCGGGCGCTGGAGATTCTTAGGGGGCAGGGAGGGCGTGAAAGCGCTGGCAACGAAGAGGCGGTGCGGAGCGAAACGGTCCACGGACGGTAGGTACGTAGGACGTAGGTTGACTTAATCGGGCACTTAAGATGGCCGGTTAACTCAGGGCGTTGTTTCAGGCCGCTCGCCGGTGTACCAGTGGTAATCGACCCCGACATTGCGGGGTACGTACTTGATGCGGGAGACGTTTCCCTGAACCCAGAGGGTAAGGCAGTCGCGGTCATGGCGCCACCAGCCTTGGGTTAGATCGACGCCGGGATAGAAGGCCTGATAGCGGCCATTGGGGCCCCAATTGTCGAGAATGGTGGTTTGTCCGGGGAACAAGCCGAGGGTATCGTTCTCGCCGCTGCATTTCTGCTCGGCGGAATCCTGGCAGAAGATGGTGGAGGCGGGGCTGAAATAGGAACTGAGTTTCATCGGACCCTTGGCATCGGCACTGTACTGAGACTTCTGGCCGGAATAGGGCTGGAGGAGATAGCGGCATATTCCATAGCTTGAATTGGCCCAGTAATCATGTGGATAGGAGAGGCCGATGTCACGCCATTCATCGACGATCTTGCCGTCGGGGCAGCCGAAAATCTTCGTGTTTCCAGCGAAGTAGTGGTAATAGCCAAGGCCCCAGTAGGCTTCGTTGTCGATAATATCGCCCGCGGCATCGAGCGGGGTTCGCAAGGTTCTCGAATTGGGACCCTGATACCATTCTCCGCCATCGGGCAGTTCGCCATTGCGGCCGCAAAAGAAGGTGTCGTGGTTGTCGTCCGCGTACATGTGGGCGGCAAGGCCAATCTCCCTGAGGTTGTTGATGCACTGGGCGGCCCTGGCCGCCTCCTTGGCACGATTCAGCGCGGGCAGGAGCATGCTGGCAAGGATGGCGATGATGGCTATCACCACCAGGAGCTCGATGAGGGTGAAGGCCCTCCAGATGGAGCGTATCCGAGCCGTGGCCTCACTCTTGGCTGAGGCGGCGCACTCATTTTCGATTTTCGATTTGCGATTTGCGATTGAGGCAGCTAGCTCATCCTTTTCGAGGAGGTGCTGACGGGATGCGCCCCTTCGGAGCTCCAGGGATAGGATTCCGGGCTGTCGGGCCGGCTTGTCTTGAATGGTACGCATAGTGTCGGTTCGAGATTGATCCCCTGAGCACGCGGACGCCAACAACCGAGGAGGCGGAGCGCATCTCTTTTTGGCTCAAGAGCGGCGGCCATCGTGTGGATGGCCGCCGCTCTCGCCTTGATTCGCCCATTGTCTGCCTAGATTAGCCAAACAAACATCCGCAGATCCAGCAAAACATTGAGGGTAGCAAGGTTGATGCCAGAATTTGCGATTTTAGATTTGTGATTTGCGATTGAGGTGGAAATCCGTGGCGCGGGGTGGCGCGCAAGACGAAAGGATGGCAGTAGGGCCAGAGTGTCTGCGGCCCCTGCCAAACCACCCCGGCGAAGAAGACTCACCCGTAA
>JAJYHY010000055.1 GCA_021784555.1 bacterium
CAGTTGCAGCCGTTTCTGTCGGTCGAAGAGTATCTCGAGGGCGAACGGGTTTCCGAAGTTCGGCACGAGTACGTCGATGGGCAGGTCTATGCCATGGCCGGGGCGAGCGACGACCATAATCGGATAGCCGGGAACATTTTTAGCGCCTTGCACGAGCATCTGCGGGGCAAACGCTGCGAGCCGTTCATGGCCGATATGAAGCTCAAGCTGCCCGAGAGTGACGTCTTTTATTATCCTGACGTGCTGGTCGCTTGCGACCCGTCTGACGACGCGCCTTATTTCCGGGAGCGGCCAACGGTGGTTTTCGAGGTTTTGTCGCCCGAAACCGAGCGCGCCGACGAACGCGAGAAGCGCTTCGCCTACGCCCTGGTTCCTTCGCTGAAGGTCTATGTCATCGTCGCTCAGCAGGAGCGCCGCTTGACCGTTCTGCGCCGGGGACGGACGGGGCCTTGGAAGGCAGAGGTCGTAGAGGGCCGAGGAGGTGTGTTAAAGTTGCCGGAGATCAAAGTGGAGATACCGCTGACCCGCATTTACGAGCGGACACAGGCGGGCCGGCGAGGCGGCTGACGCGTGCTTTCTCGTTAGGGTTTGAGGATGATCTTGCCCGCAAGTTCCCCGGTCTTCTGAATGGTGCTGGCCTCCTGGAGCCGGTGGGCTTCAGCGGCCTGGGAAAGCGGCAGGACGCGATCGATGCGCGCCTTGAGCTTGCCCTCGGCCATCCAGCGGTTAATGGCGTTGGCGGCGCTGTGGTGTTCGCGCAGGGAGGCGTTGAACATGGCGAATCCGTGCAACGAACAATCCTTCACATAGAAAGGCCCCACCGGCAAAGGAGGCTGCGCCTCTCTTCCCGCCATCACGATCATCCGGCCCCGAAGGGCGAGCAAGGGGATAGCCTGCTGGAAATCCGGTTCGCGGCGAGTCTCCCACCAGACGTTCACGCCCTCGGGCGCGAAAGCCTTGATCGCCGCCTCCACGTCCCCGGTCTTGTAATTGAGGGCCAAATCCGCGCCCAGTTGGGCGCAAATCTCCGCTTTGGCATCGTTCCCGGCGGTCGCTATCACGCGCGCTCCAAAGATTTTGGCCATCTGCACGACACTCGACCCGACTCCGCCCGACCCACCGTTGACGAACAGAATGTCCCCAGCCTTGAGATTGGCGCTGCGGACAAGCCCCAAATACGCCGTGATGCCAACCAGGGAAACCGCCGCCACCTCCTCGTCCTTGACGTTTGGCGGTGTGGGATTGAGCCACCGCTCATTGACGGCTACCAACTCGGCAAATGTCCCCGGTCGTCCATCGGCGCCTTGGCCAGTGGCCCAGACGCGGTCGCCCGGCTTAAACGTCCTTACCCCGGCGCCAATCTCAACGACCGTCCCGGCGAGGTCTCGTCCCAGGATGAAGGGAAAGGATAGCGTTGCCGGTATCAGGCCGCCTCGAATGTAGGTGTCGATGGGGTTCACATCGACGGCGGCGACTTTCACCACGCATTCCCTGCGTCCCGGTCTGGGGTCCGGCAGATCGCCGTAGCAGATGACTTCCGGCGGCCCTGTCCGAGTGATGTATGCAGCTTTCACCGCGCCACTCTATACCGGTTTCCTGAAAAAGGCTATCGGTTTGCGACAGCAGTTCTCTTTGGCATGACGCCCCGCACGCCCCGCGCCCATGCGCCCACGAATCTCACGATGAGTGGGGAATAGAGTGACCGATAAGGCGGCCCTGGGTGAAAATGAGAGCTGCTGGGTTGGCGAATTTGGTGTCATCACCCCATTTGCGGAAACGCGGGCTGGAGCCATCTTCTTGACAGGCGGGTGAAGCCGGGCATTGACAGAGGCGCTGCTAAGGAGGTGGCCTGGGGATAAGGGAATGCTGAGGGTTAGTCATGCTCGACTTCATCGGGCAACTCATTTTTGTCATCCGGGCGGCGCGGGAAATGCCGGGCGAGTAATTCTCCCGCTGCCCGGACGCCGTGGACAATCCCTTCGGTAAAATGAGAATCGCGGAAGTGGCTAGTCATTTCCGCCGCCACATTGAGCCAGAACTCGTCGCCGCAACGGGTATGCACGCCGCTGTCACCGATGACGGCAAAAGTATGAGAGCGGGGCGCGACGAAGATCAACACGGCGTTTCTGTCCTGTGTCTTCTCCATGCCCAGCCGTCGGAAATGTTCCTGGGCGGCGGCAACGGGCGTTCGCACCGGGTGCCGGCTGATGAACACGCGGATCTCGCCTGAGGTCCTCAATTCGGCTTGGCGGATGGCAGCCGTGATGGCGTCTGAGCTGAGCTTGTTCAGGAATTCCTGGGTCTTCATATACACAACGAGCTAACTGAGCGGGAGAACTTCACTCTGGCCGCGGCAGCGGCGAAAGCGCCTGGATTCTGGCGCGCCGCTTACCAGCTCCCTCCCGCTCCTCCTCCCCCGAAGCCGCCCCCGCCCCCCGAAAAGCCACCGCCGCCAAGGCCTCCCCCCCCGAATCCTCCTCCCCCGAAGCCGCCGCCGCCGGACCAACCACCCCATCCCCCGCTCCCGATTGTCCACCCGCCCCACGGGGAGTAGTACCCGCGGCGGCGGTACGGAAACCCGAACACCGCCCCAAAGAGCCGGCTCAACATCGCCAGCCCGAAAAACCCGAAGATGAGGAAGAACAGAATCGCCCCGCCCACATTCTGGCCCCGCGCGCGACCTTGGGCCACGGTGCGTCCGGTGCCTTTGTATTCGCCTCGCGTCGCGGCCAGAATGGCGTTAATCCCGGCGCTCAACCCGGCGGCATAGTTGCCCTGCTTGAAGTACGGGGTGATTTGCTCGTCAATAATCTCCTTGGTCAGGGCATCGGGCAACGCCCCCTCCAATCCGTAACCGACCTGCAGATACATCTTACGGTCGGCGATGAACACAAACAGCACCGCCCCGTTGTCTTTCTTCTTCTGCCCCACCTTCCACGATTCGGCCACGCGAACCGTGTAATCCTCAATGGAGGAGTCCGATTGCATCTTGGGATAGATGGCCACCAGGATTTGGTTTGATGTCTTGCGCTCGAAATCCTCCAGTTGCTGGTTCAAACGCGCCGCGGTGGCGGCCGAAACAACGTGCGCGTAGTCATTGAAGTAGGCCTTGGGCGGAGGCGGCATGACTTCGCCCGCCAGCGCGGCGGACCCCATCAGCATCGCCAGAACTACCCCAAACGCTTTCTGCATCTCTGCCTCCTTGGGTTAGGGCTTCGCCGCGGCCGGAGCGGCGGCTGGTTGATGGTTGAAATCGAACTGGACCTTCGGCGCCTTTTCCGCGCCCGGTGAAGCGGAGAAGTAAGGCTTTTCCTTGAATCCCAGTGCGCGGGCATAAATGAGCGCCGGGAAGGAGAGGATGGTCGAATTGTAGCTCTGGACGACCCTGTTGAAGCGCCGGCGCTCGACCGATATCCGGTTTTCCGTCCCTTCCAACTGCACCTGGAGCATCGCGAAATTGCGCGTCGCCTTCAGGTCGGGATACCGCTCAGCCACCACCAGCAGCCGGGACAGTGCCGACGTGAGTTGGGATTGCGCCTGCTCGAACTGGGCCAGCTTGGCGGGGTTGGTTGGCGCCGTATTAGGCGAGAGCTTGACCTGGCCCACCGAAGCGCGAGCCTGCGTAACCTCGGTAAGCGTCGATTTCTCGAAATTGGCCGCGCCGGATACGGTGGCAACCAGGTTCGGCACCAGATCGGCCCGCCGTTGATAGACGTTTTGGACCTGTGCCCATTGCTGATCGACATTCTGCGAAAGCTGCACCAGGTGATTGTAACTCCCCGCCGCCGTCGCGATAACGATGATTCCCGCCACCAGCGCCAGACCGGCGACAATTGCGCAGCCAATAATCACTTTCTTCATAAGTTCGCTACATTATATGCCGGCTCACCGAGCCCGGCGCTATTATAAAGGCGGAATCGATTTATACAGAGCTGATTATGGATGAAAGAGCCCCAGGAAACAGTTCGTTGAGGTGTAGCCGAACGCCGCGTTCAACGTCGATTGATTGATGATAGCCAAACGTTCAGCGCCGCCCACGTCAATCCAGCCCGTGGCCGAGGCTGGAAGGCTCAGCCATTGAGAACTCCTCAGCCTGTTTGTGAGATTGTCCGTCGCGTACAGATTGCTAAACCCAAAATCCGGAAGGGGCCAAGTGACCCAGTACTTTGCGTCCGCGGCGGTAATGAAAACGCCGGACGAGTCCTCGGCGTATTCGGTCCAGGTGTTTGGATCCAGCGAAGTGAAATTATCATCGATGGAACCCGCTGAACCGGACACCTGAACTTGGCTGAAGGTGGCGGATTGCCCGATATTCGCGTCGTTGTTCGGCAGAGTGCCAACATAGACGAGCAGCGGGTCCGCGAAGTAGGCGGCATCACTGGCGGCGATTGTGAAGTTGGTGCTGCTATTATCGGGAGCCGTTATGGTGAGGTTGGTGTTGTTGTTAATCGTCAAAGTCCATTTTCCCAGCGGGCCCGAGGCGCAGGGCTGGGTCACCGCCAATGCCGCCTTCCAATCGCTCGGATCGTTAACCTTGTATTGCAGGGTGCCCTGCCCCGTTCCGTCCGAGCTGACGCCGACAAAGAAGTCCATCACGTTGGGCGAATACCAATCCACGCTCGGGCCGGGGACGAGGCCGGCTTGGGGAATCAGGAACATCTGCGCTTCGAATCCCGGGTGGTCGGGATTTGGAAAACTGGCGATGGTCATCGAATAGGTTGTCGTATTTGAGACAGCCGTGGCCGTGTTCCAGGAATAGTCGCTGTTTACGGTGGAGACCATCTGGCGCTGATACGTGCCGCTCGGCTTGCTGGCGATGCAGGTTAGGCCTGGCGGCGGGGCTTGAGTCAGGGTCAACATTGGCTGGTTCGTGTGGGCCGTCGGCACGGCCGTGAATACGATGTTGTCGATCCAATAAGAGACCGTGTTGGTCAGACTGTCGCCGCCGTTGGAGATCAGTCCCAGGACCGCCTCGCTGTTCGTCTCGTCCGGAAGCCCCGAGAACGCCCCGTGGACGTGCTGCCAGCCGTTGGTCAACGCCAGGGGCGCCCAGCCCACCACGCTGGTCCAGGGATTATTGACGATCAACTCCACCGCCCCATAGGAAGCTCCGTTAATTGCGGGGGAGGAGTGGGCAACGTCCACCTTGATATCAGCATCAAAGTTGATGTAGTTGGTCGGATTGAAGGGCGGAGTGTAAAAGGCAAACTGGACGTCGTTCCAATCCTCGTTCCAATTCGGGTCGGAATGAGTCGGCCATTGCACCGTTACGTACATGGATCCGCTGTTTGGGTTTCCGGTGGAGTCCTGGGTTGGATCAAAACTGTAATCGACGCCATAGGCGTAGCTCCTGAAATTATGCCAGTCGAGGCCGGACACGCCTCCCCCATTGTCATCGAACGAATTGACGATCAAGTCCTGGGCTGGCGCCACGCTGACTGCGGCGCTCATCGCGATTATCCCCAACCCGGCTAAAGCCGGCCGGAGCCGTTGCTGCATTCTTGTGTTCATGGTGTTGTTTTGGATTCTGTTTGTTTTGATGTGAGTTTGTTGAGTCGCTGCCAATGTCAATGTGAGCCAGCCTTTGACTCGATTCGTTCGCGCCTAGGGCCGGCTCACCACACGATAGAATCGCGCCGGCGCCAGCGCGGTGTCAGTCAACTTCCATTCGCTCGCGGCTGTATTCGTTGTGGACAACCAAGTCCACGTGACAAAATTGGATGTATCCTCAACGGTCCAGGTTCCCGGCGCCGCGCCGCTGACCTGAAGAACAAAACCGGAGGGAGACTGACTAGCGCTCATGCTCGGTTGCCTGGTGTCGGGAAGAACAGAAAACTGGCCAAGGGTGAGCCAACCGGCGACATCCGCGTCCTGCGTCTGATTGGCAAATCGCAGGGGCAGGCCGTTCGTCATCGGGTTCGGCACGCCCATCAGCAGTTTGTATTGGCCGACAGCCAGGCTGGGATGCGCCCGGGCATAGCTCCAGAGAGCATTGGTCCCGGGAGGCACCGAAGGGAGAGCCCAAGGGGTTGGCCAACACTGCACGAGAGTGCCGTTGCTGTTAAGGACCCCCAGTTCCACCGGCCAACTGTAGTAAAACGGGGCCACGCCTCTGTTGAGAATCCGCACACTAACATTTAATGGCTCGGAAGCGGTGGTATCGGCCAACGTCGCGTTCGGCACATAAAGTTCATAACCCAATTCGCGCGCTCCGGCCAGTGCCAACTCTCGCTGAGCTCCGTTCACGCCCGGATCGAATACCCGTTGGTCCAACATCCACGACGCGTGCGTCAGGGCAACGCAACTGGAAAACTCCTGCCCTTTTGGCACACAATTCACCGGGCCGGCGTCCCACATGCAAAGCTGGACTTCCGGGCGGACCTCCCCTCCTATGGGTTGGGTCATCCACTTGGCCGTTTCACCGGCGGCGGCCAGCAATCCGAGGAAGTTGTAACTGGGCGGCGCAATGGTGTCGTAGGCGAAGGAATCGTCGTGATAGCCGATTGGCAGGGCGCCGGGACCGAGGCTTCCCGCCGGCCAACGTACCAGCAACTTTGTTCTGTGAAACGCGTTTGTGTAAGCCGCAAGCACCGCGTCCTGCACCTCAACCGAGGCAAACCATTCAGTTTCCGGATAAGTGTGCCATTCGCCCCAGTAGCCAAGCAGTCCGAGCTCGACAAAACCGATACGGGGGTCTCCGTCGTAGCGCGCCCCAAGCGCGGCAATGAAGTTGGTCAGTGCCTGGTCCAGGAGCGCGTTTTCATAATCCGGGCAAACGCTGATGCCGTTATTGTCGTAGTCGTTGTATGAATGGGTTTTCAGCCCAGCATCGAGCAAATACTTCGGTATGCCCGTTGGCAAGGTCGGGTAATCAAGATACACCCGGAACACGGTTTGATGACCGCGCGCGCTATCGCTTGTGAGCAGTGAGTCAAGACGCGACCAGTGGAAGTTGGTCGGCCCGCTCATCAAGGAGCGGAGGGGAAGATAACTCCACTCCATGCTGTAGGGAAAGGTCGTGTAGCTGCCTGCATAAGGCATAAAACCTTTGAGGGGATTATTGGCTGGCGCCGGAGAATAGCCCAGAGAATAAACGTGGGTCGCCAACGGCCCACCCGCCGCGTGAGAACCGAAGAACACGGCAACGAAAAAACAGGCTGCGTGCCTCATACTTGATGTTGAGATCACCCCGCGTTGATTCTCAAGTTCTTTCTTACCGAGGTTACCGAGGAGAAGATGGGGGGGCGCACGACAGAGTTCTTCGTAGGGCAGGATGCAATCCTTCGTTGGCGCCGTCTCTAGGGGCTTTGCGACTCTATTGTTCGGACGGACGGTGGACTGGACAGGGAACTCAGGAATTTTGCTGTGACAGCCCGGTGCGATCGCGTGTCATAAGCCCGATGAACCTACGCCACCCTGGTTGCCACGAGCAACAGTTCGTCGCCTGCATCGGGATGCCGCGCCAGGATTCTTCGTTGCCGAAGTTGATAAGCGATGCCGCGCAAAAGATTGGCCGGTTTGCCCAACTCGCTCATCTCGGCCCGACCCTTGACCTGGATGCAACGGCTCAAGGCGCCATAGACCCAAGCGCTGCGAACGGTGGTATCCAGACGCTGAACCCGCAACCCGGCCTGCTCGGCGGCCCGCCGGAGGGTTGCCGGCGAAAACAGGACGAGGTGCCGGGGCGGATCGAGATTCAACCATGCCGAGCCAAAATGCCGGTGCCCCCAGCTTTCGGTGTTCGGTGTGAGAATGACCAAGTTGCCGCCGGGTTTCAGGACACGGGCACACTCCCGCAGCAAGGCCAAAGGGTCATAAACGTGCTCGATGACATGCGCCGAATGCACCGCATCGAAGCGGTTAACGGGAAACTTCTGTGCTTCGAGGCTGCCCAAATGCACCGTAACGCCCCGGCGCCGCGCCGCCTCCACAGCCGCGGGGTCCACTTCGACCCCTTCAACCTGCCAGCCCAGCGATTGCATCCGCGCCAGCAGCACCCCGCTGCCGCAGCCCACGTCCAGCACTCGGGCCGGGCCGGAGGGTGCTGGCAGATGCATGGCCGCGGCGTCCAATTCGTCGCGGCCCCCTGGATGGAGCAGGGCCAAAGGCGAGAATAACCTCAGCCATGCCGGCCCGACACCTCGAGTATAGCCAAAACGGCGGCCTAAATAGCTAAGCCACACCGCCCAGCAAGCATCGCGGACAAGGCTGGGGCCGGGCTCGGGCTGGCTATGCGTGTAGTAGCCCTGGTAGGCCTTGCCGATATCTTCTTCGACCGGCACTGGATCCAGCCAAATCAATCCGCATCCAGCCCGCTCGCACCTCCTCAGGTCCCATTGGCCGGGGGCGGAAAAGGAGCGGTCACTGAGCTTTTCATACAGCAGCCCGCCCGTCCCGCCACAAAGAATGCAGCTTGGCGCGGGCCGGCTTCGGATTACGCTCTCGCTGTCCGGCTGCTTCATTCGCCTCCCGGGTCCGAGCGCGCCACCAGTGGATAGTTCTCAGGACTTTGGATCCGATCAAGATCAAGGTCCACATCCAGCTCCGGCCAATGCAGGTGGTCCCCGTGCAGGAGTTCCACGCTAAACAACTCATCCAGACGGGCTCGCCGGAACCACGGAAAGTGGTCGAAATCCAAGAAGTACTCCTTCTCGTTAACCATCAGCCAGAAGCCATGAGGGGAGACATTAAGAGTCTCAGCGGCGGAAGTGGCACTGCCAATGTTGTCTGATTTCATCTTTACGTTCCTCAACTATACGAAGCAGTTCGGTCAACTCGACCGTTCTCAATCCCTTGCTCGTGGCCAGCTCGACTCTCGGCTCAAGCCAAAACTTCGCCCCACCATCGGTCTCACCCTTTCAATCTACTAAACGGGCTGAGAACGGGCAATGGCAGACGTTAATGGACGATGATGGACGCGTCCACAGACCGGAATCTGCGCCTCAGATTTCCAGTAACATTTTTCGGGTTTTGCTTCTGGGGATCCTATATGAATACAGACCAAGTGAAGCCACGCGAAGCCGGAAGATGTCCGCAATGTGGTGCGCCCCTGCCCGCGGGCGCCCTGGGAGGGCTTTGCCCCGCCTGCCTGCTAAAGCAGGGAGCGTCTGCGGATACCGGCCCGGAGCCGGGGGGCAAGGCCTTTGAGCCGCCCTCCGTGGCGGAAGTGGCCCTGCTCTTTCCGCAATTGGAGATCCTCTGCCTTCTTGGAAAAGGCGGAATGGGAGCCGTCTATAAGGCGCGGCAGCCGGCCTTGGACCGATTTGTGGCCCTGAAGATTCTGCCGGCGCAGGGCGGGGCGTCCCCGGGCTTCGCGGAGCGGTTCACGCGAGAAGCGCGCGCTGGCGAGGTTGAGCCATCCCAACATCGTTGGGGTTCATGAATTCGGCCAGGTGGATGGATTGCACTTTTTTGTCATGGAGTTTGTCGATGGGGTGAACCTGCGCCGACTCCAGAAGACCGGCCGGCTCTCCGCGCGACGCGCTCCAGATTGTGCCGCAGATCTGCGACGCCCTTCAGTACGCTCACGACGAAGGCGTGGTGCATCGATGGGCCATGATGTTGCTGGAGAAGGTCGTTGGCCTGCTCCGGCAGGAGGCTGTGGCCGAAGGCAAGGACGGCTCGTTTGAGGTTTTAAACGCCTTCCTGACGTTCGATCGCGGCGCCATTCCTTACGCTCACGTTGCCGCGCAACTGCGGGTGACGGAGGGCTGTGTGCGTGTCGCCGTTCACCGTCTGCGACGTCGCTATCGCGAGCTCCTGCGCGCGGAAATCGCCCAGACCCTTGCGGACGCTTCATTGGTCGATGAGGAGTTGCGCTCTCTACTCAGCGCATTCTCACTTTAGCTGCCGTCGGTTCAAGGTGTGACCTTCCTGGCCAACCGAGTCGGTTCCTGCCATCTTCCACATACATCGACATCAACATGTGAATTAATGAACAGCATGTCTGTTTACAGTAATATATCAAATTATATATTATGCATGTGATAGAAACATGGCGGCCAGGCGCATTCGCTTCTGAGCAAGCCCTGCTGGTGTAGAACGATATGCGGGGGCCGAGATTAACGGAGGATTAACGGACGATTAAAAGTATTGCTGTCATAATGCCAATACTGATACAATGCCTCTAATCTTGTGAAACGTCCAAAAACAACATGATTCGATAGGCTTATGGAAAGATTCTCTACGGTCCATAGAGTCACCGAGCGATCCGGGGAGTCGAAACTTCCGCCGGTGGCGGGCAACGTCAGGGCTATGCCCGCCTCAAGTTCTGACCGTTATGACTTATGAGCACACCCCACACACTGCAAGAACTCATCAACCTGACGAAGCGAGTCGAGTACATCATCGCGATCCTCTTTCTTCTCTTCTTTCCGGTTTTTTGGAAGCTGCTCAACAACAACAAGAAACAGTGAGAAAGGCCGGATGAACCGACGAACATGCTTTTTCCTGGCGACGTTCTGGGTTTTCTCGCTGGCCAGGGCTGAAGGCGCCGACCGGCTGGAGCAACACAGCCGGGCGCCGTCTGCGGTCGCGCAGCCGCTGAACTGCACGGAATGTCACACCTCCGGCCATCCTACCAAGAGCAATCCCTGCCTGGCGCCCTGCCCGCGCTCCGCGCCCAAGCAAGGGCCTGATGTCGTGCTGCTGAACCAACTCTCTTCGGAGTATGTGCCGGTCATTTTCGCCCACCAACTGCACGCCCAAATGACCCAGATGAGCGGCGGGTGCGCCATCTGCCACCATCACAATTCCGCCAATCGCATCATGGCTTGCCGGGAATGCCACAGCGCTTCCCATCCGGAGAGCCTGGCCAAGCCGGGGCTCAAAGGCGCTTACCATCGGCTTTGTCTGAACTGTCATCGGGAATGGAGCCACGAAACCCAATGCTCGGTTTGCCACGCACGGAGGACCGCCAACTCCACCCGTGTGGTTCTGCCCGACCCGACCGACATTATGGGCCTCCTCCATCCCAATGTGAAGGAACCGGTAATCAAGATCTACCAGACGGCCTGCGATCAGGGAACGCTGGTTACCTTCCGACACCAGGAGCACGTGCGGCATTACGGTTTGAAGTGCGCCACATGCCATCGGGAGGAGGATTGCAGCCGCTGTCATGACACGGGCCTTAGCCTCGACCGCACCAAAACGTTCGAGCAACACCATTCACCCTGCTCTCTCTGCCACCAAACCGGAGACAAGGTGACCAAGGCTTGCGCCGGCTGCCATTCGGATAAGGAGATTCCTCCCTTCACCCATAAGGAGGCTGGCCTCGTACTGAACGATACACACCAGGTGGCAGAGTGCTCCGACTGCCATACCGGAAGCGGCCCCACCAAGTACCGTGACCCGCCCTCCTGCTCCAACTGTCACGAAAAGCAAGAGAACATCAGCTACCCAGCCCGGCTTCCGGGCACGAAAGTGAAGTTACCATGAAAAGCACGCGCAGACATTTCTTCAAAACGATGGCCACGGGCGCCGGCACGATGTTGCTGGGCCCGAGCGCTAAAGCCATGTCCTCAGTAGAGCAATTCAACGGCTATCCGGAGCGCGTGGGAATGCTCGTGGACCTGAGCCTGTGCATTGGCTGCCGCCGCTGCGAAGAGGCCTGCAAACGGGCCAACCAGCTTCCCCCTGTCGAGGCGCCCTTGAACGACAGCTCGGTTTTTGAGCACACGCGCCGCACCGACGCTGAGAACTATACGGTGGTCAATCGCTTTGCCAATCCGCAGCCGAACCAGCCGGCGGTCTATGTCAAGAAACAGTGCATGCACTGCGAAGAGCCGGCCTGCGCCTCGGCCTGCCTGGTTGGCGCGTTAAGAAAGACCAAAGAGGGCCCCGTGGTGTACAACCCAGACATCTGCCTGGGGTGCCGTTATTGCATGATCGCCTGCCCTTTCTACATCCCGGCCTACGAGTATCACAACCCCACCTCTCCCAAAGTCCGCAAATGCACGCTTTGCTACGAACGGATAAAGGCCGGTGGCATGCCCGCCTGCGCCGAGATCTGTCCCGTCGAGGCCATTACCTTCGGCAAACGCAGCGACCTGATTAAGCTGGCCCAGGCGCAGATCCTCAATAATCCCGGCGAATACCAAAACCACATCTATGGCCTGGACGAGGTGGGGGGAACCACTTGGCTTTACATCTCCAAAGTCCCGTTTGCCAAGCTTGGGTTTCCCACAGACGTCGGCACTACACCCTTCCCCGAGTACACCCGGGGCTTTCTCTCCGCCGTCCCGGTGGTGTTTGTGGTCTGGCCGGCTTTGCTCGGCGGTTTCCACCTCTTTGCCAACAATCGGCAGCCGGCGCCGGCCCAAGAGGACGGAGTGACCCGGAACGATGAGGAGACCGAACAATGAATACGCACATCAGCCAATCCATCATGTCGCGGGAATGGATTCAAGAGAACCTCTTGCTGGGCAAGCCCGCCCGCACCTACTTTAGAGGGCTGGTGACGCCCCTAAATGTCGTGGCCGCGATTATCATCTGCGTGGGGCTGCCTTTGATCGTCTCGCGCTACATATTCGGCCTGGCGGCGGTGACCCACGCCTCCAACAATCAGCCGTGGGGGTTGTTCTTGAGTTGGGGTCTTTTCTCGGGCGTGCCTCTGGCTTCGACCGGTTTTATCATGGCGGCCACCGTCTATCTGTTTGGTCTCAGGCAGTACCATCCCCTGCTGCGCCCGGCCGTACTGACCGGCTTCGTGGGTTACTTCTTTGCGGTGGTCTTCCTGTTGGTGGACTTGGGCAGGCCCTGGCATTTGCCCTACCCGATGTTTGTGTCGTTTGGAACCGGGTCGGTCATGTTCTTGGTGGCGTGGCACGTCGCCCTTTACCTCTCCACCCAATTCGTCGAATTCTGCCCCGCCATCTTTGAATGGCTGGGGGCGGAGCGGTTCCGGCGCTGGGCGGTGAAAGTGACGATTGGGGCGACCATCTTCGGCGTCATTCTTTCCACCTTGCACCAATCCGCCCTGGGCGCTCTGTTTCTGCTGGCGCCGGCCAAACTCCATCCGCTTTGGTATTCGCCCTACCTGCCCCTGCTGTTCTTTGTCTCGAGCATTTTCGGAGGCCTTTCCATGGTCATTATCGAATCGACGTTGATCCGGCGCTTTCTGCCCGGGCGCATGGACCCCGCCAACCACCGGGTTCTCGACGGATTGACCCTTGGCCTTGGCAAAGGGGCGGCGCTCACGATGCTCACTTACTTTGGTCTCAAGCTGATCGCCTTGGCCCACGGCAATCATTGGAATCTTCTCAATTCCGGCTATGGCGCGTGGTACCTCATCGAGCTGATTGGCTTTGTGGCGCTGCCTTGTTTCGCATTCGTGCTTGGGGTGCGGCGATGCCGTCCCGAGATTGTCCGGTTTGCCGCCTTCTGGGCTGTCGTGGGCCTTGTTGCGAACCGCTTTACTGTTTCGATGTTCGCTCTCAACTGGCAGCTTCCGCATCGGGAGTTCGTCTCTCTGAAAGAGGCGCTCGTGGTCGCCACCATCTTCACGATTGAACTCCTGGTTTATCGCTGGGTTGTCAACCGGCTCCCGGTGCATCGGGAGCACACCCGCTACAAAAGCGCGCGCAAGCGGCATTTGGTGCAAGCCCCGCAGCCGGCCTGAATCGCCGGCGTGCGAGGCAGGACAGAGCCCGAAATGTGCGCGGGAGGGAATCCTTCGCTAAGAACTGGTGACTGCTCAGGTCAAGGTGCTGGATGCAGGCGATAGGAGCGCGGACGCCCTCGTCCGCCACCGCGGCTTTCCGGAGACGCGGACGAGGGCGTCCGCGCTCCCATCATCACCTGCGCGGTTCCAAAAATTCTATGCGCTTGCTTCTGGTAGAAGATGAGAAGAAGGTCGCCGATTTCATCGCCCGCGGCCTGCGGGCGGAATGGTTTGCGGTCGACGTGGCGGGTGACGCTAAGACCTGTTGGAAACTGGCCTCGGCGGTGGACTACGAGTTGGTGATACTCGACCTAAGGCTGCCGGACTTCGACGGCACCGAGTTGCTGCGGCGGTTGCGGCGGCAGGGCCGCAGAGCTCCGGTGCTGGTGTTGACTGCCTGCGACAGCACCCAGGAGAAGGTGGAGAATCTGGAGGCGGGCGCCGATGATTATCTGACCAAGCCCTTTGTGTTCGCCGAGTTGCTGGCCCGGATCAAGGCCCTGTTGCGCAGGCCCGTTGAGAGCCGCAGCGACGTGTTGCGCGTGGCGGACCTGGAGGTGGACCGGGTGAAGAAACAAGTGCATCGGGCGGGCAGGCGCATCGAGTTGACGGCGAAGGAGTACGCCTTGCTCGAATACCTGGCCGCGCACCCCGGCCAGATGATGTCTCGCACCCTCATCATCGAACACGTGTGGGATGCGAGCTTCGAAGGTATTACCAACATTGTGGATGTCTATGTGCGCCATTTGCGCGCCAAAATGGACGATCCATTCCAATGCAAGCTAATTCGCAGCCTCCGAGGCGTCGGCTACTGCCTCACCGACGAGACGGCGCCATAACCAAGGCTTGTCCCAAAAATACCGATCTCCCGACTTTATCGGCCACTTTATCCTGCACTTTATCGAATTCCGGCGTGTTCTCGACAAAGTGTGTGATAAAGTGGCTGTTGTGACCGGCTCCAACTACCTCAACTGGAAGAACAGTTGCGCGTTGGTGGGATCCAGTGCTTGAGGATTGCTCTGACAAGCGGACGGGGTCCAGGGGCCGGTCACTTGCCCGGCTTGGTTCAGGGTGCCTGTCCCTTCCCATCGCAAGACCAGATGCTTCGCCGGATGCAGGGCATCCTTGTCGATATGGCATTTCTCGCAAGTCATTTTCTGGCCCTGGACGACATCGGCCCGAAGCTGCGGTCCATGGCAAGCCATGCATTGCTGCACGTCGGCCGGGGTGGTGTGAGTCTGTGCGAAGGTGCCGGCGGCCTGGTTGTTGAGCATTTGCGTGGTATATTGCGCCACGCTCGCCGCCAGGCGCGCGCACCGCTCGGCTCGCTGCGGCGTGGCCGGCAGGAAGCCGGCGGCCGCGCACCATCTCTCCAACGAGACGTGGCACAGAGGCGAGTCGGAAACGGTTTGGGTGGTGATGTCGTACTTCGGGTTTGCCGGGACATACGTCGGGAGCTGGGTCTGGCAGTACCAGAAGAACACTTCGTCTATCACCGGTCCGGGGCTGGCCGATACCAGGGTGATGGCCGCCGCCGCGCCGTTCAAGGTTCCGCACAAGGTCCCAAAGTCCCGAACCCCCCCGCCGCCGTACTTCATCATATCGATCGGAAAGGTCGTGTAGGGATCGCCCACGACCGTCTGCAGTTGCCCAATCAAGGCATCGAAGACCGCGTACATGCACGCTCCCGTGTAATATGCCGCATAGGCCGCTTCCGCGACCGCGTCCGGGTCCAACGCTTGATAGGGCCAGGGAACCGCCGGCGCTCCGCCGGCCCGGGCTTTCTCCTCAGAGCCAATCAGCGCACCGAGGGCGCCAGCGGCGATAGCGGCCGCGGAGGCTACCTTAGGCGCGCTGGTGAGAAATTGTCTTCTGGATACATTTGTGTAGCTCATATATGTAGTTAGATTGATTGTTACAATGTCTTCTGTATATGATAGCACAATCAGAATAAGTGATCAGCCTACCGTTTAGTGAAGGCATGTCAACGGCCAATTTCACGCTGAGTTGCTCAAGCGGATGTTGCAACCAGGCGTGGCGAGGCACTGTCGCCGGACGCATGGCCAACGGCCGGCGGACAAGCGATGAGTGTGGAGCTCCAGCGCAGCAAAGCTCGACCTTCCGGCCTCACGCTCCAACGCCCAGGGGCGCGAAGGAGCCACGTTACGCGTAATGGGCGACCAGAAGCACCAGTATGAAAAAGACAGCGGCCCAAAAAAGCCACCGGTAGAGTTCGAGCCTTCCGCTCAAGCTGGCGTTTCGCTTCGCAAGGTCCTCAAGGCCGGCGCCTCGAACTGCCGATTCGATATGCGGTTCTTCTTGCATGAGAAAGGGTTTATCATGTTAGGCTCACATTCAGCAAGTGTTTTAATGTGCCTTTAACGTTCCTTTAATCTTTCTCAACCCTGAACGGGCTCCCCTTCGGGTTCGCTTCACCGGCCAGAGGCAATTCGACCTGGAAGCACGCCCCCTGCCCGGGTGCCGTCCGGACTGTTATCTCTCCCCCATGGGCGGTGCAGATCGACTTAATGAACGGCAGGCCAAATCCGGTCCCGCCCTTCTCGCCCGCCAGGCGGACGGAGCCGGGTCGGGAGAAACGTTCAAAGAGCCGGGGCAGTGCCTCGGTTGGGATGCCGGGGCCATTGTCGGCCACCTCGATCAAGGCGTGGTTGTTGGAGATGGCCGCACGCACACGGACGGTCCCCCTGGGCTGCGTGTACCGGATGGCGTTGTCAACCAAGTTCACCAGCACCTCCTTGAGGCGGAGCCGGTCTCCAAGTACAAGCACGGGTTGGCCCGTCTCACAAGAAAGCGAGATCTGTTTGTCTTCAGCCAGCAGCGTCATCTGGTTGGTCGTCGCAACCGCCAGCGCGGCGAGATCTACGGGCAACCAACAACCTGACGCCTCCCCTCCCTGGAGCCAAGAAAGGGCCACAAGCTTGGCTACGGTGTGCGCCAGGCATTCGGCTTCCTCCAGCACGCTCCCAAGGGGGCCTCGCAACTGCGGGTGCAAGCGCGCGTCCCTCACGACGTTTTCCAACTCCCCGCGCAACACCGTTAGCGGCGTGCGCAACTCATGCGCCGTGTCAGCGCCGAGGCGTCTGGCGCTGAGAGCCGCGCGCTGAAGCCGGGTTATCGTGAGGTTCAGGGCCTCCGAGAGGCCCTCCAGCTCGTCTCCGGTGTGCAGCACTGGCAGCCGCTCATCCATCGGGCGCCGGGCGAGCTTCTCCGCCTGCCGGGCCAACTGCTCAACCGGTTGCAGTGCCCGGCACAAGAGGCAAGCCGTGCCGGCGACGGCCGCCACAGCCGCCATGAGCATCCCCAGCAGCAACTCCAGCCTCAGTCGGACCAGTCCATGAATCGAGGCGGTTGAGGCGCCTACTTCAACCAGAAGACGCCCGCCGTTGGCTGACCGACAAGGCCAGGCCCCAATCATCAATGGGGCACAGCACGGCAGTTTCTGTTCGCGCACTCCCGCCCGCCATGACTTGGCTGCCGTCGGCGGCACTTCCGCCGGATTGAAGCTCCGGTCCTGAGGCAGCCTCGACCGATAGAGGACCGTGCCATCAGGGCGTGTGATGCGAATGAAGCGACCAAAGGCCGTCGGCGCGTAAAGCGAGTCGAGGTCCTCGGCGAGCCCCGCGCCCGTTAGGTCCATTCTAGCCAGGCTTTGGCCGATTTGCCGCGCGCGCCGCAGTTGCGTCCGGGACAGGTTGGCTTTGAGACAGTCGCCTGCCGCCCCCGCCAGCAGGCCTCCCAACGCGATGAGGATACCGCTCAACGAGGCCGCATACAAGGCCGTCAGCCGCCACCGAATCGAGCGCCAGTTCATCATCCCATCTCGTCCGTAAGACAGTAGCCGGCTCCTCTGGCGCTCCGGATCAGCTTCCGCTCGAACGGGTCGTCCATCTTGGCCCGCAAGTGGCGCACATAGACGTCCACCACGTTCGTGAGGCCTTCGAAGCTCGCGTCCCACACATGCTCGATGATGAGGGTGCGAGACAGCATCTGGCCTGGATGCGCGGCCAGGTATTCCAGCAGGGCGTATTCCTTCGCCGTCAGGTCGATGCGCCTGCCCGCCCGATGCACCTGCTTCTTTGCCCGGTCCACTTCCAGGTCCCCTACCTGTAAGACGTCGTTGCGCTTCTCAACCGGACGGCGCAAAAGGGCCTTTACGCGCGCCAGCAGTTCGGCGAATGCAAACGGCTTGGTTAAATAGTCGTCGGCCCCGGCTTCAAGGGTCTCGACCTTATCCTCCGTGCTATCCTGCGCTGTCAAGACCAGCACCGGCTTCTGGTTCGTCTTTTGCCGCAACCGGCGCAGCAACTCGGCGCCACTGAGGTCCGGCAGCCTCAGGTCCAGTATTACCACGTCGTATTCGACCGTCGAGGCCAGCTTCCAACCCATTGTCCCGTCAGAGGCCACATCGACCGCATACGCTTCGGCCCGCAGGCCGCGGGCGATGAAATCGGCGACCTTCTTCTCGTCTTCTACCAAAAGCAAGCGCATAGTCCAGCGCGGCCGGGGCAACAGGCGCCAGAGGCCGTCAGTGTTTAGATTAATGCGAGATTAACAAACGATGCTCACCATGTATTGGCAATCACATCTCCTTTCTTGCGATCATTAATACATCACATTATCTGATTGCAATCCCCACGACTCCTAATAGAAACGTCCAACGTGCGGCGGGGCGAGTGCCTCGGCGCCGCCCCTCATTCTCCCGGATATGCAGGTCCGAACAAGGCGCTGCCACATTCATGTCGAATTCCGGATTTCGGTGGAAACCGGTGATCATGACAGCCGACGCATTCGGGATTGGTCGCCCCAGATTTCCAGTAACATTTTTCGGGTTTTGCTTCTGGGGATCCTATATGAATACAGAGGAAGTGAAGCCAACTGAAGCCGGAAGATGTCCGCAATGTGGAGCGTCGCTACCCGCGGGCGCCTTGGGAGGGCTTTGCCCCGCTTGTCTTTTAAAGCAGGGCGCAGCTTCCGATACCAACCCGGAGCCGGGAGCCAAACCCTTCGAACCACCTTCTGTGGCGGAAGTCGCCCGGCTCTTTCCGCAATTGGAAATCCTCTGCCTTCTTGGAAAGGGCGGGATGGGAGCCGTCTATAAAGCGCGCCAACCGGCATTAGCCCGATTTGTGGCGCTGAAAATCCTCCCGGCGCAGGGCGGCAGAGCGTCTCCTGGTTTCGCGGAGCGGTTTACGCGAGAGGCGCGGGCCCTGGCACGACTCAACCACCCCAACATCGTTGGGGTTCATGAATTCGGCCAGGTGGATGAATTGCACTTTTTTGTCATGGAGTTTGTCGATGGGGTGAACCTGCGCCAACTCCAGAAGACCGGCCGGCTCTCTCCGCGCGAGGCGCTCCAGATCGTGCCGCAGATCTGCGACGCCCTTCAGTATGCCCACGATGAAGGCGTGGTGCATCGAGACATCAAGCCGGAAAACGTGCTCGTGGATCGCAAGGGCAGGGTGAAGATTGCCGATTTTGGCCTGGCGAAGATCCTCGCGCCCGAAAAAGAAGACCGGCGCTTGACCGGCGAAGGACAGGTGATGGGCACGCCGCACTACATGGCGCCCGAGCAGATTGAGCACCCTTTGGAAGTCGATCATCGCGCGGATATCTTTTCGCTCGGCGTCGTTTTCTACGAAATGCTCACCGGTGAGCTGCCGCTCGGGAAATTCGCTCCGCCCTCCCGACGCGTGCGGGTTGATGTGCGCCTGGACGAGGTGGTGCTGCACGCGCTGGAAAAGGAGCCGGAGCGGCGCTATCAGCAGGCCAGCGAGGTCAAAAGCGCGGTGGAGGGCATTGCGACCGGCCAACCCGCCGGCTCACCGCCTCCCGCGGGAACACCATCGACAATTCCTACTCCCCGAAGGGCGGGTGGCGTCGAATACCGTTCCAGGGCTACGCTCTGGGGCCTGCCGCTGCTGCATGTGGCAACGGGTTGGGACCCGGCCACCGGAAGGGGACGCGTCGCCACGGGCATTGTCGCCATTGGCAACTTCGCCCGCGGCGGGTTGGCCATTGGCGGCCTGGCGATGGGTGCCATAGCATTCGGGGGTCTGGCGGTGGGTGGCATTGCGATTGGCGCATCTGCTCTTGGTGTGATTGCCATCGGCGGCCTGGCACTGGCGCTGGCGGCAGCTTTTGGCGGGTGGGCGATTGGCCTCATTGCCATGGGCGGAGGCTCTATCGGGTGTTGGGCTTATGGCGGCGATGCTCGGGGAGCTTATGCCGTGGGCCGTCGCGTCGTCGATCCTCGCGCCTGGGATTTCTTTCAGCCATGGGCCGCGCCTTTGCTGCATTGGGTCTTTGTGGGCGGTGTCGCTCTGGCTGTCGCGGCCATCCTCTTGGGCATCCCTCTGGGCGCTTTCCTCCAGGCCCGGTCGCAGCAAGGGGGTCAGAGGGCAACCCGGAGCGGGGTTCTTTTGTGGGGCTCGCTTGTCCTGACGTTGGTGCTTGCCGGCGTCCTTGCGCCGTTGGTGATGCTGCGCATGGGAATGACGACGTTCCCGCGGAAATACCTCATAAGCGGCAGAGTGACCAATGCCGACAATGGGAAGCCATTGGCTGGGGTCGATATCTTGCTTACGCAGTTGGGCGCGCTGAGGTCACTCGCACAGACGCGCACCGATACCAACGGCAATTACGCTCTGGTGGTCCCAGTCCTGCCGCCCGCCGGAGCCGTCGTCATGGCCTTGCTGTCGCGGTACTCTACCGGGATAGTGACCAATAGCCCCGACCGTTTCGATGACAAGCGCCATGAGCGACTGGATTTTCAGCTCGAGCCTCCCCCGTTCTCGGCCCAATTCCCTTCTCCTTCCGTCTTGGCTTTTCCTCCATTTAACAGGAAACCCGATCCGAGCCAGATTCGGAGCCTGGCAAACCAGTTGCGGCAGGAGGGCCGGTACGAGGACGCACTGGAGAATTACGAGTGGTATTGGAACAACGCCCTGAAGTATGACCCCAACCTCTCCGCCGTGCGGCGATCATTTCTGCTCTCCGACTGGGCTGAGCTGGCGCGGCCTTATCCGCCGGCGAAGCAAGCGTTGTACGCAATTCGGTCGAATGACCTTGAGCGCTTTCGACTCGGCTACGGCAATCTTGACCTCTTCATGGACGTGTCCTCGATCGATGGATGCCTGCAAGAAGACAATGTGACATACGACCTATTCAAGAGGATTCAGGAGCAAGACCCTGAGCTGGCGCGGCAGTGTTTCATTGTCGCGGAACCGTTGCTCGCGAAACACGGCGATTACACCCTCTGCCTCACGTGCATTGGCGACCCGGAGTCCGCTTTCAGCCAGATACACCGGGATTGGGACCTCCAGAAACGGACGGAAGGGAGCTTGGCAGCGCCCTCTTCGCCGGCAGGGGTCTCCGATTTTCGTCTGCCGACACCACCGAAAACGGCAGACCGCTTCTTCATAAACCGAACCCGCCAACTCATCCTAATCCTTGTCAAAACCGGGCATAACAAGGAGGCCGACCATATCCGCGATGAGGCGTTCGCGCTGGTGGCTGACCCGCGCCTGAAATCCGCGGTCAGTGACGCGGAAAAAACCCCGGCGCCGCAGTGACGACCGATTCCCAGCATCCTTCCTCCCGGGGAGAACGCTCGACCACAGCGTCCTCGACCGATGTTTTTGCCACAACCCATTGGACGGTGGTGCTGGCGGCGGGCCGGCGGAGCACACCGGAGGCCGACCGCGCGTTGGAAGAACTCTGCCGAATCTACTGGTATCCCCTCTATGCCTTCGTTCGTCGGCATGGATATTCGAAACAGGACGCCGAAGACCTCACCCAGGGCTTTTTCGCCAGCTTTCTCAGCCGGAACTACCTGGAGGGACTGAGGAGCGAAAAAGGGCGGTTTCGCGCTTTCCTGCTGGCGGCGCTCAAGCACTACCTCTCGAACGAGAAGGACCGTGCAACCCGGCAAAAACGAGGCGGGCGCGAAAAACCCCTCTCCCTGGATTGGCAGGATGCCGAGACGCGCTACCAAATCGAGCCGGTGGACCAACTGAGCCCGGACAGACTCTATGACCGCGCTTGGGCCATGATGTTACTGGAGAAGGTCGTTGGCCGGCTCCGGGAGGAGAACTCAGCCGGGGGTAAGGAGAGGTCCTTTGAGGTTTTAAAGCCCTTCCTGATGTTCGAGCGCGGCGCCATTCCTTACGCTCAAGTTGCCGCGGAACTGCGGTTGACTGAGAGCGCCGTGCGAGTGGCCGTTCACCGTCTGCGGCGCCACTACCGCCAACTCCTGCGCGCGGAAATCGCCCAGACCCTTGCGGACGCCTCAATGGTCGATGAGGAGTTGCGCTCTCTCTTCAGCGCATTCTCATTTTAGGCCGTCGGGTTTTGGCACACTGTTTCTCCCGTTTTCCGGGAACCGCATCCCGATCATCCCGCCGGTTCAGCGGCGAAGCTCCCTCCGTAGCCCGGTTGGTACAGCCGGATTCCGATAGCCTGCGACATGAGATCGAAGTGCTTGTCCCGCGCATACACTCGCCAGCCGTGTTCGACAGAAACACTGGCGATGAGCACGTCGTTCCAGGGCACTTGCAGGCCCACGTCCTGCAATCGCCATGCGTTCCCCAGCGCCAGTTCCCAACTCGTTTCGGTTACCTGAACGTAGGGAATGACGGCGAAATTATCTGCCAGCCTCTTCCGCTCCTGTTTGCGGGCGCCCCCCAAAACCTCTAGCCGCACGGTAGAGCACCATGCGGCTTCATATCCTTCCAGGAGCGATTCCAAGGCCACCTTGCAGGCGAGGTCCCCTTTGCGGCGGGCCGCCTCAATCCACACCGATGAATCGACGAGGACCATACCGCCTTAGACATCCATCCGCTCGATAGCTTCGTTAGTCACCGGATAATCAAAGGCGCCCTCGCGCAACATGCGCCCAAATTCCTTGGCCTTCTTGCGCTTCACAAATTCCTCCACCGCCTTGCTGACGGCTGGACTTTTCATTTTTTCACCTGTTATTTTCATCAAATCGTCAACCACGATGTCATCGATATCCACTGTAATTCTCATATCGCGATTACATTTACATCTTTCCGCGTGAAACACAAGCCTTTTTTTATGTAAAATGAAGGAATTAGCCCACGCAAAATCCCGCGCTCGTCGCGCGGACTGCTTGCCGCTCCAGGGCCTTCATCGGGTCCTGGCAGTGATTCTGGGGCGCAGGCATCGGTCGAACCAGGGTCGTACCAGAACGAGACACTCCTTGCCGCTGATGTTTCGTGAATTGGCAGTCGTTGCGGAAAACCTCCTCGTGTGAGGCGCGATTCAGCGCACGGCGCCGGTTTCCGAACCGTGGCACGAGGGTTGCTTAGGCAAATCTCCGTTAAGTCTTTTGGCGTCCGGAGAGCTTTCTCACGACCAGCGGCTATGAAGAACAATGCTTTGACATCTCAGGAAGCAGGAATACGAATTATGAAGAGACTTTTGACCTCCTGCCTGGCTCTCGGGCTGTTCGGCTCGAACGTCCAGGGCCAAAACGTCAGCACGGTCGTTTCCGGCCAGGGCGAGCCCTACGGAGTGGCTGTCGATCTGTCGAACAACGCCTACTACATCACGGACAGCATGAACAACCGTGTACTGAGGTACGATCCGACCACCGCGAACCTTTGGGTCGGCGTGGGCGCGCCGCCCGACCCTAGTCCACTGCTTAGCCCGTCGGGGATCGTCTGGGGGCAACTGGATGGAACCAATGGGCCGATTGTGGCAGACACGGGAAATCATCTGCTCAGATTCATTGACCCAGCGTGTTGGCAGGTGACCACATTGGCGGGGAGCACCCAGGGCTTTCTCGACGGAGCGGCGCTAAATGCGCGATTTGACTTTCCCGCCGGCCTGGCAATAGACCCGGCCAGCGGCACGATCTATATTGCGGATGCCTTTAACAACGCGCTCCGGAGCCTTGACACCAGCGGCCAAGTCAAAACGCTGGCCACCGGCTTCTACAAGCCCGCCGGAGTCGCCGTTGGCGATACCGTCACATCCGTCGTACAAGGCGTGACGCAGACAACGCAGCAAATTTGGGTGGCCGACACCCTCGACGATGTCATTCAACTCGTGACCATCACTCGTACGAGCGGTTCGGCCACGGTACTTTACACGACCAACATCGTTGCCGGCCAGTTTCGGGTTGCGGGCAGTACCGATTCGAGGGATGCCCTGAGCGCGACCTTCAACGGCCCGCGCGGTCTCCTCTGGCTCGGCGGCCAGACAGGCTTGCTTATCGCCGATACCGGCAATAATACGATCCGCCAGCTTCAAGCCTGTGATTGCGTGCATGGCTACTCGGTAAGTACGTTTGCGGGCGCGCCTCCGCCTGCGGCGCCCGGCCTGGTGGATGGGACCTTGACCGACGCCCGCTTCAATTCTCCGGTTGGTATCGCTCTGGACGCGGAAGGCGCCATTTTGGTGGCCGATCTGAAGAATCAGGCTTTGCGTAAGATTGACCGCGTGCAGTTACCCGCACCGACTCTTCTGGCCAATGGCACGGCGGCCCCCGGCGGGGCCTTCAGCAATGCCGTTGACCTCACTTTTACCGATTCGGTTTCCAGCGATATCACCTACCGTTACACCATCGATGGCACGGCTCCCACGCCACTGACGCCTGCCGCCATGTCGCTGACGTTGGCCGGCGGCTCGAGCAATGCGGTCACGTTGCTCTATAAGGCCTATTCGCCAGATTATGAGGCGAGCCAGATCGTTAGCAATTCCTTCACCTTTTTCGTGGCCGACCTCGTAGCCACACCCGCCTCCGCCTCGGATGTGAACCCGGTGACGATCACGGTCGCCGAGCCGACGGACAACGCCCGCGTGTATTGGACGACCGACGGCAGCGAGCCGACCCCGGCCAGCGCTGAGCTAAATCTGAACAATGGCCTGGGAACGATTGTCGCCGCCCAAAGCGGCACGCTTAACCTGAAGAGCTTCCGGGCAGGCTTCGCCGACAGCAAGACTGTCAGTGTCCCCGTGAGCCTGGCATGTGCCATGCCCGTTATCTCCCCCAGCGGTGCCAGTAACAATAGCCCGGTCACGGTGAGCATGTCGTGCCTCACCGCCAATGCGGCAATTTACTGGACCATCGATGGCACAGACCCGACGCCCAGCAGCACCCTTTACACCGGGCCCTTTGCCCTTGCGGCAAACGGGACACTCAAGGCCAAGGCATTTCGAACCGGCTTTGCGGATAGTCCGACAGGCAGCGCCGACTTCAACCTGGTCGTCGCCCCTCCGATCGTTACGCCAATGAGCAGCACGAACATCGATTCTGTAACGGTTACTATCAGTTCGGCTACGGCCAACGCCGCCCTGCGCTATACCACCGATGGCTCAGCCCCCACGACCAGCAGCCCCCTCTACAGCGGCCCCCTAACCCTTAGCACAAACGCGCTGCTCACCGTGGTGGGTTTCCTCGGTCAGATGACGTCCAGCACGACCGTGTCCAACACTTACGCCATCCAGGTCGATACGCCCTCCATGAGCCCATCCAGCGGCTATTTCCCCAATGGCAGCACGGTGACCTTCTCGGTCAACAATCCCCGGGCAGCCATTTATTACACAACTGACGGCAGCGACCCCGGCACCAACAGCCCCCTCTATACAGGGCCAATCGAGGTGGACCAAATCAACTACCCGTCCTCGGATTTGCGCCTGATCCGGGCGCGGGCGTTTGCGCCCGACACGCTGCCTAGCGACATCGTCAGTGGCCAGAGCTTTGCGACGAACACGGTCGGTGTGCCGACCGACGTTGCCGGGGGCATCGGCTCGCGCCTCATCGTGCCGGTCGTCGCCGATCTGGCCCCCAACCAGCCCCTGAAGACCCTGCAATTCCGGCTTGAAATTGCGCCCTCTTCGCCCAACGCGCCGCCTTTGACAGACGACATCACCGCCATCGACATTACGCCCAATGACTTCGTGCCGGTAGTTGTCAATGCCGATGGCAGCGAGACCCACTTCACCTATACGAGCTACCGATCTGGCCCGGCCAGCGGGGCCGCCTTTGCTTCGACGGCTCCGACCAATGGGATGGACCTGCAGGACTTTGGCGTGTTGATGAACGCTATTGTCCCCATCCCCAACTCCGCGCACCCGGGCGACACTTACACGATCTCCATCCTCCAGGTCTCCGGCACGAGAGACGATTGGCAGGGAAGCATCCCCCTTAGCCCGCTTCCCAGCCGCACCATCACGGTGACCAATATCCCTTACCTGATCGGTGATTCCTCTGTGGGCCGTTGGTACAATGCCGGCGATTTCGGGAATGGCAACCTCGACAACGCCGACGTCAATAATGCGCGCATGGCCTCATTTGGTATCCATGTGCCGCCGGCCTTCAGCGATGCCTTTAATGCCATGGACGCCTATCCTCCCGATGCTCCCGGCATTGTTGGCGGCGATGGCCAGATCCGGTATTTGGATTGGATAACCATTCTGAACCGCTCCTTGCGCCTGGACAACCAGAACTGGGTGCGCGCCCACGCCGCTGGCGGCACCCTGACGAATTGGTCTATGAGCCTGCCCAACAATCGTGTCAAACCCAAGGCGGCAAGTCCTCTTCCTCCGGGCCAGGTCTGGCTGTGCCAGGCCAGACTCCAGGGCGGCAGCATCACCAACGCCTTGCCGGACCACACCTATTCTGTCCCGGTCTCCTTGCAGGTCCTGCCGGGGTACACCGTTGCCGGCCTCCAGTTCCGTGTCGCGCTGGAGCCGGCCAACGGCGCCCCGCCTGTGACCCAGCCCGTAGTGTTTACACCGGCGATGGGCGCTGCACCGACCGTGCAGACTTACGGCAATGACGTGCTTTGCTCATGGCCGCCGACCGGCTCTTTCACGCCATCCCTGGAAGGGAGCAACCTCCTCGGCTATGTCCAATGCACGATTCCGGCGGGCAGCCAGCCCGGTCAATCCTACGCCCTGCGATTCTCCTACTGCGATGGCGCGCCCGACCTCCAGACCCAGTATAATTTCGAAAGCCTTCCGGCGAGTCTCTGGGTCGCATCGCCGGCGAAACAAGCCCCCTCAATGACCTCGGACGAGTGGAAGATCAAGTTCTTCGGCAGCGTTGACAGTCCGCAGGCCGCCGACAACGCCGACCCGGATGGGGATGGCGTTCCGAATTGGCAGGAATACCTGGCTGGAACCGACCCCAGCAATCCGCTTTCTCACTTGGCTCTGAGCACCTCGATAAATACCTCCAAGACTGGAGCGCCGGGCGTCGCGTTGAGCTGGCTTACCGCGCCGGGAAAGACCTATGAGCTCGAGGCCGCTCCCGCAGCCAGCGGGCCATGGATGGCGCTGGGAGAAATCTCCGGCGACGGTTACTTGCACCAGACCGTTATCAGCAATCCCGCTCGTCAAGGCCAATTCTATCGCCTGCGGTTGGTGCGATGGTAAACCACACCAGCAGGAACTTTCAGAAAGACAGCGCGTTCTTGCGCGGCTCCACGGGTCCTGGCCTGTTCATCTCCAAGAGCCGGACCGTTGCGGGGCCTGTGGCTCTGAGGCCAACCAATGAGTACTATCCTTCTGGTGGACGATGATCCGGTCGTGCGGCGGATCTACGAGAAGAGCCTCGCGAAGTGCGGTTTTGAGACTGCGCTGGCTGAGGACGGACTCGCTGCCATTAGAATCCTCCGTACTCGGAAGATCGACCTGGTGGTGCTGGACCTGATGATGCCCAAGCTCAGCGGCGCTGATGTGATGAAGTTCACCTCCACCCAAGCCGATCTGGCCAAGGTGCCCGTCGTTGTGCTCTCGAACGTCATCATGGAGGCGGCGAGCGCCGTACCCGGTGTCCGCAGAGCACTGCTGAAGGCGGCTTGCTCACCGTCGGTCCTCGCCGGCGTCATCCGGCAGACTCTGGCTGGCGGAATCCAGGATTCCACGGTTCAGGGGACCAAGCCTGTCGCGATCGAGGAGCTTCCAAAGGCCGCAAGTCCGCTACGCCAGGAACTGCCGCTTGAGGACAACCCCCCCGGTCTCCTGGTACCAAACTGGCCTCGGACGACCCTTGGAAAGTGCGCGGTCCCAAAAGCTGGCGGTGAGGCGAGCCGCGGCTTTCTTGATGCGGCCGCCGCCGCCTGCGCCGCCATTAGCGCATTGGGCCACGATCTCATTCAAGCGGCGGGTCCCGCTCAGCGCGAGGTCCGCCTGCGGAACTTGCATCACCGGGTACACTTCTTCGCAGCCACCGCGCGCCGGACAGGCTCAAAAGAGATCTCCATGCTCGCCGGCGCCCTGGAGGCTTTGCTTTTTGAACTCACGGCCAAGCCGTCTCGGGCCAGGAGCTCGGTCCTGACCACCGTCAGCGCGGCGATTGGGGTGCTCTCCCGTTTAGTGGCCAAGCAAGCCTGTTGCCAAGCAGGCCCTGGCTCGCGGCCGCCGCCGCAGGTCCTCATTCTGGATGATGATTCCGTCGTGAGCCGCTTGGCCGTAGCGGCCCTGCACCGGGTTCAAGTCGAGGCCACATGGACGCACGATCAGGTCGATGCCATGCATCTGCTGGTGGATGAACACTATGATGTCATCCTCCTCGACCCTGGCCTGGGGCCCCTCAGCGGCCCGGATGTCGTTCGGCTGTTGCGCGCCATGCCTCGATATGGTCGGACACCGCTGCTCTACCTCGCGAGAAAGGGTCAAGACGCGGCGGATGATCCCAACATACCGAGGCAAGACGCAGAGTTGATTCTGAAGCCAATCTTTCCCGAAGAGTTGGCTCTCAAGGTCGCTGCTCTAGCCCATCAACATCGGATCGATCAGGCTGAATCGTTGTATTCGTAATGATGAAAGTCAGATGGGGTAGTGCGATTCGTCAAGGACAAGGCGCCTTTGGGCTGCAGAACGTTCGGTCAGGGTGTCCCGTTTGGAGACAGTTCGGGTTGTCCGGATTGTGGACGGCAGCCAGGCCGTTCCCGTGAACAGAGCCTTCATGGGATACAGTTTGCGATAAAGCACGGAATAGGGTGTTGTGCATTGGCGGGGTTGGCATCAATCTTGCTCTACTGTGGGCCCTGTAATGGACGATGCATATCCCAGCAGTGCTCCACCGGCAGACGGTGCCCAAGAGGCGGCCGCGAGCCTGTTCCAGAACACCTCCCCTTGGGTGGCCAAAGAAGGCGACGCTCGCCGGGCTGCCATCCAGACACTACGGAATCTCTCGGAGTCTGTTCGGCGTCTTTCGAGGATGGTTGAGGGCGGGGAACGTGGCGCGGTTCTGGAGCTGATGTATGAACAGGCTTGCAGCCTCAGAAGCATCATTAATGCGGCGGGATGGGAGGTGTTGACCTCGTTCAGTTCCCTCCTTGCGAAGCTCTCCGGCACACTCTTGCGCGATCCTGAGAAGGTCAACGCCTCCACACTGCGAACAATTACCCATGCGATTGATTTGCTGGTCCATCTCGCTGGTTCGAGCACCCGCTGCCGCGTAATCGAGGTCACGCCTCTGCGTATGCTCGTCTTGGACGACGACCCGGTGTGCCGTCGGGCCCTGCTAATGGCCCTGAGCAGCGGTGATCTGAAGCTCAGCGCCTTTGGCGGCGCGGAAGAGGCGCTGGATTGCCTGGCGAGGGAGACCTTCGACGTCATCTTCACGGATGTCATGATGCCCAAGATGGACGGGTTTGCGTTTGCCACTGCCGTGCGCGGGATCCCCAACCATCATGCCACCCCCATCGTGTTCGTGACGGTGCTCTCCGATTTCGAGACGCGCTCCAAATCGGTTCTCAGCGGTGGGGATGATCTCCTCGCCAAGCCGTTTATCGCGGCGGAGGTTGCAGTCAAGGCATTCACCTTGGCCCTCAGGCGGCGCATCGCAGTGCCGGACATTCAGCAGCCGTCGCCGACGCCGGCAGCCGGCCAGTCGCAGCACGAGCGGCAGGACGCGCAAGTCGCCTCATCCAGCCCCGGGACGCCTGAGGCCGATGCCTCGGCAATGGCGGCCCCCCCTGATCGGGCACCTAGTCCCACCCCCGGCGGGAAATCGAATCCCGTTCCCATTGTCCTTGCTTCGGCGGTCGAGGGGGGTAATGGCGATGGCAGGGAGCTTGGCCGAGGCGATCATGATGACAGGACTGAGTTGGCGAACCAGCAGGAGATCAGGGAAAAACTGGAAAGAACCTCGAGAGGAGAGGAGGCGATTGCGCCCCTCCAAACCGAGCTGCAAACCGTGATCGCCGCCAATAACGAGTTGGTTCTCGCCCAGTCTGCCTTGTGCTCGCGCCTCCACGAGTCGGAGGCCAGGGAGGCTGCACTGATGAGAATCCAAGAACAGGCGCGGCAGGAGCTTGCAGCCTCCTGCCGTCGGGTCCAGAAAGCTCGCGAGCAATCGGCGGCCCTGCGTTATAGTGTACTCGAGGCCTTTCGCGCGAATTCGGAAATCGCGCGGCAGTGCGCCGCAACCGCTCGTCAAACCGCCGAGAGTATTACCAGACTCGTCTCGCTGCTCCTGCTAAGCTCCTGGTCCAGTCCACAGCGGGAGTTGCTACGCGCGCTCAAGGCCAGCGTCGATGCGGCCATGACGGTCCGACTCCAAACGGTCTCCTCAAAGGGCCCGATGCTCGAGCAACCGGTCTTCACTGTCTCTCCGTTCCGGCTCGCTGAGATTACCGGGGGCCCGTTTGAACTCATCCGGCTGGCCGCCCAAGCTGGGGCTAAGGCTGATGCTTCGATCTCCGGCGGCGCCACCACGCCACTCCTGGGCGACGCAACTCACATCCATCAATTGTTGACGCTCGTCACTGACTCCCTCCTGAAGCTCGCCAGCCTCCAGAGTCTCGGTCTTGATGTTTGCGCCACACCCGGGGCCGAACGGATTGTCGAACTCCGGGCCCGGTTTTCCGCTAAGTGGACGGCTGAATCGCTCGATATCACCTCCCACCTGCAAAGGATTGCTGCCGCCTCCTACACTTTGCAGGCTTCGCGATTCGCCGGAGAGGAGGCCTGCCTTGCCGTCGCCTGGCAGTTGGCCGAGGCCATGGGTGGCGTCGTCAGCATCGAGGCCGCCGGCCAGCAGGACGCCCAACTCACCATCCTCCTCACGCTCGGAGTTCCTCCGCTGGCGCCTCCGTCAGAAACGGCCCCGTCCCGTGCGACTCCGCCTTAAATTCACCAGACCAACCACACTGGATAGGGCCAAACTGCACACCAGCCGAGCGGCTGGGTTGAGGGCTTTGAGGCAAGCCAAGAATGAGGAAAATGCGGACTCCCGGGAGAGAGGATTCCCGCACTCTGATTGTGAAGCAGTCATGGGATATTGGTTCTCTGGATTGAAACCCGGCCCAGGCTCTGCGATTATCAGGCGGGCGGTTCGTGGGGCGGGTTCCCGTCCAACCGGGCTTCTTTAAGGCCTTCAGCCGCGGCACGCGCGACTGTCTTCACCGCGTCCTGCGTTCCCTCGGCCAAATCATTGATGGCATCGCTGGCCACCGGGACCTGTTCCGCCGCCGTGTATCGAGCGACAGCGCCCATGAAGCCGAACCGGCACATCCCTCCG